>JAQYWO010000459.1 GCA_029379215.1 Rhizonema sp. PD37
TTGTACTAGCCATTCAAATACATATTAAAGTACTTTCTGCAAGTATTTCTCATTTTTATTTACACTTTTACAGACATTTCTTCATGCTCCAAAGTTCTAGAGTTAAAAACAGGAGTAGTGCGATCGCCTCCATAGCTGTTCACAGAGGGTAAAAATTCTGCCTTTTTGAAGAACCAAACTGTTTATATCATTGTTAAGATAGCTTGCCTATTTTGAGCAATTTGTAGCTACAAATAGCGGTTCAAGACGTTTAAAAACTATTTTAATCAAAAGAGATGAGTTTTGATTCCAAATTTTTGTTAAACCAGGCAATATTCTCACCTGTCATTGCAACTAGTAAAACACAAGCTTCAATTCCACGTTCTTCAATTGATATGGGTGGGTTGTTCAAACAATTCAGTAGTCCAGAAGGGCTATTAACAATAGGTGGGCTAATTTTTATCCTTTTGGTGCTGCGATTTGTTGGGGGTGGACAAGGTAAAATTACCACTGGTAAGGTCTGTGGAATTGCTGAGAAGTTAGCGGCAACCCAACTGGCGCTTAAGCAGATAAAGGAGCGCAAACATAATAAGGTTTGTCTTTGGTGTGGTAGTCCTCGTTATTGGTGGAACGGGAAGAATCTTAAAGGTGCGATCGCTACCGTGCAAACAGCGATGGGCGCGATTCCTACGGTTTGGCTGACTCATGCTGAACGGTCTATCTTGGTAATTGGTGCTCCTGGATCTGGAAAAACGTTTTCAACAATTGATCGCGCCTTAGAAAGTGCGATGGTTCAAGGGTTTCCGATTGTACTTTACGACAAGAAAGGCGACCAACTCAAGCTCCATGCACCGCTGGCAGCACGTTACGGCTATAAAGTTCGGGTGTTTGCGCCAGGGGAAATCTATTCAGGGGTTATAAATCCTCTTGACTTTATGAAGTCCCCGCAAGACGCAGTCATGGCAGGGGAGATTGGGCAAGTTATTAACAGAAACGCCAGTTCTAGTCAGGGAAAGGGTGATGAGTTTTTCTCCAAGGCTGGAGACTTGCTAGCTAAAGCGATTCTACAGCTAGTTAAGGGGTCTCGCTATCCAGACATGGCAATGGTTTATAGCGTGCTGAGACTGCCCAATTTAGTGAAGCGCATTGACTTTGCCGTGCAGTCTCGTGCTATGGACGAGTGGATCGCCACCAGTTTTAATCAGTTCCTGAGTGCGAAGGATGCAGAAAAGACAATTTCCGGTATTTTGACGACGGCGGCGGGAACATTTAGTAGTTTTATCCAGGCTGATTTGTTGAGGGCTTTTATCGGCAATTCCGACATTCCCACACAAATTGAAGGTCGAGAAATGATTGTCTTTAAGTTAGATGACGAGCGTCGAAGCGTCGTGGGACCATTGTTAGCAGCAGCAATTCATTTGATGGTTGTTTCTAACCTTAGTCGTCCACGAAAAGACCCTTTAATCATTTCGCTTGACGAATTTCCTTCAATCCGGTTGGATCGGATGCCTCAATGGATCAATGAATACCGTTCTAATGGCGCTTGTTTTATTCTGGGAATTCAAAGCTTGGAGCAGTTGTACGAAGGCTATGGGGAAAAATTAGGGGCGGCGATCGCCAGTGCTTGTAGTACACATGTTCTATTCAACCCAGGTAATCCTGACACTGCCAAAAAATATTCCGAGCGGTATGGTGAAAAAGAAATTACTATCAAAAATAAGTCTACCAGCCGCTCCAATGGAAATCAGTCAACGAGTTGGAGTGAATCTCTTCAGAAAATGCCACTGTTCTCAGTAGATGAAATTTTGCGTTTTCCTCCAGGCAGGTGTGTCATCACTAATCCAGGTTACAGTTCTCTTGGAGAAGGCTCCATCCCTTACCCCTTGACAATACCAATTCCCAAATCAGATTTAAAACGCAAAGACGAGAGCGAGGAACTTTGGGATACGCATGTGAGAACGTATTTGGAAAGCCGTGTCAAACTTGCCAGCCTTGACCAGCTGACCGCTGCCCTTTACGAGCGGATTGAGGAAGCAGAGCGGATGCTGCCGTTGCCAGACGAAGTTGGTAACGTTCCGCCCACCAGCTCACCAAAGGGAGAAAGTGGCACTCTTGATGCTTTAGACTCCGTTGTTCCTAAGAGAAAGAACTTTACCCCTCGCGTTTTTGCACCTCCGCAGATTGGCAGCCGTTGAGTGCTCTTTAGTCCCGGTAGACATCTGTCGTCAATAATGGAAGCAAGCTCTTTTGAACGGACATTTCTTCCACTTCTTTGAGGTAACGTTGTGCTTCAAATGGGTCATCAGGGTTTCGTTTTTCTCGGCGAGCAGCCAGAGACCAAGCCATTGTATCCGCACTCCACAGCCACTGTGATATTTCACCGTAACGTAGTGATCGCTTACCACAGCCAAATCCGTGAAGTCTCAAATCTTGGCGGACTTCCTTGATGCCGCTGAGAATTGCAGCAATAGTCTTGGGGTGACGACCAACTAGCGAACCTACCCCAACCCAAGCACTATGTGGTAGGCGATCGCCATACTGCTTCAAATGCCTGATGTAGTCTTGCTTCTGAAGTCCTTGCAGGGTCGGCATGATATAAACTTTGTTGATAATTTGCCTTAGCGCATCATAGTTTGCAATCGTTGCTTCTTGATGTTCGGCTACCGATTTGTTGCTACGACGTAGGTGCTGGGGTTGGCATAGGTAATCGGGTGCGACAACAGCATCAAGTTGTCCACAGATGCACCAACGTTCAACTTGGTCAGCATATTCTTTAATTTCTAAGTGAAATTCACCAAAGCTTCCGCAATCAAGTATCCAGTTGTTTGGACAGAAATTTTTTCGGTTTTTCGGTTGAGTAACCGCCCCAGCGAGATGCAGCACCTCTTGAACAAGTGAGCATGATTAGGTTGGTGACAGCCGATGTAGAAGTATTTCATATGCACAATTGTGTCAAAATTATTGTTAGGAAAGCGGTGATAGCAATGTGGACAAGTCAATGTTTCAAAAACATAAAATCCATGAGCAACGAAATTTAATTGGTAAAGTTAGCTTGGTGATTTTCGATGCTTGTGGTTGGTTTTTGATGGCTTGTTTCTTGGTCTTGGCAATACTAGCGTTCTACTATCAGCTTGACCGTTGGTACTATTTGTTAGGCAGTGCAGTTTTACTTTGCCCAGAGACGCCGTTACACCCGTTTTTCAAGGTGTTTTTAATTTCTCTAATTTTGGTGTTGCTAAGTTGTTGAGTTTTGAGTAGGACTGAACAGTATTAAATTTCTACTTCCTCTATTTCTTCTAAAGG
Source organism: Rhizonema sp. PD37 (assembly GCA_029379215.1). GTDB lineage: Bacteria > Cyanobacteriota > Cyanobacteriia > Cyanobacteriales > Nostocaceae > Rhizonema. The sequence continues at coordinate 3,283 of JAQYWO010000459.1, forward strand.
TACCAGTACTTGAGAAGAGATAGTATGCGCTCCAAATACAGTTGACAATTTTCTTTCTTGGCGAATCGGCTGTTCAGTTAATACTGAAACTAGCCATTTTTTGGTTTTTTCATGCTGTTTTTGGTTCCAGTAAATTTCGTATTTTTTAGCTGCTTGTTTGGGATGCAATGCTAAGATTGTTAATTGTAACTGCTCAGGCGGAATCATTAAATACTCTGAAGTTACCCAGAGCTTAACTTTGTCATACCAGTTGAGTCGAGGTTGTCGAACTGCCCACTCAATTAGCCTCACCGATTTTTTTCCAAAGGCTACATTTGTGCTGATATCGATGACTGCCTTGTTGTCATTAAGTTGCAAAGCAGTACTAAAGTGAGCGTCAATGAGAAATTTATCTTTTTTAAAAGTAAATATTTCTGGAATGAGCGATCGCACCTGATCGACCCATTGGTTAATTTGTGGGTGTGCATCCAACAGTGGTTTTACAGGGAGTCCCAGAAAAATTTGCTTTATAATTAACTGGAGGTTTTTTTGGTCAGGATTGGTTGGCGAAGCTAGAGTTTTTGAATTAAGTAAAACCCCTAGATCTGATATCGTGAGTTGTCGCATGGGTTTTGGAAAGTATTTTGAGTTTCCAAAACCCATGCGGCGATAGCCGCCTCACAACCGCACGCGTCAGTAGACACTCCTGCTGCTGCTGTGCGTGTAATGTGTTCTGAGTGTCCAATCGAACCCCTGGGTGTTACCCTACCCCGGTTTTCGCTTTGCGGTTGCCAACCATTTAACGGCATCTTCCCTAAAGGGGTGTCTGACGGGGCTTGAACCCGCTATAACTGGTTCCACAAACCAGCGCCGCGACCGCTTTGGCTTCAGACACCATCATGAAATCAAGGGGATTTGAACCCCTAATCTCCCGCTTGCAAGGCGATCGCTCTGCCGCATTGAGCTACAGGAGCATAGGCTGGGAAGGAAGGAATCGAACCCTCAAACTTCGCATTCAAAGTGCGACGGCTTTGCCTATTTGCCTACTTCCCAATAAATGGCTGCCCCAGTGGGACAAGGGACCTACAACCCCCGCGTTAACAGCGCGTCGCTCTGCCCCCTATCGCTATGAGGCAATGTGCCAGTCCCCCAGATCCGGATTGAACGGATGACCTCCTGTTCTTCAAACAGGCACTCTACCAACTGAGTTACCGGGAGATAAGGCGAGAACGGAGGGACTTGAACCCCCACTCTTCAGTTTCGTAATCTGAGATGTTATCCAGTTACACCACGTTCTCAAAGCCTGATAGAGAGGGAGCTGAACCCGAGCGTGAGATGTTGAATCTCACGACTGCGCAAACAGCTTGCTTTGCCGCTTCGACCTCTCCATAATGAGTCGGGTAGGATTTGAACCTACGGGGCACATAGGCATCCGTTTTACAGACGGTTTCCTTCAACCGGACTTGGATACCGACTCATACATTTGGCAGTGCAGACGGGACTTAAACCCGTTAATCACACGCTTGAAAGACGTGCCGCTCGGTCACTTCGCTTCTGCACCATGTATGCCATGTAAGTTGAAAAAGCTGTTGATTCACACACAGGACTGTACGTTCGCTCATTCTGTCTGTGTGAGAGGAATTAATGCGAGTCCAGGAAA
>JAQYWO010000050.1 GCA_029379215.1 Rhizonema sp. PD37
AATATTTTTGGTTTATAATATATCCAAAAATTTATTTTCAAACGCTTTTAAGATTAATACTTTAATTAACAAACAATTCCTCTTATTTCCCGGAATCTATTTCAGAATTTATGAGTCATTTTGCCACGTTTACAAAACTGCGTCCCTTAAATCTATTAAGACAATTATCGAATTGTTCCGAAAATACTTCTTTGCAAGCTTTGAACAACTCAGTTTCCTGGGTGATTTATCTAGAGCAAGGAAAAATTACTTATGCAACCCATTCAGTCGAACCGTTTGATCGCCTCGAACGCCATTTGCGCCGCCTCAGTCATCAAGTTCCGACTTTAAGCAGTGAAGCGCGTGTCCAATTGCGTTTGATGTTTGAAACTGAATCACAAAGTCAGTTAGTTGAACATCAAGCAAATTTAAATGAGAACTCTCCTTACCAGTTACCAACAGAATACCAAGCCATATGCTGGTTAATAAGTCAACGCTATCTGCAATCTACACAAGCAGCAGTGCTGATTCAAGAATTGGTTAAAGAAGTTATCGAATCTTTTCTGTTAATCAAACAAGGAACATATAAATTAGGGAATATATCACAAAAATTACCAATAATTTGTAAGCTAGATGTCGAAAAAATAGTGGAGCGTTGTCAGGAGCGATTGCACGGCTGGCAATCTTTAGGTACGAAGATTTCTTCTCCCTATCAGCGTCCCTATTTATGGACACCTGCAACAAAGCAGCAAGATAAATTACCAGAAATTCAGCACCATTTAGCTTACTGGATGAAGGGTTTCAGCCTACGTCATCTTGCCGTCATTATCAATCAAGATGAAGTGGAACTCGCTCGCAATCTATACCCTTATATTTTAAATGGCTCAATTTTATTACACGAACCAGATCCACCTTTTGATAAATTACCAAAGACTTTTGAAGAATTAACGTTGAAGGCTAATCATATCAAAAAAGTAGGTAATAATATAGGAGAAAATACTCCAATAAAAAATAGCGTCAAAAATCGCGTGGAGCTTGAGGCAAAAGATATAGCAGCTTCCCAAAAAATACAGATACCTTCCATTAGTCAAAATGATAACAATCATGAATTAATAAAAGAAGAGCAGATAGACTTAGATTCTCGAAAAGTACCTACAACTATTGTAAATGGACAAAAAATATATAAAATTATTTCTGTAGATGATAGTCCTATATTTCTTAAAGAAATAAGACGCTTTTTAGAAGATGAAAATTTTTCTGTAGTGACTATCAGCGATCCTGTAAAAGCAGTTATGCCGATTATTCGCCATAAACCAGATTTGATTTTACTAGATTTAAATATGGAAGGAATTGATGGTTATGAGTTATGTCGGATTATTAAAAATAACTCTCTCTTTAAAAATACTCCTATTATAATGGTTACAGGCAATAAGGGGATTGTCGATAAAGTAAAAGCCAGATTGGTAGGGTGTTCAGGATATCTAACAAAGCCTTTTAGTCGGACAGATTTATTGAAAATGGTATTTATGCATTTAATTTAATTGCTCGCTAATAGATAAGTAAGTTGGTGATAAAAAATCTAATTAGGTAAAGAAGAGTAAAGGTAAAACATTAGTGCTTAGTAAGCGCAGCACTACAGTGTTTACTACAAACTCTTACTTAATAACCTAAGTTGCTATGAGCGCTACCTTGAAAGTAAAAATGAAAACTGCTTGAATAGGAAGTAATCAGCAAAGCGCGAATAGTAACTTTATTTACCAGATTCAATTACTAGTTATGTAGACGAATATTTCACAATTAGGATAGGACTGCGATAAAATAGACGATGCATTATGATTTAAGCTAATTATTTGGCACAACCACACACAATCCATGCGTATTTCTCTTAAATGGTTGCAGGAACTCGTAGAATTGAAACCCAGCCCGGAAGAGTTGGCCCAAGCGCTGACAATGGCTGGTTTTGAAGTGGAAGAGATTGAAGATCGTCGCGCTTGGGCCGCTGGTGTTGTTGTTGGGAAAGTGTTAGAACGCCAACCTCACCCCAATGCTGATAAACTGAGTGTTTGCCAAGTTGATATCGGTACAGGAGAGACTTTAAATATTGTCTGTGGAGCTTCCAATGTCCGATCTGATATTTATGTACCAGTAGCAACTGTCGGTACTTTCCTACCCAACATTAATTTAAAAATAAAACCCGCAAAACTCCGAGGGGTGCCATCTCATGGTATGATTTGTTCATTAAAGGAACTTGGTTGCGAAAGTGATGTAGACGGTATTCATATTTTTAATAACGAAAATCTGCAACTGGGGAGCGATGTTCGACCACTTTTAGGTTTAGATGATGTAGTTTTAGACTTGACTGCGACTGCTAATCGTGCTGATGCTTTAAGTATGGTTGGTGTCGCTCGGGAAGTCGCAGCCTTGACAGGCGCAAAGTTGAAAATCCCGCAGATCAATCAAGTATTAATTCCGGAGGAAGGAAAAAATCTAACCCTAAAAATTGCTGAGACACAAGCTTGTCCCGCATACATAGGCACAGAGATCGAACAAATAAAAATTGCCCCCTCACCTGAATGGCTGCAACAGCGCTTGCGTGCTGCAGGTGTAAAACCCATAAATAATGTTGTAGACATTACTAACTACGTTTTGTGGGAATGGGGACAGCCATTACACGCATTTGACCGCGATCGCTTACAATCTGTTACTCCTGTTGAAACTCATCGTGGCGCGTCTCTACAAATCGGTGTCCGCTTCGCCGATGCCGAAGAATCTCTAAAAACTTTGGATGGAAAAACTCGCACTCTCTCAACCCAAAATTTGCTGATCACTGCTAACAACAAACCCGTTGCCTTAGCAGGAGTGATGGGTGGGGAAGAAACAGAAGTTCATGATGGAACTCAAAACCTGGTTTTAGAAGCAGCACTCTTTGATTCTGTGGCAATTCGCCGTTCTTCAAGAAGCGTTGGGTTAAGGACAGAAGCTTCAAGTAGATACGAACGCGGTGTAAACCGTGCCGAATTAGAAGTTGCCTGTCGTCGTGCTTTATCCCTGATTACTGAAATAGCAGGCGGCAAAATTGTCAAGCAAGAAATTGCTGACACGCGCCCTGATCCTTCCACTTGGACACGCTCAATTGAACTGCGTTTAGACAGAGTTAATCAAATCCTCGGTCCCATTAATTTGGGAGAGGAAACAGGAGAACTCCAAAGTGCAGATGCCGAACGAATTCTCACTGCACTGGGATGTCAGTTAACTTCTTCAGGAGACAGTACCTGGACAGTTTCCGTACCACCTTATCGTTACCGCGATTTAGAGCGAGAGATAGACTTAATTGAAGAAATTGCCCGTCTCTATAGCTACAACAATTTTTGCGATACTTTACCAGAAAAGGCAGAAGCTGGTTATCTGCCTTTAGATCAAGAATTGAGCCGTAAATTGCGAGCATCGCTGCGTGCAGTGGGATTGACAGAGCTGATGCACTATTCTTTAGTAAAACCAGGAGAAGATAGACAAGTCGTACTGACAAATCCTTTATTTATAGAATATTCAGCACTACGAACCGATTTAATCTCAGGCTTGATCGATGCCTTTCAGTATAATTTAGAACAGGGAAACGGTTCCCTAAACGGCTTTGAAATTGGGCGAATTTTTTGGCAGGAAGAAGAAGGTTTGCTAGAAGCAGATGCGATCGCCGGCATCATGGGAGGCGATCCCACGAACGGCAAGTGGACAAGAAGCAACCGCGAGCAACCAATGACATGGTTTGAAGCCAAAGGTCTTTTAGACAGCGTCTTTCACCAACTTTGTCTTTCTGTGGAGTATCAACCAGATCGTCGTGACGGACGCTTCCATCCAGGACGTACCGCCTCCTTGTGGGTAGGAGGAAACAAACTTGGCATGTTTGGGCAACTGCATCCCCAACTGCGGCGAGAAAGAGATTTACCAGATTCAGTTTATTTGTTTCAATTAGATCTCAATGTGCTTTTAGAGGTTATTGATCAAGAAGAAATCCTAGTCCCCCAGTTTAAAGCCTATTCCAATTATCCGGCGACAGACCGAGACATAGCCTTCTTCGCACCTGTTAAAGTGACAGTTGCTGATATTAAAAAAGCAATTACTAAAGCTGCCAACAATTTGCTAGAGTCAGTGGAATTGTTTGATGAATATCAAGGCGAAAATGTCGCGCCAGGACAGCGAAGTTTAGCATTTCGCTTAGTCTATCGGTCTGGTGATCGCACCCTCACCGATGCAGAAGTCGAACCCATACATCAAAAAGTCCGCGAAGCCCTTGTGGAAAAATTTGGTGTCACTCTCAGGAGCTAAGAGTTAGGAAAAAAATTCCGCTCCTGCCGCTCCTCTCAACTCCGCGCCTTCTAAATCCTAACTTTTAAACCATGCCTAAGTTTGTAATGTGGGGAACTTATTGCGAAGATGTCCTCACAAAAAGAGAACCCTACCGTCAAGCTCATCTAGACGGACTTGCAAAACAGAAAGAATCCGGTGTGTTAATCACCATCGGTCCTACCAAAGATATCACTAAAGTTTTTGGTATTTACGAAGCCGAGGACGAAGCCATCGTACGCCAGTTAGTTGAAGCCGATCCTTATTGGCAAAACGGTATTTGGACTGAATATTCTGTTAAAGCATGGATACAGGCTTTTTGAATTACAGCAGTTTTCCGGTCAATTGACCACATCGTAGGGGCGTATTGCAACCAAAAGTAGGGGCTCTCAGCCGAGAGCCTCTTCCTCAAACTTTCAGACCGAAAAATTGCTGATGCACATTTTATAATAAATGTCAAGTTAATACAAGAAAGCGCGGAGACATAAAATGTCACTCCGCAGCGAGTCACGACACTTCGGTCTGAATGCTGAAAGGATTAAGATGAGAAGTATCTGTTAATATACCCCCTAACCTTTACCATCCATGCCTCTGCCGCGCATAGTTACGCTGATTGTTGGTTTAATCTTCATTCTGGGGTTAACCCTATGGTTAATTGATTCTTTCTCACGGCTTTACTGGCAGTTTTCTTATTCTTCTCCATTACTAGGCAATCTGCTGTTGTTGTTGCTGGTTGTTTTGATCGGAGCGTTAATTGCCGTTTTTGTCTATTATGTGCTGGTGATTCGGGCTGGCGAACAGCGTTCCCGCCGTGCCAAGAGACAAAGCGCTCAAGTACAAGTTCCCACAGCCAAACCAGAAGCCGCATCTTCAACTCTACAAGCAGTACAGCAACAGGTAGCGCAAATTCAAGATGAGGTTGCAAGACAAGCTTTACTCAGTAAATCGCGGGAAATTGAAGCAAACTTAGCTCGTGGTGAGATTCAAGTCGTCGTATTTGGTACTGGTAGTGCTGGCAAAACCTCTTTAGTCAATGCGGTGATGGGACGTATTGTGGGTAGGGTGGATGCACCGATGGGAACAACCCAAGTGGGGGAAACTTATTGTCTGAGGTTGAAAGGATTAGAACGCAAGATATTAATTACAGATACACCAGGGATTTTAGAAGCAGGAGTGGCGGGAACTGAGAGAGAACAACTTGCTAAAGTTCTGGCAACAGAAGCAGATTTGTTGTTGTTTGTTGTAGATAATGATATTAGGAAATCAGAATATGACCCACTGCGAGTATTAGCAGAAATTGGCAAGCGATCGCTCCTTGTACTCAACAAAACAGATTTATATACAGACGAAGATAAAGAAGCGATTTTGGCACGATTGCGTCAGCGAGTACGGGGATTTATAGCAGTTAATGATGTCGTGGCGATTACCGCTAATCCTCAAGCAGTAAAGTTAGAAGATGGCGAGATTTTTCAGCCTGATATAGATATTTTACCGATATTGAGACGGATGGCAGTCATTTTGCGAGCAGAGGGAGAAGATTTAGTCGCAGATAATATTCTACTGCAATCTTTAAGATTAGGAGAAGAAGCACGGAAACTTATCGATGGTCAACGTCGCCGTCAAGCTGAGAAAATAGTACAGCGCTTTCAATGGATTAGTGCAGGTGTTGTTTCGGTAACACCTTTGCCAGGTGTAGATTTGCTGGCGACGGCTGCTGTTAATGCTCAAATGGTTGTAGAAATTGGTAAGATATACGGCTGTGAACTAAATATGGAACGCGGACGAGAGTTAGCCGTTTCTTTAGCAAAAACTCTCGCGAGTTTAGGGATAGTCAAGGGTGCGCTGGAATTAATTTCTACAGCATTGCAACTGAATGTTGGTACTTTTGTGATTGGGCGAGCAATTCAAGGAGTAACAGCAGCTTATATGACGCGAATTGCTGGTAAGAGTTTTATTGAGTACTTTCGCCACGATCAAGATTGGGGTGATGGTGGTATGACTGAGGTTGTACAGCGACAGTTTCAACTCAATCGCCGGGATGAATTTATTCGGGGTTTTATCACTGAGGCGATCGCACGGGTAGTAAAGCCGTTAACAGATAAAGCGGAGGTCGTAGAAGAAGATAATGAAAAATTTTAGAGTATCATTCCGACCTGGTGAAACAAATCGTTAATTAATATTGATACATTATTCCAGGGAGATTTGCTTGCATTCAAGCTCACTTCTACAAATGTTGATGACTGTCAGCCAGTTCCCGACATGACTAAACACATAAAAGCGCAAACTTTTTGGCGATAGTGATTTTTTCCGGAGGATAATTTTATAGCTTCCGTAACCCCGAAGCCATTGCTCTTCAACATAACTAGCAACATGGGTTAATAGATATTACAGTATCATAATCTCTTTTTCAAAATTGAGGAAAGTAATACTATTAACCTTACAGTCAAACAAGCTTTAGCCTGTGTAAGAGTTTGTCAAATGTTGTCTAATCTTTACCAAGACATCCATCTATTCCGTTTTGAGGAACAAACGGTAGACATTTTTATTCTCGCGGGCATTGACGATGAACATCAAATTATTGTACCTCCTGATGGAGAGTGGTATTTCTTATGAAACCAAACTTTGCACAAATGAGTAAAGCTGAACTCAAAGCCTATGTGCGGGAAAATCGAGATGATATAGAGGCAATTCGTTTTCTGTTTCGGATTCCACCTACCCTAGAAGTGAAACGGTATCCGGCTATGTATGATGAACATGGTTTGCCTATTGAAGAGAATATCCTGATTGCCGAGCAAGCAATACGCCAGCGAATCGAAGAAGCTAATAGGAACCGTCAGCGCAAGTCCGACTCTCCACAATCGGAACCATAGGAGTAGAGAATTTCACTGTATAAGCCTCAAGACAGTTCTGAAGAGTAAAGGCTGTTGTGGGGGGATCTACCTTAGGGTTGTGTAAAGTACTTAAGAAATTTTATAGCCTAATCGTATAGTTTACTAAAGCATGAAAAAAAAATTTATATGACAACAGACATTTCTAATGACTTGAAGAAGAAAGTAAATGGGTCGCTGATAACTGGTATTTTCGTAATTGTTTTGGGGATTGTGGCGATCGCACTACCTACTGTCTCAACGATTTTTGCGGAGACTTGGTTTGCTTGGATTTTGATCTCTGCTGGAATTGCCAAGCTAGTATATGCATTTCAAACCCGCAATCAAGGTGAAAGCCCCAATGGAGGCTTCATCTGGCAGCTTTTATTAAGCATCCTTTACATTGGCACAGGTGTGATGCTGTTTGCGAACCCTTTCAGGGGTGCCCTCACGCTGACTTTGTTGCTTGCTAGCTTTCTGCTAACTGAAGGCGTGTTCGAGTCGATCCTTGCATTTCGGTTGCGTCCGCAACAAAACTGGACTTGGGTGCTAGTTGACGGCATTATTACCCTAGCGCTAGGTGCAATGATTTGGTTCCAGTGGCCCTTTGATTCGCCTTGGCTTATTGGGACTCTGGTTGGTGCTAGCATTCTGTTCACTGGGATTTCCCGCGTGATGCTGTCATTAAATGTACGTTCTGCCTTGAATCTTTCCGACACTACCACTAACGCTTAATAAATAGGTCTTAGTAGTTAGCTACTATCCAATCAGCTAGTAGCTGATACTTAAATAGATTATTTAATCCGCTACTTAGTATCAATAACAAAGCCCTTGGTTTTCCGCTAAGGGCTTTGTTATTTATTGAAAAGTTTTTAAGTATCAACACCAATCCTCAACTGAGAAACCGGGATGCTCCGCCTCACGCTACCTTTATCTAATACCAATTCTCCACTCATTAAGCAACAGATACAGTGGGTAGCAAGACTGCTTGGATCCGACTTTTTCCTCGTTAGTCTCCTAGCCGAAACGCCTCCTTAAACCCCCTCAAAAAGAGGGTTTAAGAGAATGTGTCCCCTCAATTTATCGCTCTTATTGTTCCAATCTTTTCAGGTAAAGTGAGCAGTATTGCAGTGAGTAAGGGTGTTCGGTGCCTTTCACCCTTACAGGATATTTGATATGTAGCGAAAATCAATATAGCTATTAAAATTTTGAGTATTAATAAACACTTACACAAGTTCAAGTAAATAAAAATACTTAGATATTAAAGATTGATTAAATTCTTCAAAAAGACCTATAAAAAGAAGCTCTAGCAACATGAATTACCCTTGCACATTTTTATTAAAGAGTTAGTATTGATACTTGTTACTTCTCCGCAGTTATGTGCTGCTATACATCGATCATTTTTTTGTTGATAGACCTCTATGACTGAGACTTCTGCTTCTTGGCAAATCGAACTACGTTCACGACGAGGTTGTCAGCAACCCTAGGCGGAGCTTCTGGCAGTCTAGAAGTTTGCACATCTCCCAGCCATAGTATGCTGACCTGCTAACTTGAGTTGAGCTCAAGTATCCGTTACGAGTAAGTGTTTAAATTTTTACCAAGGGATGCGTTGCCGGCTACCTAATTAGTTAGTGTTGCCATCGAAAGATCAACAAAACAAGGGGGAAAAATTTTTATCACGTTTACGTGCGTAAGTTCGTTTTCCTCCGTGGACTCTCAGCCACAGGGTTTCCAACGTATCAAGGATTTTTAGATGAAAATATCTTTACCCAACTCTCTCACGCCACTTACTACAACGCGAAACAGCTCCCGAAGTTCTGATCAAATGTTGCTGCCGCTCAGAGTTCTCTCAACGCTCTTATCGAAAGGAAGAAAAAACTCATTCACTACTTGCTACGCAAAGCAGTCCCTTCTCTCTACTCCTGATTCAATGGGCAAATTTTTTACTTACTTAGTAACTACAGGAATCTCTAGCTTGGTCTTGTTATCCGGTATTGTTTTAGCTCAGGAGCAAGATAACAATTGTTCTTCAGCTAACACAACTGCCACAAACTTAGAAGTCTGTTCGGCTTCTTACCTGGGTGGGCAAGACGACGATAATGGAACGTCTGTAGAGATTGCTCCCGACCGATCAGTCGTATTAGGAGGAAGAATTGTTGATAACAATTTTGGAGTAACTCCAATCAACTTACAAGCAGGAAGTAGCAACAGTTCAGGAGGTAATGGAGTCATTATCCGAATGACTCCTGAAGGCAAAAAGATTTTGTCTGTGACTAGACTGGGCGATACAATTGACGATTTAGACATCAACCGCACAACTGGTGAGATTGCTGTGGTTGGTGATTTCGGCTTTGCCATCATTAGTTCTGATGGGGCACAGGTTCTTTGGAGTCAGAATCTTGGTTCTGGTGGGGGTGCGACATTTAGTACTGGTCGCAGAGTCGCTGTTGGTCAAGATGGTGCGATCGCCGCTTTATTCAACAAGCAAGTCACTATCTTTGATGCAGCTAGAAACCAGATAGGTCAGTTTACTCCCGTAGGGAAGTATATTGAGGATGTGGCGGTTGATAGTGACACTCAGACAGTCATTGTCACTGGCTACACTCAAAAGAATGGGGGAAAATGTAGTCAGTTGCAAGTTGCTTTTGTCCGGGGGTACAGTTACACTGGTCAGATCAAGTGGCAAGATTATGATTGGACCACAACCCAAGCTTATGCAACGAATTCTTCCTGTGCTGATACAAGGGGAGTCAGAGTTGCAATCGGCAAAGATAACTTGTTGTACTTTGCCGGAGAAAGTGCTGGAGGGAACACTATTTATAATTATGATTCCAGCGATTTATCTCAAAATGCTCCAAATGTAAGTTTTGATAAATACAACACTCCTTACAACACAAAATCCAATCAAATCACTTACTATGCTAGGTTGAATCCTGCAACGGGTGGCATTTTGAAGGGGCAGTTTGCTTTGTCTAGACTGAGCAAAGATCAAGGGAATACGATTCGCCCGAAAGCGATTACTGCTGATGAAAATGGTAATGTCTACATTGGTGGTATAAGTGCTTACAATATTGCCAATCGTAATGCATTGAGCATTTCCGGTCAACCGCTTGGACCATATTCTGGAGGTGACTGTTTCTTGCTGATTGTTTCTCCAGATTTTAACACCCGCAAAACCTGGACAAGCTGGACTGCCCAAGGTTCAACTACAAGTAGTGGCACTATTAATGGTGTTACAGCAACAGCAGGAACAGCAGCTGTGGTTATGACGACTCTTGGACAACTTGTTACACAGAATCCAATTCAAGATGAACTAGCAGGTAATAACGATGCTTTTTACTCAGTCTTTCCAACACCTTAGTTGTCAAGTATCTACATTCATTGCCAGCAATATGGTCAGATTTCCGGTATCACTTGCACTCGCCTCTTCATGATATAGCATAAAACCACGTTGGCTTCATCAGTCATCAATACAACATAGACTCGTAGTTGCCATCAAGCGTAGACAGCGCAACGACAAACCTTATGATCAGTATTCAACTAAACTTGATCTGGCACAAAATCTCTAGCCAACGAGTATTAGCTTTTAGCTAGCTGTTTAGTGCTACTTAGTTTCAATACACGAAAGATGACTTGTGGGTGATAAAGTGCTAGAGGAGATTTGAGGAATTGCATAATCTCCAAATACAAGGTGTGCAAATCAGAATCAAAACTGGCACTGGCGATCGCCTGTTGGTTATACCAGGCGAAAATTTTCCCAACCCAATTGGGTGATTTGCTGGTTCTACCAGATGTAGTGAGAAAGCGTGAATCCATCTGTGTAGCTAGCGTCCAATGAATGGAATTACTCTTTGCCAAGCTTTTTTGAAAGCGCGAGACATTTAAGTTGCCATGACTCAGCCAATCTTTCAGAACCATTGCAGATAGAGCACTCACTGTCATACCTTGACCATACACTGGACATAAAGCACAAACTGCATCGCCTAAAGCCAAAAAACCTTGAGGCATCTGGGTTTTTTCATAATGCCGCAACCGATTTACCGTTGTACGATGGGCAATAATTGGTGAAACAGGTTCCGCATCTTTGATTGTTTCATAAAACTTGGGGTTAGATAGACTGCGGGCAAATTCCAAAAAACCCTCATTATCCAATGGGGGAAAATCATGCCCGTAACCCCCAAGAGTCGCAATCCATTCCCCACCTTCAATTTTTGCTAAATATCCCAACCGCTTATTGTCAGGAGGTTCTTGAGCAATGAGCATTATTTTCCAGTCATCAGTAAAACCCTCTGGCTGTTTGTAACGCCTTGTAGCATATCCTAAAAATGGGTTGACAAAAGTCTCTTTTGGTGAATCAAAACCTAAACTTTCCAACCATTGGGGTGTATGAGAACGACGACCGGCCGCATCAACTACCAGGGTTGCCGGAACATCCACAATATCGCCTGCGATCGCCTGCATACGTACCCCTGTTACCTGCGTCCCATTTGTCAGCAACCCAACAGCGCGATGTTTTTCGACAAAGTTTACGTGGAGGAATTCTGTCAGTCTTTGTCGAATTGCCCATTCTACCAATGGGCGAGAGCAGGTAAAAGAGACAATATCCGAAGGTGCGACATCACTCAAACTCCATTTTCCCTGAACAAAATGATGAAACTCTCGCACCCAATCAATGGAAAGCGCTCAAGCAGCACTCAACTCTGAACCGATACCTGGGAAAAGCTCCTCTAAAATTCTATATCCTCGTGTCAATAAGACATGAGGCTGCGGCGATTGCGGCACACCTTTACGCACTTCGGGTTGTAAAGGTAGTTGATCAGTTTCTACAATCGTTACCGATTCAAAGCGCTCGGCAAGTACACGCGCCGCCAGCATTCCGGCAATGCTACCCCCAATCACAACAGCATTCTTTAACCTCATGCTCACGGTTGCACCTCCACTAGCTTGTTTCTTCAAACTTAGCAGATGAGCACTCAGATACGAGAGCTGATGAGTAAATCCCCTAACTTTATCTAATTACCGGAGGCATCCCGCGCTCTGCTCGAACCTGTAGACAAGCTCCTATTGCATCCTTAATGTTTTCAAGGGCTTGTTGCCGCGTCTCACCCTGACTCACACAACCCAGAATACTGGGACACTCCACAATCCAAATTCCATCCTCATCACGATCTAGCGTCACGCTAAACTTCATAAAGCTATCATTACACATTTTACTTTTATACTGTTAAACACTGCTACATTTCGCCCGTTTTGGCGCGTTATCTCAGGACTACAACTGCAAAACCCAGCGACGAAACAATTCAACGATAATTTGCCACCTTCCTTCAATCTCCTCAACGACATCATGGCGTTTGAGAGTATTAAGTGCTTGCTGTAAATCAGCAGTATCGATATCTGTATATTGAGCTAAGGCCTTCAAACTTAGCCCCTCTAAATGCGGTGCGATCGCCCTAAGTATCACTTGTTGCCCAGCCTCACCTCTAGCCGCTTGACCCCAAACGCCATCAAAATAGTAGCGTCCCCGCTTAAAGAACTCAGGGTTGTTGATGACAGCATTCACATCCTCCACAGTGAAAACTGGATCGCGAGAGCGTCTCTGCTCAAAAACATAGTCGTTGTAACGGCGAACCAGTTGAAAACCCAGCAACTGCACTAAATAAGGTTGACCGTGTGTTAAGTTATATATATAGTCTAAAGTTTCTGGCTCGTAGTCGAGAGGAAAGTCTTCATCTGGGTTAGCTAAGATTTGGCGGGTTGCGGCACGTTCTTGGAAGCCAACATGAATCGGGATGACGCTGGCGAAGAAGGGTTGGAAGTAATCTGCTGTCATCTCTTCAAGTGTGTGCAACCCTGCGAAGGTAAAGCCTAGTTTAGAATTTTTTTGCACCAGTGCCCGTAGAAACCCTAGAAAATCCTTAGGGATTTTACCCACCTCAATCAACTCCTCAATTTTCTCGAATTCATCTAAGGCAATAATCAAAGACGTTTCATCTAAAGTTCCAACAACCTTTTCTAAGTAACGTCTAAATGTAGGTAGAGGAAAATTCAGGAATTCGTCATCACTGGGAGGTTGCAAGTTCACCATCATTGAAACTGCATCACTAATTGTAATCAACACTTCTCCCACTCCTAGAGGTGCATCTCCAACTTCTAGCAGATTGATATAAGCTACCTTCACCTCAGATCCTAAATAGTTAGCAGCGTTTTTAAGGATTGAGGTTTTGCCCATACGCCTGTGACCAAAGAGAACTACAGACTGAAGTTGATGATTCGTAACCCACAACTCTTCCAACTGTCTCATCACCTCTTCTCGCCCGACAAAAAGGTTGCCGTCCACTGGATCGCCCACCACATAAGGATTGCTCACAGGCTTGGTGATAGAAATTTCCCCTACTTCACCAGCTACTGACAAAAGCGCTTCTTTCCAAGTTTGGGCAATGTCCACAATGAGCGATCGCTCAGCTTCTGGCAAAGTGTTAGCATTGTCTAGGACGTTTTTAAGTTCTCCTTGGGCGCGGTTAAGAGCAAAGGCACGGGCAGAACGGGACACACTACGCTGCACTACTTTAGTCTGTTCTACAACGCGATGCATGCCGGCAAGGGCGAGCCAAGTCGCTGAACGCAGTAGAGGTTCTTGTGGAAATGTAGGCACTTGTAGGGTAGCAATAGTGGCTGGGTCTTTAGCATCGTAAAAAACCGCCAGAGTTCGGGCGAGGGTAAACATTTCCTCACCATAGAGAAGAGAACGCACGACTTCAAAAGCCTCCTCTGCTTTGGCTGGTTTTTTTTCATGGAGATACCAAAAACCAGCTGCTGTAGCACGAGCAGGAGTATTTAATTGAGTGTTTGTGACTAAATGCGATCGCCACCGTCGTCGCCAGGGTAAGAACCACAACTGTTCTAAACCTTCTGAGATCAAAGTATTGTTTAGAGAGGCTGAAGCAAAACGCACTAGCTGCCAATCAAAAGGGGCTTCTGCCAATCGAGAGACACGCCAAATAATTTCCTCTGATGGGGTGATGGCAAGTACCCTATTGACTAATTGCACAACGGGAATAAATTGTTGGGTATATGCTAATAGTTGATTAACTACCAACATACTTGTTTCCCAATCCTGTTGCAGCCAATTTTGCAAGCGCAGAGCAACAGAAGGCAGAGGAAGCGGGGTTACGCGGGGTAGTAGCCAGCTACTATTCTGGAGAAATCTTAAGTTTAAAGGTAATCCCATCAGCCAATTTTCTGGACGCAGGATCACCACGCCAAAGGCCATGCCAAAGGTCACGCCAAACGTCCCTTTTAACGCAAAGCCACTTGCTAAGCCTAACGCAAAGCCACTCGCCACGCCAAATGTACCTTTTAACGCAAAGCCAATCGCCCCGCCTAGAGCAAAGCTACTCGCCCCGCCTAAAGCTCCACCTAAAGCTCCGCCTAAAGCTCCGCCTAAAGCTCCGCCTAAAGCTCCGCCTAAAGCCCCGCCTAAAGCCCTGCCACTTGTGACACAACTCGCCACGCCAAACGCCACGCTTAACGCAAAGCTACTTGCCACGTCGCCAAACGCCAGGCCTCTCGCCACGCCAAACACTATGCCAAACACTATGCCAAACACTATGCCAAACACCATGCCACTCGCCACGCCACTCGCCACGCCACTCGCCACGCCACTCGCCACGCCTAACGCTACGCCTATCCAATTAATAGGGACGCCTAGTAGCTGTAGAAACCAACCCAAAGTCAACGACGTAACAAATGTTAAGATCAATCCTTGCAGAAACAAATTGCGTTGAGTAGAATTTTGTCGCAACAACTCCCATCCCTTGCGCCAATTCATTTCCCCTTCAGGAATAGGAATATATCCACCCACGAAGGTATTCATATACCATCGTAAAGCTTGGGGAAAGTAAAACACCCAATACAACAGGCGCAGATAATCTAGAGGATTCCACAGCGAGAGGGGGCGCTTGAGTTTGGGCGCTAAATCTAGGTGAGGTACAGGGTGGTGTTGACTCATTACACACCCTCCAAGTAACGTGCATAAATTCGATAACACAACTGCATCAGTCGCTTGGGATGCCCATCACTTTCTTGCACCAGTTGAATAATTTCTTCCTCAGTAAAATTTACAGCAGTCTTAGCCAGACGACTAGAAATAAAAGCGCGTGTGGTAATTTCTTCCCAAGGTTGAATATGTTCCTCTTGGCAAATACCAGCCAGTGGTGATGTTTTGCCTTCATCGTGACTATCATTAAACAAATCGTTCAATGGTAGAGTAGCCCCTAAAATCAGCTTCAGTGGTGCATTACTCCCCTCGGATAAACCGCGCAACTTATCCCGTACTTGACGGCTAAACCCTTGCCGAGTCATCTTTCCTACATTGTCTAAAGCCAGTAGTACTTTATTTTTGTGCTGACGCAAATTCCGGTTTAACATATACCCTGTGCTTTCCGGGATACCAACCTCGTGACATAATGTACTATATAAGTCTTCTTCATTATCGACTTCATTCAAGTCTACAAAAACTGACTGACGCGGAGATTCTAGAAAACTTTCAGCTTTTTGGCAAATCATCCACAGCAAAGAGGATTTGCCAATACCCTCCTCACCAATCAAAGCTACACTACTACCACTATTCAAAATCTCCAACACTCGCTGGATTTCTCGCTCTCGTCCAAAGAACTGTTGCGGATTTTCTACTCTACCATGTTGAGGAATGAAGGGATTAAAAATTCTATTTTTTCTGCCAACTATATTAGGTATTTCCTTGATTTTTTCCTGTTCTGCTGCTAATGGCGATTTTTGGTAATCAAATTTTGCAAAATTCTCTTTATAACAGTCTTCAATTGGGTTATGAAAATTTTTCTTAGTAACTTCTATTCCTAAAACTTCTGTAATCTTTTTGCAGAACTTTGCGCCTGTGTCTCGCAAATGTTGCTCACTCACATAAGCCTGAGTAACAATGTCTTTGTAACTCTTATCTTCCCAAAACCCAAGAAATAGCGTTTTTTCCAACTCATTTAAAACTTGGTTTTTCCTTTCCTTAAAAAGTCTATTAATGAATTCCAATGCTTCTTTTGAGTCCATTGGCTATAACTGAGTTACCAGATTAAATGTAATACCGTTTCTTTATGGAGATGCGCCAAATTATTAGCCTGACTTGCCACGCTTTGTTTATATAGCCCCACCTACGGGAAAATATAGCGCAGCCTCATACAGAATTGGTATAAAAACGCTTTATTGTAATACGTTACCATACAAACAAACATTTACCTACTTTCCCCTACAAAAATCTTAGGGAGCAAGCTTCCTACTTTTGTCAACCTGAAGTGCCACATGCCAAAGTCATCATGGTGTTATCAACAAAGCACATCCTGACGAGGAGTAGAAAACAATTTATGAAGTTTTTACCAGAGAAATTAATTGTTAGCCTCTTGGTTACTCTTATTAGTGCAGCTGGCACTTTAGGATCTGCCCTGATTTCTCAAAACCAAAAGAGTCCTTCCGAAGTAAAACCTTCTGCTACCCCTATTTCGATAATTTCAAATCATCCTACAGACTCAGAATGCAATAAAGCTCTTAACACTAAAGTCTGCGTCGCTCATGTTACTGTGCAAATTAATAGCGACGAACCCCAAGAAATAAAAAATAACGAACGTATTCCTCTAAAGGCTGGAGATAGGCTTAGATTAGTGGATCTATATTATTGTATTCTGCCTGAAGTAACAGTCAATAAGGTAGAAGTGAAAGGATATCTGTTTAAGAATGGAGTTGAGAGTTACAATGATGGTCTGTTAACTCCTAGTAATTTCCCTATTAATACTGGTTGTCACAATGTTAACAACTTTAAGAAAACCTGGAAGGTAGAACCAGGAGAGCACGAAGTCAGCATACCCATCATTAAATATGATGGTAGCAATAGAATAGTTGATAAGAATTTCTACTTGAACTTGGATGTGGGACAATAAGATTTCCGACAACTCTTACGAAGTCGGGAATCTTAGCCCCTTAGCGAATCCTGAGAAAGCCAGCCTTTTCAATAAGTTCTTGACGAGGAGGGGTAAGCAGTATATCAGCGTATGCTTCACCTGCTTGTTGTTGACGTCCACCATTCTGCTTAACAATTATGAATAAGGGGCGAGTAAGTCGATAGTTACCAGCTGAAAACGTTGGCACGTAGGATTTACCGTGATCGCGATCGCGATCGCTACACTGGGCGGCAAATGTAGATAGATCCTGGTATGGTAGGAGCAGCTTGTTCAGTTGATTGCTAACTGGTAGGGTTTTAATTGTACATTGATAACCTAGATATGAAGCCGAGGCAAGGTAAATACCGCCAGGATCGCTTGCTACCTTTTCTACTCCTTCTGCAATGGTTGAAACTACCTTGATATCTTGACGAATAGGTTGCCCTTCTAAAACGTCTTCTTCAATGAAGTTGAAGATATTGGAATGTTTCCGGGCATAAAGTGTGATTTTTAAATCAGTTCCGCCTACTTGCTTCCAATTAGTAACTTTGCCTACTAATATCTGCTTGAGTTGAGTGATCGATAAGCCGGAAATAGGTAGATTGGGGTGAACTGCAATCGCAATCCCATCAAGTGCTACAGGAATATTTTCAATCTCAAACCCTTTAAGCCTAGCCTCTTGATATTCTTCTTTCTTAATCCGGCGAGAGGAAACGGCAAAATCAATTTGATTGTTGAGCAACATTTTGATGCCCATGTCTGAACCGCTCTCTCCAGCAGGAGGACGAACAAAATGCAACTGAAATTCAGGACACTCGGATTTAATACTCCGATCTACCTGTTGAAAGATTCGCAGCCAAGTTGCACTGCTCCCATATCTAAAACTCCCTCTAGGAACATTTTGCATCTGACACATCAATGGAGTACTGTTAGTCAACCATTCGTATAGCCAGACTCCAGGTTCTATCAAAATTACGGTTACAGTTACTACACCAATTGCCACTCGCCAAAAGGAACTTCCTAAAATTACTACCTGAGATAGTGGTGTTCTAGATGGCATTAATGCTAGGGAGTCCTTGAACGTATCAGCAACGAAAAATTTGGTACGCTAGCTTGCTCGTTAGATATAAATAGCTCGATTTAGTTTAAATAGCAAGTAGTATAGCTACAATCCGCCGATCTATTAATATTGCGATCGCCATCCTTATCCCTGGTTTAGTTAAGTATTTATATTTACACTACTATAAGAGCGAGGTCAGTATTCTGCAATTAGCTATGAAAAGGATTCTGTAAACTTTTAGACTTCACTCATTCAATAAGATTCCCGACTTCTTAAAGAAGTCGGGAATCTTAACCTTACACTAAAATTAGTAAATAAGTAGAATAATTAAAAATATGGTCAATATCCAAGCCAAAACCTTATCTCTAGGCGATATACATCGTCTTTTTGGCTTTCAAAGGCAATATAATAGCTCTTTCACTCCCTTATTGTCTTTGGAACCTTTATCCGAAACGGAACAACATGAACTGAGACAAATTCGCAATGATTTTGATAATTATCTAGCAGAAGGAAAAGTATCAGAAGGACTCGTTAAAGCTTTAACCATCTTTCCCTTAATGCGATTAGCTGGATTCTATCGTTCTCCCATGAAAATTAGCTTAGAAGAAGACATTGCTGATATTGATATTACAGATGAAGATACAAAAATTACAGGGCGAATGGATCTTTTAGCTGTTAATAAATCTCAATTGACAATAAATAATTCGTTTTTATGGGTGTTGGTGATTGAATCTAAAAACAGTGGGATCGATGTGTTGGAAGGTTTACCACAATTACTTACTTATGCTTATGACAGCCTGAAATACCAAAAATCAGTTTGGGGACTAACAACAAATGGACGGAGTTATCAGTTTGTGTATATTTTACAAGGAAGTCCTTCCATGTATCAGTTATTACCTGAATTAAACTTATTAGAATCTGAGCGAGCAATCCAGTTGCTACAAGTTCTCAAAGCGATTTGTAAGTTTTAAAATCAGGAGTCAGAAAATAAAATTTTAGTAATTTTTAACTCCTGTACGAACGGGTTTCACATGCTGTGGTGTTTTAGCCGATGTTTTGTTGATGAAAACCCGCCCCTACTGTTGTCTTAATAGCGAATACGTGGATCTACGTATGCATTCAAAACATCAATCACAATACTTGCACCCACAACAATTACGCCAAAAAATACCATAATTCCTTGTACTGTCGGATAATCCCGCTCACTAATCCCTTGATACAGTCGAAACGCCAATCCGGGCCAAGAAAATGTGACTTCGGTTAAAATAGCGCCACCCAAAAGAGAAGCAAAGGTTAATCCCAAGACTGTAATGACTGGAATTAAAGCATTTTTTAAGGCGTGGGAAATTAAAATCTTTCTTTCAGGAATGCCTCTGGCTCTGGCTGCGTCTACATAATCGGCTTGCAGGGTTTGTTTTAAATTCACTCGCGCAATCCGCTCAAAAATACCGCTGAGCAAAATTCCTAAAGTGCAACTAGGAAGAATGAGATATCGCAAAGCACTAAAGAACTGGGTGAAGTTGCTACTCAACAAACTATCTATTGTATACAGACCAGTGATAGTATTTGGGGCAGGAATAGTTGCAGGAAAGCGCGTTCCTAATGGTAACCAATCAAGCTGAACGGCGAAAATCAATTGCAGAAGCATTCCCGCCCAAAATATCGGGAGTGAGTAGGTGATAATGCCAAACAAGCGTCCCCCGACATCAAGAGCTGTGTTAGGACGTGTTGCAGAAATAGTGCCAATTGTAATTCCCACAATGAGTGCGATCGCAATGCTAAATATGGCTAATTCTGCTGTTGCTGGAAAGTGTTGCCAAATTATATCCCAAACTTTTTGTCCTCGACTGGTTATGGAATTCCCAAAATCAAAACGTAGCAGGGAGCCGATGTAATTTATATACTGTAGCAACGGAGGTAAGTTTAAACCCAATTGTTTCCGCAATTCCTCTTTGGCACTTGCTGGCGCACGCCCACCCAAAATCGCATCAACTGGATCTCCAGGTGTTGCTCGTAGCAGCAGAAACACAATAGTGACGATTGTTAACAACTGAAGTGGAGCTAGAAGTAGACGGGCGGTAATGTAGTACGTTATGGCTTTAGAGCGAGACATAATATTTGTGAGTTGTTAATTGTTGGTTGTTGGTTGTTAGTTGTTGGTTGTTAACTACTAACAATTAACAATTACCTATTGACTATTTTTTGATTGTCTTGTATATCAGATTCTCTGTAGGATCTAATTGAATACCGCTAATACCTTTTTGAGCAAATACATAGTCCTTGTTTTGCCATAAAGGAACATATGGCACATCGGCTGCCAGTTGTGTTTGAATTTCTGCAAAAATGTTCTTACGAGCTTCGGGGTTTTGCTCACTTCGCTCTTGATCGATCAGCTTATTCATGCGATCGCTGTAGTAAAACGAACCTTGAGACTGACTTCCCCCATCCTCACATCCACTTGCTACAGATCCCTTATCACAAGACAGAAAGGGCTGAATGTAGTTGTCTGCGTCTAAAAAGTCGGGATACCAATCTAGTAAAAATATGGGATATAAGCCTTTGGCAATATTTTTAAAAGCAGTGGTGGATTCCACAGTGTTCAGTTCAAATTGCAGCAATCCATCCATTGTTTTTTGAGCCAGAGCTTTGAGTATTGATGCTGTTAAACTGCGAGTGGGAGAACCTGAGGGATACCAAATTTCAATACGAGCCGGATTGGTTTTCGAGAAACCAGCAGTTTTCAGCAGTTCTTGAGCCTTTTGAGCGTTGCTATCGCCGTACTGAGCTTTAAACACTGGTTCGTAAACATTAAATGTTGTCGGCACCATACTGTATACTGCTTCTGCTTGACCGTACAAAACTCGCTCGTTGATGAGCGGACGGTTGATCATTGCAGCGATCGCTTGTCTCACTGCTAGGTTATCCAAAGGCTTTTGATTCCGATTTATAGCTACATAACTCACCACGCTACTTTTATTTGGAATTGCTTGCCAAGAACCATCTTTTGCCAGATCCGTCAAGCTGCGAATTTGATCTGGGTCCATAGTTAGGTAAGCTACATCTACAGCTTTTTTACGAAAGTTGTTATATAAATTTACACCGTTGCTAAAGATTTGGACATTAATACCATTATTTGCTGGCTTTTCTCCCCAATATTTGTCAAACACATCAAATTGCACCGAATCCGTGCCAAGTCTTGCTAATTTGTAAGGACCAGTGCCGATAAAAATATTCGGATTAAATTTCCCCGCTCCAAGTTCGTAGGCTTTAGGTGACACAGCACAGACACCCGAAAACGCCAGCAACGAAGGAAACGCAGCAAAGGGCTTTTTCAGCTTGATGGTTAACTCATACTCAGACGAAGCTTTGACTGATGCCACAGCATCGCCAAGTAAGAAAGATGGCTTGCCTTTATTTTCAATAAAACGCCGAATGCTAAACTCCATTGCCTTAGCGTTGAAAGGAGTTCCATCGTGAAACACAACTTTCTGACGCAAGGGAATGGTATACGTTAAACCATCAGGACTAGTGAGCGGTAATGCTGTCGCCAACTGAGGTTTAATTTGCGTGGTGCCCGGTTCGTAAGTGTAGAGGCGATCGCTCATGTTATACACTAACCAAAGCGACTGTAGTTCATAGGCATCAGCTGGATCAAGAGTGCGCGGCTTTAGCGTCGTACCTACAATAATCCGGTTATCTGTTGTCGTTGTCTGTTGAGTCGTACCACAACTAACAATCAACAATAAACAGAGGAAAAACAAAGAAAGGAATTGTGTTATCTGATTCCTCTGTTTCACAAGTAAGGAAAACCCGGTCATACTATTATAATTTTTTATTTTCGAGGGCAGAAATTTTACTATAAAATGTAGCAAAGTTACTTATTTTTCACCATTTGTCACTAAGAGTTTTGGACTTGGTAACGATATTCATGAGTCCTAACCATTCAGCCCACCTTGTGGCGCTTGTGTCAAGGGAGATACCGGTGGTAGGTAGCCCCTTTCCTCAGAAAGGTTTCTTTTCTTTAGGACTGAACTCACGATCTGCTTTCAGTAGTCAGCAATCATTCAGAAATATTATCGAAAAAGGTAACATAACTGAAGGTTTTTACAAGTTATGTAAATTGACTACGGATAGCTGATGGCTGAATGCTGGCCGTAAGTAAGTGAGTAATTGTCGCATGCGTCGTACATGACTTACAGATATCTCAAAAGGTTTCATTTAATGAAAAAAATAAATATTAACTGAATTTGTTTTAAATTCGTAACAGGGGTGAGGAAAATCGAGAAAATTATTTTCCCACTCCTGACTCCTCACTAAGATTGTTGATAGCAGATTGACAGTTTAAGTAGTGAGATCAAGAGCGTGAAATATTTCTTTCTATCTGAAGGTTGGACAATTGGTAGAGTGTGGGCATCAGATGGACTATGGCAGGTTGCCGCATGGCGACGCCAACCAGACATAGAGCAAATTAAACTTTGCCTTGTAGAACAAGAAGAATTGCTTTGGCTTTATCGAGTTGAAGATGCCATTTTAACTGTAGAAGTCAAGCCCAAAACATTCACAGATCCGACCACGCAAGTCATTGGTCAAGTAGTCCTCAAGCGTTTAATGAGTGCCGAACAAGTTATCGAGCGTTTGGGGAGTGCTGAAGCGAGGTGTCAGCTGCAAAACATTCACTCAGTCGTGCATTAGAGAGTGTTGAGTCCCTGTGGGGGCGTATGCAGTACCTCCCCACAGGGACTCACAATTATATGTAGCTTATACCAACGAGAAATGCTACAACTCTGGATTCAGCATAGTTTTACAAAACCTCCGCACAGCGAAGGCTACGCAAGTACGTTTGTTGACACGCTTGCAAACAGTTCAATCAATAGTTACACTTTTTAAAATATTCTCATTTTTGTCTGGCGATCGCTACACTAGAGAGTAAACCTCCGGAAATACGTAGTGATCACTAAACGGTCAGTGGTATCGCTCTCAAACCTCCAACTCTTTTGTGGTGGGATGAACGGTCCCTAATGCCGTTAATCGCTGACAAACAAATAGTCAACCGTCAATGCACTTACCCCCTAAATCAGGGGAAAGAGCTTAACCGCAATAATGTCTGACTCATAAGACAAAGCTGTGGAAAACCTCAAGTGGCAATAACAAAAACTGAAAAATTGCTTTGTAAACATTAAGTTATCTAGGAGGAGCGTAGTCGATGGGACTACCCTGGTACCGAGTACATACAGTTGTTCTAAATGATCCAGGCCGACTGATTTCTGTGCATTTGATGCACACAGCCTTAGTGGCAGGCTGGGCTGGTTCAATGGCTTTGTACGAACTGGCAATCTTTGACCCCAGCGACCCAGTCCTTAACCCAATGTGGCGTCAAGGAATGTACGTAATACCCTTTATGTCACGATTGGGTGTCACCCAATCATGGGGTGGTTGGAATGTAACTGGCGGTCCGACAACCGATCCAGGTTTTTGGTCATTTGAAGGTGTAGCTGCCGCTCACATTGTTCTCTCCGGGCTGTTGTTTCTTGCAGCAGTTTGGCATTGGGTTTATTGGGATTTGGAACTATTCCAAGACCCCCGCACCGGTGAACCCGCTCTTGACTTGCCAAAAATGTTTGGCATCCACCTGTTCTTATCTGGTCTACTTTGCTTTGGCTTTGGTGCTTTCCACCTTACCGGACTTTTTGGACCGGGAATGTGGATTTCTGACCCTTACGGTTTAACTGGTCACGTTGCACCAGTTGCGCCAGAGTGGGGACCAGATGGTTTTAACCCGTTTAACCCTGGCGGTGTCGTAGCTCACCACATTGCAGCTGGTATTGTTGGCATTATCGCTGGATTGTTTCACCTAACAGTTAGACCTCCAGAAAGGCTATATAAAGCCCTGCGGATGGGGAACATTGAAACCGTACTTTCTAGCAGTATTGCTGCTGTATTCTTCGCCGCTTTTGTGGTTGCAGGTACTATGTGGTACGGGAGCGCTACGACTCCTATTGAATTGTACGGACCGACTCGCTATCAGTGGGATCAAAACTACTTCAAGCAGGAAATGGAGCGCCGCGTGCAAAATGACGTTGCTGATGGTGCAACTCTATCCCAAGCTTGGTCAGAAATTCCGGAAAAATTGGCGTTCTACGACTACGTGGGAAATAGCCCTGCTAAGGGTGGTTTGTTCCGCGTAGGACCGATGAACAAGACCAATGGTATTGCCTTATCTTGGTTGGGTCATCCATCCTTTGAAGATAGCGAAGGTCGGCCACTGACTGTGCGTCGTCTCCCTAACTTCTTTGAAACCTTCCCGGTAGTGTTGACCGACAAGGATGGGGTAATCCGTGCTGATATTCCTTTCCGTCGGGCTGAGTCTAGGTATAGCTTTGAGCAAGCTGGCGTCACAGTAAGTTTTGCTGGTGGCGATTTGAATGGTCAAACATTCACAAATCCAGCCGAGGTTAAGAAGTATGCCCGTCAAGCACAACTAGGTGAACCATTTTTGTTTGATGGCGATCAAAGCACCAGGTTTGGTGATTTAGCAATTGCAAAACCTGATGGGGTTTTCCGTACCAGTCCTAGAGGTTGGTTTACCTTCGCCCATGCTGTGTTTGCCTTACTATTCTTCTTTGGTCACATTTGGCACGGTTCTCGGACAATCTTCCGCGATGTGTTTGCTGGTATTGACCCTGATTTGGAGGAACAAGTCGAATTTGGTCTCTTCCAGAAAGTGGGTGACTTCTCAACCCGTCGTCAGAAAGAAACAGTATAGAATTGGGAGAAGCATGAAGTTCAATTACATTTAATTTCTTGAACTTCATGCTTTATTGAGAGCGGAGGATGCTACTTACTACTCAGGGGTAAACCCTCCAAAGTTCTGATATGCAGTTTCCGCAGTTCAGACTTCTCCCCAACAGCGCAGTGGCTCTTGAAAGATCATACAATCCGTTTTTACTACCGTGTGTTACATTGCGGTATACTCAATAATACTGACAGGCAGGTCAAGCAGGAACTTTTAATATGGAAAGCCTTGCGTACATTTTGATTTTGGCTTTAGCAATAGGAACTCTTTTCTTTGCGATCGCATTTCGCGAAGCTCCCCGGATTCAGGGTAAAGATGAAGAGTAAGTCAAGATTGCTAGAATTTGAATAGAGTTTAAACTCTAAGACCGCTATTACTACATGTAGTAATAGCGGTTATTGCCCAATATAGTTTCTTTGAGAAGAACATAGAACGCAGGACTAGGCTTGGGATACCAAAGATAAATAAGGGAAGATTCAGCTAAAGAAAGAGTTTTTTTCTTCGAGGCACAGCTAAGAGAATCGGCTCAAGAGTTACCTGACTCGTTACTAAATTATCCAAAAATATTCCAGTTCTGAATCCTGAATTATCAGTTCTTACTCTGTCATTTATGATTAATCATCTGTCTGCTACAAATGATTCTTAATATCTGATATAATCTACGATCTGGAAGTGGATGCCTGTCCAGATCTGCTTTTGTGCGCTACTATGGTAAAAAGTGTCGTGTAGATTGCTAATAAAGCAGTCTATACAAATTTATAGCGCTTGAGCAAAACCTTTACGGAGAACAAACCCAGGAAACAATCAGCATGGTCAATCAGAAATTAACCGCTACTGAAATTGGATTTACTCACGACGATTTCGCTGCTCTACTTGACAAGTACGACTATCACTTTAGCCCTGGTGATGTGGTCCCAGGTACAGTTTTCAGTATAGAGCCTCGCGGAGCTCTGATTGACATAGGTGCAAAAACAGCAGCATATATACCTATACAAGAAATGTCTATCAACCGGGTAGATACCCCGGAAGAAGTTCTCCAATCAAATGAAACGCGAGAATTTTTTATACTCACAGATGAAAACGAAGATGGCCAGCTAACGCTTTCTATTCGCCGTATCGAGTATATGCGTGCTTGGGAACGAGTACGGCAGTTGCAGGCAGAAGATGCTACAGTCCGTTCTGGTGTTTTTGCGACTAATCGCGGTGGAGCGTTGGTACGAATTGAGGGATTGCGGGGCTTTATTCCCGGTTCTCACATTAGTACCCGCAAACCTAAAGAAGAATTGGTAGGTGAAGATCTGCCATTAAAGTTTTTAGAAGTAGATGAAGAACGCAATCGCTTAGTGCTATCCCATCGTCGAGCGCTGGTTGAGCGTAAGATGAACCGCTTAGAAGTTGGTGAAGTCGTCATTGGTACGGTACGTGGTATCAAACCATATGGTGCATTCATAGACATCGGTGGTGTCAGTGGTTTGCTTCACATTTCAGAGATTTCGCACGAGCATATTGATACACCTCACAGTGTGTTTAATGTTAATGACGAAGTGAAAGTCATGATCATTGATTTGGATGCAGAACGCGGAAGAATCTCCTTGTCTACTAAACAGCTCGAACCAGAACCGGGCGACATGATCAAAAACCGTCAACTGGTATATGATCAGGCAGAGGAAATGGCTGTTAAGTATCGAGAGCAGTTGCTTGCTAAACAGCAAGGTATTGCTGCTGCTCCTGCTGAAGTTATTGATGAAGAAATACCTGCGGCGGTTGAAGATGATGAAATACCTGCAGCTATGGAAGAAGAAATACCTGCAGCTGTTGAAGATGACGATATTCCCGCAGCTATGGAAGAAGAAACACCAGAAGTCGTTGAAGACGACGAGCTACCAGAAGTTGTTGAACAAGATGTACGTGCGGCTGTTGAAGAAGAAATACCCGTGGCTGTTAAAGAATAATCAATCTGTCGTTGTCAACTTTAGTACGAAGTATCAAAAAATATCTTTATTAAGAGGGAACGTCCCTCTTTTTTTATGAAAATTTTTCTATGAGAAAATAACAGCTTTGCCCTCATATTGTCTTAATTTAAGAATAATTTACTCCCCTTGTGGGGATAAAAATAATTGATGTTTTTATACGTAATTTTGATATCTTTTTCTTTGATCGCTAAGGATCGCTCCTAACTGGCATGTGACTGAAACCTTTACTATTCTTGACTTTTTGCACTGAATTCAGCGATAGTCCAAGTCGTAACATAGCTGTTGTTAAGAGAAAACGAGATGGTCGCGAGACGCTATATTTCGATATAGCTGTAGTTTTGTAGTCACAGAATTTCAGATTGCTGGACATCTGTTACCTGCAAACTGCTCCCAACCATAATAACGACAAAGGAACAACAGATTGTGATCGACTTCAGCCTCACTCAAGAACAGCAGATGTTACAGAAAAAGGCGCGTGATTTTGCACAAAGCGAGATTATGCCGATCGCTCGGAAAATTGACGAATCTAATGATTCTAAAATTGTTCCTTGGCATTTGTGTCAAAGCTTGTTTCGCAAGGGAGCAGATCTCGGATTCACGTCGCTGCTGCTTCCACAAGAGTATGGTGGGATGAGCGGAAAGTGTACAGACTTTGTCTTAGTTCAGGAAGAACTTGGTGCTGGGGATGTCAGTATTGCCTGTAGCTACTTCAATCTCACTGCTGCTATGTCGCTTTTTATTACCAGGGGTGGGACTATTGAACAGCAAAAGCGAATCTTCTCGTACATAAATTCTGGTGAACCTCTTTTATTTAGTGCTGCTGAAAGTGAGCCACTTGTGGCAACATCCGATATTTTTTGTCCTTATCCCGATTCCAAAATTGGCATGAGAACCTTTGCACACCGTGATGGCGATACATATCTTCTTAACGGCACTAAGTCGGCATTGATCACAAATGCGGGTATTGCTGATATATATTTTATACTAGCACGTACAGACCTGAATAAGCCGCAGCAAGAGAGTTTGTCCATGTTCTATGTACCAGCAGATACACCTGGCTTGTCTTTTGGCAACCGGACAGAGATGATTGGCTGGAAATCCTCCCATCACGCCGAGATCCATCTTGACAATGTTCGTGTGCCTGTAGAAAATCTTTTTGGGCAAGAAGGGAAAGCAGGAGAACTGTTGATGTTGCTTCCTGAAGTTGCTATTGGACTTGCTGCCTCTTATGTCGGTTTAGCACGAGCTGCATACGAGTACGCCCTTGATTACGCTAAGCAACGGGTAAGCTGGGGCCGTCCGCTTATCGAGCATCAAGCTGTAGCTTTGAAACTGGCTGACATGATGGTGAACACGCAAGCTGCACGGCTGATGGTATGGGATGCTGCCCACGCTGCAGATACCAGTCCACAACTTGCGGCGATGAAGGCACCCGCAGCTAAAACGTTTGCGGTAGATGTGGCAATTAAGAACGCGCAAACAGCAGTAGAGATTCTTGGTGGCTATGGAGTTACGAAAGAGTCTCAAGCAGGCAAGTTTCTTGCAGACGCTTGGATCGGATATTCCTGTGACTTCTCGCGAGATATATTACGTCTTGGTCTCGTCAACTTTATGTAACATTGCCTCAGAGCAACTTTGATATTCGTGCACATTTACTTGGGCATTGTCCACCCCACTCCTAAAACATAGATCAACTTCTACCCAAATGCAGAAAATACTTGGAGATCTCTCCGTAAGTGGATTGAGGTTAACAAGTTGGACTGTAGCTAGGATCAGAAGTGAGTATAAGGATATTTTATCGGGGCAGTAATACGTAAGCTATGAAGACAAATGCAACGACTATTCAGAATGCTCCGTCAAACCAAATGCAGGAGAGTTTAGCAGAGCAGAAACTGGAGAAAGCAGTTAGTAAAAATTATATTGAACTCGGCGAAATTCCCGCAGGTGGTAGCGACCCAAATCACTTTGACATCTTAGAGGCGTGGTATCCTATCTATTATGTTGAAGATCTTGACAAGTCGAAGCTAACACCTTTTACGTTACTGGACACAAACCTCGTTATCTGGTGGGATCGGAATGCATCCTCTTGGCGTGTATTTGAAGACAAATGCCCTCACCGTCTTGCACCTCTATCGGAAGGCAGAATTGCTGAAGATGGTTTGTTAGAGTGTCCCTACCACGGTTGGGCTTTTTCCGGAGTAGGTAAGTGCGATCGCATTCCGCAGCAGAATCAGGATGGGATAGCAGAACTTTCCCAAAGAGCCTGTGTAAAGTCATTCCCCACGACAACCCGACAAGGACTGTTGTTCGCTTATCCTGGGTTACCGGAGAATGCAGAAAAAACAAAGGTTCCGATCATTGAGGCTATAGAAGAATCCCCAGATGAATGGGTTTGCCTCAATACTTTTAGAGATCTTCCTTACGATGCGCTGACGCTTTTAGAGAACGTGTTAGATGCCAGCCACGTTCCGTACACGCACCACCGCACTGTCGGAAACCGAGCAAATGCTACACCTGTTGAGCTTGAGGTGCTAGAGTCAGGAAAACACGGTTTTAAAGGAACTTGGAAAGAAGGGCCGCGTCGAGGGACATTAGGACGACAGGATACCGCTTTTATCGCACCAGGATTGATGTGGCACGATTTAACCTCTAAGCAGTTTGGCAGAACGTTAACAGTTGTCTACGCTACCCCAATCCGTAAAGGTTTCTGCCGACTCTTTGCCCGTTTCCCCTTCAAGTTTTCCTCGAAAACACCAGGCTTGTTCATCAAGCTGACACCTCGATGGTACTCTCATATTGGACAGAACGGTGTCCTTGAAGATGACCAAATTTTCTTGCACCATCAAGAGCGTTACTTTGAGACAGCTGGTGGTAGTGATAACTTTGCTAAGGCATTCTACCTACCAACTAAGGCAGATAGCTTTGTATTAGAATTACGTCAATGGGTGAAGCAGTACACTGCCGATCCTTTTCCTGGAGCAACCTTACCTCCAGCTTTGCCGAAAGAACAGTTGCTGGATAGGTATCACTCCCATACCAAACACTGCGCTAGTTGTTCTACAGCAAGAGCGAATATTCATAGGCTGAGGATGGGAGTGGCAGTGACTAGTGCGATCGCTTGGGCATCCACACCTTTTCTCCTCACCCTCACCCACCGTGACAACATAGTGTTGGCAGCATTTATGACGATGGCATTCCTATTTCTTGGTGCTACGTGGTTTGGACTCGGTAAGTTAGAAGAGCGATTTGACGTTGGGCGAAATGTACCTCCGCGAAACCTTGCTGAGAAAAAGGGAATGGGCAATAGGTCATAGTTAGAAAGAATCATTCCTTCTTCCTAATAGACTAAGTTCTTGAAAATTAATTATGCAGTACTTGAAATCCTTGGTAGGGGCGAGGAAAGGCGTACCCTACACAGAACGCCCTGACATCATGGATGATAATGTCTAATTAGTACTCACTTAACCCACCGCATCGTCTCAACACAGTTGTTCGTTGCTGAGATACCACTCTAGTTTGTTTGAGTTGAGGCGAGGGAAAATCTTTTGATATTGGTTTTGGTTTTTCGCTTGCCGTCTGTATACCGGGTTGTGTTTCTAAACGCTGTCTGATGTCTAAGTTAGGTTCGGGAAATCTCGAACCGTTATGATTTATAAGGTTCTCCAGTTGAGTATCCGATAGCTCTGGATAGAGGCTTGGTGCAGAGAATGATAACAATTGCTTATCATAAATTTTTGCCATTTGTGAATACACTCCTAAGTATTGCTTAACTTGATTCAGTAGTATGGTTCTAGTAAATCTGAATAAAAAGGCACTTTGACATGCTTATGCTTTTTGTGAATTTCTATATTTAAGCATTAAGTAATTTTCCGTATGCACCCTCTTGGCTGTATACTGCTGTTTTGCCCATTAAATACGGGCATTTCTTGCCAGCAGTGTCGGCAAAACCAATAAACTTCAGCCCCACGTATATGTCGTAGAAGTCGGCTAGAACAGCTTGAACAATTATTCATTTTTCTTCGAAATCCTAATGCGGCGATCACAAAAAGTTGTCTAGCTTGTGTCAAAGAAGAAATCACAAAACCTGTTTAATCATCGTAATTTTTCACACAAAAATCTTCCGAAGAAATACACAAAATTAGTCGGGGCTCAAATTAAAGTTATAGTAAACCTTGCTTCTTTATACGAAAACACTTAAGTGAATATACTAATTTTAAATTTAAATGAGAACTAGTTTAGAAATAAGTTATCGCTGTTCAATTTATATAATAATTGCTTATGTATTAGATATCTTTATAGATGCTCCCTCCCGTGAGAGATGGAAATTAAGACGCGTAACGTCAGCGCCAATGAACGCATCTGCTCAGAACTTATCAAGGTAAATTATTTGTGCAGAACTTAATTGGAAGCAATACTAAAGCTCTGTGTGATGGTAACAACCGCAGTCTGAACAAATTTACATAAATATTCCACTCTATCATCCTATTAGATGATGTCACTCATAAATTCATAACGTTATGTTAAAGGTACCAGAAGTTTAGTGAACTCTGGAGACTAGAATGATGAAAAAGATTATTCCGGCTAGTATTCTAGCCTTGGCTGTTGCCACTGGATTTTTATTTAATAATAAGCCTGCTCAAGCTGATGGCTCCAACCATGGCGGCTCTGCTCGTGGCTCCAACCATGGCGGCTATGCTCGCGGCTATCATCATGGCGGCTCTGCTCGTGGTTATAACCACGGTCGCTACTACGCTCACGGCTACTACCATGGTGGCTATGGTGGCTATGGTGGTTTTGGTGGCTTCTATGGCGGCTATTCGCCTTTCTACAATGGTGGATTCGGTGCATACCCATTAGCATCTTGCTATCCGGATGTACGCGAAAACTCTGCCTATCACCCTCAAGCTTACGCCGATGGTTACACCCAAGGACAGAGAAGTTCTGCAGACGGTGACAAGTACGAACGGAGAACTGCTGGTGGTGAATTTGCTCGTGGCTTTAGAGACGGTTATGACGGTAACGAATTTGCCGGTCAGAAAATTGTCGTCCCCGACAGATATGTATCGGGTGGCTGCGGTTTTTATTGATTTTAAATAAGACTTTAGGAACTGTAAGGCGATTTTTGTCAGTCTTGACATATGACTATATCATAGTTTGAGCCATTCTCACTATGTTCCAAAGTTCAGATAACAAATCTGTACAGTCATATGCCAAATAAAGTCCGTTTAATCTGGGTCTTGACTGCGCTATCAATTATTGGTATCAGTGGGTGTCATGGAGGCGATCGCACAAAGCCGCTTTCCACCTTGACTCCTACTAATACACCTTTTGTCAACAATAATACCAACACAAGCAGTATTCCTGAACCTGAGGCAGCCGAGCAGCGTCCGGTTGTTGTGACTACTAACAATATCGTTTGTGGCTTAACTCAGAAAATTGCAGCTAAAACTATTGATCTTAAGTGCCTAAATGCTTCAAGCGTAGCTTCCCACATTTACCAATCAACCCCAGAGGATCTCAGAGCGATTGATGCCGCTAAGTTAATTCTTTACAGCAATTATAATTATCAACCGAGCTTGAGGAAGCTGATTCAAACTAGCTCAAATTCTGCATTAAAAGTTGCCGTAGATGAAGCTGTTGCTAATCCGCCACAGTCAGTAGCAGATAGCAAGATAGGCGAACCGCAGGCTTCTCAAACTATACAAAATGGCATCAGTATAGCAGAAGTGATTGCTCAAACTTTGTCGCAATTAGAACCCAAGCAAGCGGCACTTTACACGGCGAATAAGCAAAGACTGACTAATGAACTGACTCAGATCAATACTTGGAATCAATCAGAGACGACTCATCTTCCAAACACTCAACAGCAGTTAACCTCTGCACGAGAGCTTTCTGCCTACTTAAATCCCAGCGCTTGGCCAGATATTAACGAACAGGCAAGATTGGCTAAAGTCCCAGTCATAATGTATCACGATATTCTGCCGGAAAAACAAGTGTTCTTTGATGTGACTCCCAAGGAGCTTGAACAGCATCTGCAAATGCTTCACGACGAAGGTGTCACCCCCATCAGTCTCGATCAGCTAGTGATGCATCTAAGAACTGGATTACCACTACCTGAGAAGCCAGTTTTGCTCACCTTTGATGATGGCTATGGTGGTCATTACGAATATGCTTATCCTTTATTAAAAAAATACGGCTATCCAGGTGTTTTTTCAGTTTATACATCTAATGTTGGTAAAAATACTGGAAGAACTCATGTAACGTGGGAGCAACTGCGAGAAATGGCAGCTGATCCATTAGTCACAATTGCATCTCATAGCGTCACCCATCCTTTAGATATGAGAATATTATCAGAAGCTCAGATTCAGGTAGAGGTGACGGAATCTAAACGCGAATTAGAAGCACAGCTAGGTATTCCCATGCGTTACTTTACCTATCCCTCAGGTAAGTATGACGAGCGGGTGACAAATTGGGTTCGACAGGCAGGGTATGAGGCGGCACTCACTATGAACGATCTCGAAGATCGCTTTGCTGGTGAGTCGAAAGATTTGTTAGCAATTGATCGCATCGGACAGGGAAATTTACAATCTGCGATCGCTCAAGCTCGGGGTGGAACTCAACAAAGTGGAAATCAAGAGTTGGATCGTCGGCAACTCCACTCAAAAAGGAGCAAGTTGCGATCATATTTAACGAATCGCAACGACACAAAGAACTCTCAGAAAGAAAACAAGTAAAAGACTGGTCAGGTTGTGAAGGGAAATACTATTATGTCATCTGAGGCAATTAGCGATGTCGTGAAGATGATAGATTCTTTACCTGAAGACTTACAAGATAGAGTTGTAGAGCATATAAAAGAATATCTTGATGATCTGTTTGACGAACTTTAATGGGACAAATCATTTAAGAAAACGCAACAACAATTAATAGCAGCAGCCAGACGTGCTAAGCAAGACATTGCCTCTGGACTTGCTATTTATAGATATCGCCACCCTAGAAGCTTGTATTAGCACCAATGGTACTGTTGCTTATTCTTATATACCTTAACCCGTCACAAATGGCCCTACCTTGGTAAGAATTTCCAATAAGATTTGCTTTTCTGCTGCCACTACTTGCAAATCAACTTCCTGCGCTTGTATTTGAGCCAATAAGTCAGTTTTTTGAACTGCCAAGCTCAGCAGAGTCCCTAATAGTGTTGCAAATTGAATTTCAGCGATTTTCCAGTTGCGAGTTTGGGCACACTGGTGAATGCACAGCAAGCCCCACAAATCTTTACCTTTGACTAGCGGTACAACCAAATTTGCTTTCACCTGAAGTTGAGAAAGCATTTGAACATAGCAATCTTTTAAGCCTGCATTATGGATATCAGTGATCGCTCGAACGCGCCCCTGACGATATTGAGTAGCATATATTTCCTTAAAGCAGGTGTCTTGAATTTTCACCGAAAAAGCCGAAACAAAATCTGGTGACACATCCTCTGACACAATCTCACCTCCAGCAAATTCTAAATTAGGATTAAAGCGGTAAATCACAACCCGATCAGCATCAAGGGCACGACGGAGTTTTCCAATTGTTGTCATGAAAATCGAATTGAAGTCAATGGATTGCTGGATACTAGCAATGACTTCAAATAAAATTAACTGTCTGTCTGTCCCCTGTGGCGATAAATCAATAGACTCTTGGGGTTGAAGAACCAAGTTGGTATTGAGCGTATGCACCTGTTGGTTGAGCTTATACTCGTGAATTGCTGAGGCGAATTGTTTACCTAATTGTTGAGCTAATTCAATCTCGTCGGTAGTCCACTCGCGAGTTTGTGCCCTTTTAGATTCAAGCCAAATCTCAAATGATTGACGAGGGTACAATTGACGTTGATCTGGATCGAACTGCCCTGCCCATAAAGTATCTGTCTCAATTTCGTTCCCAAAAACACTTAGGTACCCTACTAATTGTTGACGATGTTGGAGTGGCACGATCAATATACTGCGAATATTGGTTGGTCGGAAAGCGACTTGCAGATTTCTTAACTCTGTAATTTTATATATGTCGGAAATTGCCCATACCTCATACTTATCAGACTTATAGTGTTCCTGCCAGACGCAATATTGCTCCATCAGAGGATATCTCGCAGTTTCTGGCATCACAGGTTGAGTTCCACAAGTATATACATTGAAATAATTGCCAGAGTTTTCTCGGCTATCTACTGAGTTTGTAATACTATTACTGTTGTGGACATGTGAGACTTTATCTCTTATGTAGAGTCTGCCACCAGAACCATTCAATACTGCGACAGTTTCTTCTAAAGCTGATTGTAACTCAATGGTCGGCAGTGAATGTAGTAAAGTGTTGATTTTATTGATGATGTCTTCCCTTAAGGCTTTTTCACGCCCTTGGGTGATGAAAGCATCGCGAGCGATCGCCATCGAAAGCTCATTGGCTACCATCTGAATCACTTCCAATTCCTTTTCCAGAATCGAACGTGGTGTACTGTTATGAGATACCAGCAACCCCCAGAGATTTTCGTGATGGAAAATAGGTACTACTATGGAAGATTTTACACCCATTGCCATTAGATATTCAACGTGACAGGGATCTACTGCCCGGTAACGAACCTCATCAGATCTCACGTCACCATTTTCCAACTCATATAACGAACTCTGACCAATTTGTTGAGTCTCAACATTCACACAAGAACGTACTCGTGACTTGATAAACAGTTCACGGGCATGAGGTGGAATGTCATCTGCGGGAAAATTTAGTTTTAATAGCGATGGCAACTGATTATCTTTTATCGATTCAGCAACAACCTGACCACTACCATCCGGATAAAATTTGTAAATCTTAACTCTATCAGTGTTTAGAAACGAATGTAACTCAGTGACTGTTGTGGTTAAAATTTCTGGTAACTCTGGTTTTTGACGAATATAATTTCTAATGCGATGCCCCAGATTTTCTGGCTCCACACTTAAATGCACTTCTGGTTTTCTACTAGGATTCATTAAAAATCAATTAAAAAAATTAGTAATCATTGCTATTATATTTAGGTAATTTGCGTGTCTCAAAGAGAATTACGCATTTTTGTTCATAATATTTTACATTTTTCTTTCCTGTTAGTCAGTAAATATACTATTTTTCGGGCGGAACGCTAGTGTTAGTAAGTTTATGCCTCTTTGACTCCCAATTCTTCTGTGAGGCAGCTCAAAGCTTGGAAGTGAACAACCGAAACTAGGACAGATACGGGTACCCTTACAGAAACTTGATATTACGATTGCGCGTCCAAGATTACTCCTCATACTTAAATTTTAAGACTTAGAACTAGTGC
Organism: Rhizonema sp. PD37; assembly: GCA_029379215.1. GTDB lineage: Bacteria > Cyanobacteriota > Cyanobacteriia > Cyanobacteriales > Nostocaceae > Rhizonema. The sequence goes on from JAQYWO010000050.1 coordinate 36,289, forward strand.
AGCTTTATATCAAATTGTCACTGATGCTTTTGCTAGATCCCTTAGATTTAGGATAAGTTGATTTCTTTGGAGAAATTGGTTGAAACTGTGAAACAAATTTCTCTGGAGAATCTAGAGGTGGCTGAGTTATTCCCAGTCGTGTAAAATTAGCCCAAGCTTCATCGTTGAGTAAGCTGAGCGCCGCTATAGAATCAACTGATGCGATGATTTCCATTAGAGATTGCCATCCGGAACGCAATAACTCTATATTTGAATCTTCTACAGAAATCTCACCTAAGAATGAAATTGCAATTCCTAGACTTTCAGAATATACGGATACCTTTTTTAACTTTAACCCCTGAGATATTGTTTTCAACCACAGGGGATATTCTTGCCAGTTATTCTTATACAACTGTTTTAATCCGTAGTCTTCCATCTCCAATACATCCCAGCAAAGAAAGGCGTCTGCTGTTAATTGGCACAACTCATTTAAGGAGACTTGTTGTTGGGCGTTTAGATCTGTCAACCAGTTCGATGCTTTCTCTATAATTTGCTTACCCTGTCTCACTTGGATAGTATATTGATTTTCGATAACATCAAATAAAATTAAAATTGATATAGCTTGCCAGTAAGTTTGAGATTCACGCGCTACATCACAACTAGTTACAATTTTGCCATTATCAGGTACATGAATTCCTAATCCGGAAGATTGAATGAGTGACTGAGCTTCCGTAATTGTCAAACTCTTAATATCGGAAATTAGATTTTCTACAGATACAACATCTGATAAATCTGGTAAATCTACCAATTTTTCTGATAGTGGCTCAAACTGAAATTTAATATTTTGCTGAAAGGGATCGGCGATCGCATAAATTTGTTTCATTTGTGGTGGTAGCGAAACAGTCCCCTGCTTATAAAATTCACGTCCTTGAGGTGTGATGACAAGCGCTCCTGTTTCGGAAACTTCTAAGCTCTGTAAGCTTTTAAGATTTACTGTCGTACTTTGAACAAAGACAACATCTAACCCAAGTACTTCTGCCAACTCCTTTACCGTCGGGGGAGGTACAAACTCAATACTTGCACGCAAAATAAATTCCTCAAGTACGTTAAACTTTCGTGGTTCACTAACAGTAACCTCAGCTAAAGTTTGCATAATTTTATAGCGAAACTGACGTGCAGCTAAAACCACTAAAATCGGGCTTTGATTTTCAATTTGCTCTACTAAAGAACTTAATTTATCATCAATAAATTTTGAACTCTGGATTGGATGTTTTTGCTTTTCTAAAGAATTTTTTGTGTTAGATTTCTTTTGTCTAGGAG
>JAQYWO010000460.1 GCA_029379215.1 Rhizonema sp. PD37
ACATAAACATAAAATTTGAATATAAACTGTATTTTTGCTATTAATCAAATATCATATTTTTAATTTTATAAAACATATTAAAAAGTATTTTATTGTGGATATAAGGGTATTTGATGTGAGGAATTAATTGAGCTATAAAACTCTATATTCATCTTCTCAAGGTTTGCAGAGTTAACCTACTTGATCTGATTATTCATCCAAATGTGCATTATTAATAGCATAGAATAGAGATATTCCCTCCGACGCGATCGCCACACTACTGAGTTTTATGACCATAATTACTGGTTTGCTATCTTTCTATCACAAACTATTAAAATCAAGTCGGCTCAAGAAGTTGTAATTTTTTGAGTCTTTCTTACAAATTAAAAACACACACTTTTTTAAGTAAAAGTGTGATCGCATTCCTTTGGACGAAGTATCCCTATAATGTCACGCCCTCTCACTAGCATGGATATGGCATGTGACAGTGACATATCCTCAAAGGTTTTTGGTATTTCCCTTATAATTAAACTTGACAGGGTGAATGCGATCACTGTTTACAAAAATTGTACATTGGCGTGGTTCGCTTCTAGCGTACCTGAAAGCACATTCGCTCTTTTTTGACACCATTATAATTCGCATGGCTAAAAAACCTCCAGGCTGGTACAAAGAAATCGTTATTCGTCCTGTCATTGATGTAGAGGGGTACGAACTTTATGAGAAAGTCTGTAGTTATGTTGCGGACATCTATTTCTCGACAACAGAAGAAGCACTCCAAACTAAGTTGAGAAATAATCCTAGAGAGTCTATATATATTACTTTATACACCCTATTTCAAGTTGGGAAGGTCAAATGCCCCGCTTATTGGGTAAGTAAAGATTTGTTGAACGCATTGATGCAATCAAACTTGGATGTTGAAATTGAAAATTTACAGTGGGCAATGAAAACAGGCTTTTTTATGCTGCCTAAAGGTATCATCACTTCCCCAGAAAAGCGCAGTGTTGATACAATTTTTTGGCATTACGATGCAGTTAATAATTTAATTTATTGGGCAGTGACCGATGGAGATGCTGTTTTCTGCCGAAGATTTAAAGTTTATGATAATTCAAAAAAATACACGTATGTTGATAGCAAAGATATTAATTCCCAAACAGTCAGCGAATTTAATGAGTATTTGCACTCAATTTTTCTTCGTTTAATCTTGATAATGGAATGCCGCCCAGAGTTAGTAGAAACAGAATCTCAGAAGGTGACTATTAATAAAGGATTTGGTAAGGCAAGCGCCAAAGATTTTTACCAACCCCTATGGATAGGTAAAACTTATCGATCTAAATTTGAAAAAGTAGAAAATTCCCAAAGTAGCAGTAGTCAACAAGGAAGTAAAAGCTTGCATTGGCGTAGGGGTTTTATCCGCAATCAAGCTTATGGCGAAGGTAGGCAGCAAAGAAAACTAGTTTGGATCGAACCGGTTTTAGTGATGGGCGGGGGTTAGAGCAGTAACTACAGCGTGGAGGCGATCGCAATAAACAACTGGCGATCAGAGCCGCCAAACTTCTTAAAAGAGAGAAAGCTGCTTCGGTTGAGGTTTCTCGCGCATCCACCTAAAACAAAATCGAAACATTTGGGAGCCGTATGTTTTTAAACTTTGCTTGGAAAAACGAACGCTCAATTTATTGAGCGTCAATATTTCTTGCCCATGCTTCTACTAACTCACTTATGCTTGTTTCTCGTTTCTTTGCATATGCTTTTAGTTTTTCCCAAGCTGTTGGCGTTAAAAATAAGTGTCTACTTGTTTTTAGTTCGTCATGCAAAATAGGCTCATTTCTTGTTCTCTTTTTTCCGGGATTCTTTGTATTTTTAGTTGACATTATAATGTCCTGGCTCTATACTAGGAATATAACACATAACACTTTGCCTAAGTATGCAAGTACGATGGAATTTTAAATTGTTGCCTAACCAATCTCAGGAGGCAACTCTTGAAGAATGGCTGGTTACATTAAGAAAACATCGAAACTACGCATTAAAAGAACGTAATCAAGGATTTGATTTCAATAACAGAGACAAAGATACCTCTATCGTCTACGCTTACGGTTCACATTGTGAACTAGAATCAAAAATAGAGTATGGTTCTTGCTGTCCTTTAACTTGTCCTGTCATAAAGCACGGTGTTATTCCTTCCAACTTTGGATTAGCCACCAAACAAACTAAAGTTAAGGACAAAAAGACAAAAGAAGTTATTGCAGTTAAGACTAATTGGGATTCGGCATCTGGCATCCAGATGAAAGTTACTACACAACTAAGAAAGTCTCTGGATAATTTCACAAAAGTTAATGCTGACGTATTGCAAAGCAATATAGCCAAACTTGATCAGGCTTTTACTAATTTCTTTGAAAACGGCAAAGGTTATCCTCAATTTATAAAACGTTTAGATTCTTTTGAATACAAACCCGACTGTGTTAAGCTGCAAGACATTAAAAAGAACTATGCAAAAGCGTATTTACCGGGAATAGGAAACATTAAGTTTCATAATAGTCGTAATTTACAAATTCTTCAGGGTTTAAGAACTTGTACCATAAAACGTGAAGGCGGTAATTGGTATATCAGCATGTTGGTTGATTTAACAGGCTCGTTACCTGACATCAAACCGTTGGAGCAATGTAAATCAGTAGTTGGTATTGATGTTGGCATTAACAAGCTGGTGGCTCTGTCTAATGGTAGTTTCATTGAAAACAAACGTCCGACAACAAATACTCGTACTGCCAGACGTTTATCAATGAGGCAACGCGCTATTAGTCGCAAACAAAAAAATTCTAAAAATAAAATTAAAGCAATTAAAAGGCTCGCTAAACAAAACCATAAATTAGCGCAATATCGTAATGGCTATAGCTGGCTTGCAGCTAACATTATAGTTAAAACGGCTGATGTCGTGGCTCGTGAAGATCTACGCATCAAAAATATGATCAAGCGAGCAAAGCCTAAGCATGACGGCAGAGGTGGGTATAAACGTAATGGTGCATCTAGAAAAACGAGATTAAACAGGGTTATTGCCGATGCAGGTTGGGGCGATATTTTTAACAAAATTGCCTGGTTAGCCTTAAAAACAGGAAAGCCCGTTGTAGAAGTGCCAGCCAAATATTCATCACTTGAATGCCCTAAATGTGGAGATGTAGAAAAAAAGAATAGAGAAGGCGAGAAGTTTTTGTGTAGAGAATGTCAATATACAGAACATGCTGACACAAAGGCATCTCGCACAATAGTCAGAAGAGTGGGATTAGTCTTCCCAAGCAATAAAAGGACTCTACCTGCGGACTGCGGGAAAGTAACGCTTAGCAGATATCAATCTTTGCAGGTTGAGGCTAAGAACCATGCCTTAGAGGCAGTTAATAGAAATATTAATTGCCCAACAGTCGGATATTTAAGAGATATGGCAGAAACTCTTAAAGAATCCTCGTCTCTTTAGAGCGAGGAGTGTCAAGATGACGAGATTTGATTACCAGTCAATTGTAAGCCTACTATCAGCAGAACGCGATCGCTACACATTAGAAGCAGCAGATTTAGAGAGTCAACTTCAACATGTTCGCTCTCAAATTACAAACATAAAATTTCTTATTTCAGGATACTCACTTGAAGAGCAAGTTAACTTACGGCAAAGAGATAGATTTGAGGAACAGAATTCAAGCTTCTTTAATGAAGATGAGTTGAAGAATTTTGAACCCACATCGGAGGTGCAAGAAGAATTAGACTCTAATCAAAATCGGCAGGCGATCGCCAAATCACACCCCAACCAAATTCACAGCGGTAAATTTGACACTTCAAAAGCCATAAAAATAGACATCTCTGATATCCCTAAACTTACCTTTAAAAGGAAACCGAGATCCTTATCGTTACTTCCTCAATTCCAGGACTATTCAATACAAAATGCAATTCTCATTCTCTTACGCTGCAGACCAGAACTACATTTTCAAGTTGATACAATTGTTTACGATTTATATGGGAAGAAGTTGACTTATATTCAGTTAAAAACAGCAAAAACTAACGTGTATAAAGCTTTGTCTGCGGGGGTAAAGCTAGGATTGTGGGTAATAAATCAAGGAGTGATAATACTGGAAAATAAAATGCACAACAGTTTTTGACCTGACTATTCATTATGGTCTGTTTATTTCCACGCCCCTTGTACTAGTTATTCGTATTACTCGCCGCATGGCCAGTAGTAAGCATCTGGTTTACCTCGTTGGGTGTATCGACGATGGCGTTCAACCTCAACGGTGGCAGTTTTGACGGTAAGGTTGCGAAATCGTCTTAGTTGCGTTCACTGGGATTCTCCAATTAGCGTAAACGCCGCCCAGTCGCTGGGGCTGGGATGCTTCTTCATTGTGGTTAGCATCGCTTGCCGCAGTGCAGCAGCTTTGTCCGGCTTTTGCTGGAGGTTTTTGTAAAACTCGGTCATTAACTCCGCTGTAGGTGCGTCAGGTATGGACCATAGAGACACCAACACGCTTGGTACGCCAGCACTAATTAGAGAACGAGACAGCCCGATGACGCCATCCCCGGTAATTTTACCTCTACCAGTATCGCAGGCGCTAAGGACGACTAGCTCAGTATTCAGTTTTAAGTCAAAGATTTCATCAGCAGTGAGTAGACCGTTGTCTTGACCAGATGGAGCCAAGGCGATCACCCTAGGTACACCCAATCCTTTCAAATCATCAAGTAAACCGTGTGTTGCTAAATGAATAATTCTTGCAGAGGTCATTTTTTGGACGATTGCCGCTTTGGTTGCTTGACTACCTGTAATTGCTGTAGTGCTTAATAGCTGGGCGATCGCTTTAGCTTCTGTTTCCGCTCCCGGTAATGCTGGTAACTGATAAGGCTTCTCTCCTGGCGTAGATGCTACACTAGGCATGGTAGGGTTACCCACTACGAGTGCATCCT
>JAQYWO010000461.1 GCA_029379215.1 Rhizonema sp. PD37
CATCAGTGTGTACCTATTTTTTCCGGTAACGTTTCGGAATCCTGTGAACGGTTACAAAGGTACTAACTTTGATTATACCTGAAGACCCCAAACGCAACTGACGATTCAAGTCTGTTTCACTTCAATTGCACCTAAAGAACGAAGATTCCGTCTTTGATCTTCGGTTAACCCAACAACGCTTGTAATGTTCATCCCTTCATAGGGTTTAGGGATCTTCAAAGATATAGGGAGTTCAAATTCACCTTTGTCCATGCTTCTTAACTGGATGATTCCATTATCGATTCCACTGGCGATTTGTTGGCCATCGGGGCTGAAGGCAACGGATAGGACTTCATCAGCTTCTTCCTGAAAGAATTTTATGGGCTTTTGATCGCGAACATTCCATAAATATATAGTTCCGTCTTGACAACCACTGACGAGGAGCTGTCCATCAGAACTGAAGGCAACTGAATGTACCCAGTTCTTATGTGCCGTGAGAGTTGTGATGCACTCACCAGTATGAACATCCCATATCTTGACGGTGTGATCGTTGCTGCCACTGGCAATGAGCTGCCCATCGGGACTGAAGGCGATCGCTCTAACTAAGTTCTGATGACCTTGTAATATCTTGGGGGAAGCATCAATAATGTGAACATTCCAAATCCTGATTGTACGATCATCGCTGCCACTAGCAATGAACTGTCCATCGGGACTGAACGCGACTGATCTTACCCAATTTGTATGACCTCGCAATACCTTACGTGAGATCCCCTGATGAACATCCCATATTCTCACAGTATGATCGTCGCTGCCGGAAGCAAGTAGCTTTCCATCCGGACTGAATGCAACCGATCTTACCCAGTGATTGTGATCTGTAAAAACCTGGAGACATTGCTTACCCCCGTTCGCTTTAAGATCCCAGATTCTGATGCTGCGATCATCACTGCCACTAGCAAGCAACCTACCGTCAGGAGAGAAAGCTACTGACCAAATACGGCTTGTATGTCCTCGTAAAGTGGTGGCGATCTTACGAGTATAAAGATCCCAGATTCTGATCACCTTGTCTTCACCGCCACTAGCTAAGAATCCTCCAACCCCCTTGACTAAGCCGGACGAAGAAGAATCTGGGCTGAAAGCAACCGACAAAATCCAGTTAGAGTATCCCCTCACCATGTTGACGCACTTACCATCCGAGGCATCCCAAGTTCTCACAGTTTGATCGTCACTACCGCTAGCAATCCGCTGTCCATCAGCGCTAAAAGCTACAGACCAAACTCGATTTTCATGCCCGTACAAAATATTTAGGCACTTACCATCTGAAGCATCCCAAATTCTCACTGTGTTGTCATCACCGCCACTGACGATTCTTTGACCATCAGAACTGAACGCTACGGACCTAACCCAATTATCATGTCCTGGTAAGGTTATACGACACTTACCTGTACTAACGTCCCAGATTTTCACAGCGTTGTCATCACCGCCACTTACAATTTGTTGCCCATCAGAACTAAATGCCACCGATCTTACCCAGTTTTTATGTCCCGTCAAAGTCTTGAGGCACTCACCTTTTTGCACTTCCCATATTTTGATTGTCTTATCTTCTCCACTACTAGCCAAGATCGGACCTTCACCCTCTTTCATCAGAAGGGTTGAGGAGTTTGGACTAAAGGCAACTGACCAAACCTTACCAATATGTCCTGTGAGGGTTCTTAGGCACTCACCAGCATCGACATTCCATATCTTCACGGTTCCATCTTCACTACTACTAGCAAGTAGCTTGCCATCATCGCTAAAGGTGACCGAACGAACAGAACTACTATGTCCCTCTAGTGTGCTGAAGAACTTACCAGTTTTAATATCCCATATCCTGATGGTTTGGTCTTCACTGCCACTGGCAAACCTTTGACCATCAGGACTAAAAGCGATCGAGCGAACCCAGTGAGTATGTCCTTTACATATGGAACGTCCTTGTCCCTGAAATAAGCAAATTTCGCCATTAGTTGAACCGATCGCCAAAGACTCACCGCTAAAGGCAACTGACAAAATACTGCCGAAGGGTTCTTTAAAAAGAGAATCGTCCAGATGAGCACCTGTAAAATTTGTATTTTGCAGGTTGGCATAAGTCAAATCAGCACCTTTAATCACAGTTTGGCTCAAATCCTGACCTGCTAATGCTTCTGAATCAATTTGCAACAATACTGTTACAGCATATCCAGCAAGACACCCAACTTCCTTTTCCGTTTTGCCGCGCGTGGCTTTGATAATCTTCAGCAAACATTCAGTACCTGTTTTCGATCTGTCAAGCATATATTCGAGTAGCTCGAACATTCCCTGAGTGAGTTCTCTTTGTCTGTTGGTTCGCTCTCCCAGTTTAAAAGCATTGAATAAATGGGTCAATGGTTCGGTAGAAAAATCGAGGAGCGGCGCAATTGCTATGACTTTACCGTGTTCATCCACTTGTCGTTGAAAATAGGAAGACCAAGTAAAGGACTGAGGTGGAGCGTTCTTGTCTATATGCGACGGATCAAGAGCCAGATCGATAAAGTCTGGGGCTAATACTCCCAATTGTGCAGCAAATTTATAGGCGATAAAAAACTCTAGGAAGGAGCGATGAGCTAACTCGTAGTCACCATCCGCATTTCGAGTTAACATAGACTGACCCATCATGTCGTAGCTCCAGTGGTCAACCTCGGACTGTTCCTGTACAACGGCACCAAATAATGAGCGAATTCGCTCGGGAAACTTGCGATAGTTAAGTTGCATTTGATCGGTGACAAACATCTCCCAAGACAGCTCGCATAAAAAGTAAAGCTTGTCAGCAGGAGAGGTAAATGTGCGCTCTGCTTTAATATCCCGAGCCAATTTGTGTTTCACAGCTAAGAGATAGATGTGAGACAAGTCCACTGATTGACCAACTTCAATTTTTGGCAGTGCTTCCAGAATCAAGTCAATCATCACTGGTCGTCTAGCTAAATCCAGTAATTTATGATTACTAGTGACCTGTTCCACAGTAGCGTCTCTTTCGATAGTCGTCTGATTAAAGAGACGCGATCGCAGGACTTCACGGATTTGAACGTCGCTCAGTGTCAGGAGTTCCAGCACCTCAAATTGGGGACCACTCAGCTTCTTAACCGAGGTAGGCTGTTCTACATCAATAGAATTTAACACAGCAGCATTTAGTAGAGCGCGACCTTTATCAACTTTGGGAAGATGCTCGCTACGGCAGGTAAGAATTACCTTGGCTCCTGCTTCTACAACCTTAGCTAGCTCCCAAAAGTTATCAATCACTTTTTGACGATCTACTTTACCTGCCATCTCGTCAAAACCATCAAAGATGAGTAGGAGTTTGCCCATACTATTGAGTTGTTTGAAGACTAAATTAGTCAGGGGGATATTGTGTATGGAGAAGAAAAACCATGCCAGAACATTTTCCACATCCAGTGCTTTGGCGTAATCTCGCAGTCGGATGAGTAGCGGTAAGCGAGGTCGGGGAGTGCCGTGCTTCTGCGCTTCTTGATAACGTTTGAGAGCAGTCCAAGCGTAGTGGAATGCAAACCAAGTTTTACCAGTACCGAACTCTCCTAAAACAGAGATATGTTTTTTATCTGGATCATCTAGCCAACGATCAATGTAGCCATCAATCCAACCATTACCATCAGCGTAAATGCTGGCTATTGGTTCCCCTGTCGTTGGGTTAATCGCTTCTTGTTTGCTACAAGCTAAAGGAATGTATGTTTTGTCATTAATACCCCGCTTTTGAAGTTGTTCCTCTAACCATTTGAAATACTGCTTAAAGTTAACTCCCTCATCAACGAGTTCATCAAATGTGTAACAAAATAGTGTCAAGTCTCGCTGTTTTCTGTACTGTTTGATCGCTTCACTCGCTGCAAGACTAAATTGAATTTCTTTGCTGAGTGTGTACTGTGCGATCGCTTCACGCACTGCACGACTAATACGAAGATCAGCAACCAACCATGCCTCGTTGGGCTTGTGTTCCTTAACAGCCTGACATAAACCGTCCAAGTGATTCAAGTCAGCTTCACCTTCAACACCGCGTGCGAGGATGCGATCATATCCCCCTCGCTTGGGGACGTGGATAGTTATATCAAAACAGTCTTCTTGCCGAATACCACCTGGGACGAAATCGTAGCCCAACGCCTCAAACCAAGCCCTCATTTTTTTCTCTAGATCGGAAGGCTCTTTAGATGCTTTTGGCTCAATTAATTTTGAATCGTCAAGAGCTTCAGATCTTTGAGGAAGATCGCTTTGTTCCTGATGGCAATCCAAGTTTGAAGATTGGAACGAGCGATCGCCTTCGCTATTCGATGAGTCTGGTGTAGAGACTTCCGGCAAATTAGAGGAGTGCGTTGGCGACGATGCATAGTCGGCATCATCCACCGATAGGCTTTGATTTGAAGATTTTAATGATGCTCTAAGAAGTGCAGCGCGAAAATTTCTTTTACTAACATCCTCTCCCAAAGCCTCTGAGAGCAACTTCCAGAACTTGTGACTGACATCTCCCTTTAAATAGTTCGGCTTATAGGGCAATCCTTCTGCCATCTTCTCATAAGTCAAACCCTCCCAAGAACCGCGTAGCACTGCTAGTTCTGGATCTGTCAGCTTTCTACCTTTAGCTCTGTAAACTGCTAACTCTACAAGTTTAAGAACATCTGTGAAATTCATCAGATAAGCAAAGGGTAGGATTACCACTACCATGATAAAACATGATTTTGCTTGTAACAGAAAATTAGTTAATTCCGTTTCTCAATAATCTTTATATTAACTTTATATTAACTTGATAATTCTTTACAATTTTCTCTAGGTTTTTGATCTGTAATCTGCTATCTTTAACGCTTAGTTTTACATAGTTGAAGGTTTTATACACAAACTCGTAATTCTTTATCAGTAGTATTGTAA
>JAQYWO010000462.1 GCA_029379215.1 Rhizonema sp. PD37
TTTCATTCATTAGGTATATTGACAAGTATGCAATTAGCTTAACCTGTCACGGATGCCTATAGGCAAGATATTTCTTTACTTTCCTTCTCATACTGTGAGTCGAGTAGGAATCTATGAGGAGGAGCATGAGATTAATTGGCTTACTTTTTTCTACTTATCTAATTTTTTATGTTTATTGCATTAATCTTGTCATTCAGTTCTCGAATACGACGAGATAGCACTCTAATAATATTTATGGCTATCTCCGGAGTTTCTTCAATCGCATTGTAGAGTTGTTCTTGCGTCAGTTCCAAACATTTACAAGGTTCTAAAGCTGTTGCTGAAGCAGAACGAGGTTGGGCATCAAATACTGACATTTCACCAAAAGATTCTCCTTGAGAGAAAACTGCTAATTGTTGATTGCTAATATAAACTTTGACTCGACCTGAAACAACAATGTAGAGCGATCGCCCTTCCTCTCCTTGTCTAAATATGATGTCATTTGTAGGAAATAAGACTTCATCCATAACTGAAGCCAGTCGGACGATAAAATCATCCCGTAATTCCTTGAAAATGGTGATTTGTCGGACAAACAATAAACGGTCAACACTATTTAGCATAATGGTCAGTGGTTAGTAGTTTTCTTCATTTTTTGCAACTCTTTAACTTGATCTGCAACTAGAGGGTGTGGATCGTTTTGTAGTTGGGGGAGAAGTTCTAGGAAGATGCGATGTGAAGCAACACTTAAGTATGCGATCGCAGCTTCTCTAACGAAGCCTGTGGAATGACGCAGACTTGTTAAAATTTGCTTACTTGTCAGTCGGATATGGGCAACTTGTGCAAAATGAAAACAGCAAGCAAAGCTCCAGTCGGAAAGTAAATCACCTTGTGCCAGCAACTTGCGGGTGCGATCGCCTACTGCCATCTGTTCGTATTTAACCATGTTTTTTTCTACAAGTTTTTGCAGTTTTTCTTGGGGCGATCGCTTATCCAAAATATTTAGCAACACAGATTTGCTCGGCAAATTTACCGTATGCTCTAAAATTTCTAAACCCCGTGCTAAATTGATCTCTGACTGAGATCGAAGATTAAACGCTGCGACTTGAATCTTATCTGTAGGGTAAAGTAGCTTCAGGAGCAGCAACAATCTCTCTTTGATATCAATTTCCAATTCTAAGAGTGCACATTGTAACAATTCACCGATAGTATGAAATCTTTCATTAGATTGAGGTTCCTTCTGATTTCCTGTTTTGAAGTCTATATAGGCAGCGTAAATCTCCCCTAAGAAGCGTAATTCCTGTTCAATTAACATTTCAATCCTACTATGCAATCCTATAACTAAACTTGTAATGCCTTCTCGTTCATGCCTTTTGAGTAAGGTGCGAAGGATACGATCCCTGATAGGACCTTTAGATGTTTTTAAGTGAAGCCATAAAGTATCCACCGCTTCTAGAGTAGGGATTTTACCAATCGTAGTCAGAGCGTAAATCCGTACAACTTCCGGTTTGTAAATATTGCTAACTAGCTTTGTAAGGATTGGTAGAGCGTCATTCTCCAATCTTACTAAAGCAAGCATTGCTGTCATTCGGGTTGACTTGTAGTCAAGTCCTCCCATAAGCGCTGGATAGTACTCTTCTAAATGGGTGGCGGCAATCATTTCCAAAACCGCACAGCGTACGCGCAAAGATTCATCCTGTAATAAATTTGGTATGTAAATCCTGAGTGCTTGCAAATAAACTGCTTCTGATAGAGCTTTAACAGCATTGATCCTTTCGTATTCTTGTTTGTGAGTGAGCATCCGCCTTAAAGTTTTGGCAGCTGCTCCCTTTTGCAATGGTGTTCCTTTACTCAGAAGTAGAGTGGCAGCTGTCGCTCGAATTAAAGAGTCTTGTCGTGATAAATACTCTTCTAGCTTGCTTAAATCTGGATTTGCTTGCGAAAGATAAATGTAGCGTAGGGCAAGAGCAAAAACTTCAGGAGACTGTGGTGCATTGCTAAGTTGGGATTCAAACACAGTGTGGACTTCGGGTAAATAAGCAGGATAAGCACCACATGCAAGCATTACTTCCAAACTGGTTTTTTGTAAAGAAGGGGGTAGCTTAACGAGCAAAGGTGCTAAAACTGCTGCTGCTCCTTTAGGATCGATTTGGAATAAAAGTTCAATGCAAGAACTTTTGTCTGCAGGAGTGCTTTTTTCTCTTAAAGCTTTCACAACGGCTTGCTTAAATGCACGTAAATCTAGATCTGTGGGATTTAACTGCCCCTGCCCTGCACTTAAAACTAACAAATTGACATAATGCGATCTCAGCAACCAAACGATTCCAACACAAATCAAAGCTAAGCCTGTAGTTTCTACTACAATGACGAACTTTTGTAAGAGTAAAGACGCCATTGATGTCGTCAGCCAGATTGTAGACAAAATGATAATACCTGCTGTTCCTCCCCCAAAAGCTTCAGCAATCCCTTCCGATAATGTTTGTATGTAATTGCGAAATTTATCTGGAATCGGTTGGAAAAGCAGTGGTGCGCTACTGGCAATAAACGTATAGTGCAAGAGTTCGGAAAGAAACTTGAGAATAACTAAAGCCCAGAAAAATTCGTGCGCTTCTAACAGAGGAATTGTAAGTGGTATTAAGATGAGTATGCATACTGGTAAAGACGCAACGGTGATAAACACCCCAAAGCGTTCGAGTGTTCTGCTGGAGATGAATAACTGCATCCCTAGCTCACAAACTCCTGTAATCCCACCAAATAAACCTAAGAAACTAGCGATTTGTTTGTCGTTGTAATTTATCTTTAAATGAGTCAGATATTGAAAATCTATTAATACCCATAGCACTTGCAGCAAGGCAAAAAATGCAAATAAGAGCAACGTATAGCGTTTTAATGAACTTGAAAGGTGACTTCTTTTATTTCTTGGCTCGGTAATTTTTTGTTGTGTAACTTTGGGAAAAACTTGCTGGTATTTGTGAGTGAGATGCCAGAGAATAAATGCCCCTAATGCTATAAACACACCTGCAAATGGCATAATGACATGATTCAGTCCTACAAATAGTAGTAGTAAAGGTAAACTGAAGCCGCTTACAATATCAGCTACCAAAATGCCACTGCTAATTAATGGATAAGTGCGTTTAATTTCTCTAATATTAAAGAGTTGATTGGCTGTAATTGAGGTGTTAAGGTCGTTGACAACGTAAAATGCATCTACCCACAGCCGGAGCAAAAATACAGTAATCACTGCCAGGTGAGGAACTTGTATTCCCCATTGCAATAATATTAGCGGTAAGAACATCCCTGGTGCGATCGCCACTATAACCCAACGTAACGGGAAAGTTTTTTGCAGCCACGAGTACAAAGAAACTAATAGAGTACTGATCACTGCACTGGCAATATAAATCCAAGGCAGTGATTGTGCACCATATTCGTCTAAAAATAGTGCGACCGCACTGTCTTCAGACCAACGTAATCCTACACATGTAATTGTATAAAAAATGAACATTAACCATGTGCGATCGCTCTCCTCCGGTCGGAGATTTACCCATTGTAATAGTCGTGGTATCTTTATTTGAGCAAACCTGTGTTTTTTCAATTCCATGTAGTTTGTGACTTTCTGGAGTACTCATTACTTAGTGAGTACATTTGCTGTTGCCCAGATATCCACAACCAGCACAGTTTTTAAGATAGAAGAAAGCATTCTCAACCTTATTCCTGTGAAAATGGCACAAGTCCCGAGCAACTGAGTATTATTTTTCCCACTCAGCACTCAGGACTATCAATTGATTTTGGATTTAGAAGTTACAAAGAAAGGCAGAGGGCAGCAGGAAAGAAAATCCTACATTCGTGTGAAGTCTTGGGGGCGGTTGCTGACGTCAAGAGAGCTTCACGTGAGTAGCGCCCACCCTTCGGGTTCGCAGTCGCTACAACGGGGGGAACCCCCGCAACGCGCTGCGAACCAAAACGCAAAGCTACAGCCCAAGAAAAGTTTCCCCCGGCAGACGAGTGCACACTCGTCTGCATCCATGAGTACAAAAAGACGCAAGCTTTGCAATAAAAATGTATTTCAAGACGCGTAGCGCGGGCACTTGTGGCGTCCTCAATTAAGTCCCACGTTTTTAAGCGTGGGAGCATAGCAGCATAGCAGCATAGCTGAAAGGCTATTAATTCGTTTACTTCTTAGGGGATATGAGCATCATCATGTTTCTCCCTTCTTTCTTAGGCATTTGCTGCACCTCGCCAAGAGGATCTAAGTCTGTTGCCATCCGCTTGAGTAACTCTTCTGCTAAATCACTGTGTTGAATTTCTCGACCCCGAAACATCACGGTAGCTTTGACTTTATCGCCATCTTTGAGAAAACGCTCTGCTTGCTTAACACGCACGTTATAGTCATGCTCTTCAATTTTGTAGCGCATTTTCACTTCTTTGACATCGGCGGTATGCTGCTTTTTCCGGGCTTCACGTGCCTTCTTCTCTTGCTCGAACTTGTATTTCCCGTAATCCATAATTCGACAAACGGGAGGGTCAGCCTTATCACTTAACAGCACAAGATCCAGCTCTTTTTCTTCCGCTAATTGCAGTGCTTCCTGTGGGGTAATAATTCCCAGTTGGCTACCATCGGTGTCAATGACCCGAATTTTCGGGAAGCGAATGCGTTCGTTGATTTGAGGCAGATCGCGGGTTCTTTTTTTCTCAATGACAGACATTATGATTTGTAGGAGCTCTTTGTTAGGTAGGGGAGTTCGTCTTTCGTGATGTGCCTCAGAAACCAGATGTATGAGTAACCGAGGACTTTAAAAGGAGTCTATAGTTATAGGTTAGCTAATTTAGAAGACGATGTCGTCTTCGTTGTATCTGCCATTTTACTAACTCTCAAAGAGTTTCTGTTTAATAGTTAATCTAATTTAGACAATAGT
>JAQYWO010000463.1 GCA_029379215.1 Rhizonema sp. PD37
GTTATGCACATTCATAAATATGTAATTAAACTATAGTTGATTCAGCAGCTTTTAGACTTAACTGTATATTTTGAGCGAATTCACTAACCTTTGGTCTTTCTGTTGTCAAAAAGAATAAAAAGTTGAGATAACTATCTATTACAGTTTCAACCAAATTTTTTAATACGGAAATTTTAATAAAAAAGAATGCAGAACAAATAAGTCAGAATTTAGACTAAAAAATTGTTCTCAATAGAAGAATTGAAAAGGAATTACGTACAATTTTGTACGAAGTTGTGACGGTAATAGCCCCAACAAAAATTGTAAATTTGGTTGAATACAGTTAGTGGAGGTTTAAATACCCTAATAATTGCTCAAGCTGCGTTCTTCTTAAATAGTTAGTTTTGCAATTAAAAACTTAATTCAGGATCAAAATCATGTCTAAGTTTAACCCTAATAATGAACGTCAGCACAAAATCAAAGCAACTTTGTTGAAAAACTTTGTGTTAGAGGAGTTTGTCAACCTATTTCAGGACTCAGGGGTTAAAGCCATGTTGCTTGAATCTGAGATGGAGATTCTGGAACGGGATGCTTTTAGGTGGGTGAGTGCGATCGTTTGTTACGATAACTTGGGAAAACAGGTTAAAGACGAAATTCGAGCGAACTCCAAGCAATGGTCGATTTTTCGAGATGCTACAGGTGTCATTGAGGTAGAAATCTTTACACGCCCATTTGCCGATCCAAAAAAGTGCATTACTCGTGTAGATTTAAAAGATTTAAACGGATGGAATGATAGCCCTGTGAAAGATGGAATAAGACCTGCCCTCATTTGGTGATTCTTGCAAGTGCAAAAGTTTAATAAAAAAGTGAGAAAATGACTTTATTTATAAACCTATTAATCTAAATATATTTTTGGAAAAAACTTGAATTTATAATACAAAGAACAAGCAAATTCAATGTTTATTGAAGAATTTGCCGTGCGGCTTTTAAAATCAGCCGTTGTTCGGCGCGGGCGATCGCTTGATATGTTCGTTCAACGGCTTCTGGTTCAACGGAAATAGAAGTTATACCCCATTGCACGAGTTGCTCAATAATTTCCGGATACAGTGCAGGTGCTTGACCACAAATAGAGCAAGGAATGCCTGCATTTTTTGCCATTTTGATCAGTTGAGCAATCATATTCATGACTACTGGATGACGTTCATCAAATGCTCTTGCCAATTGTCCTTGCTCTCGATCCACTCCTAACAACAATTGAGTTAAGTCATTTGTTCCAATCGAAATCCCGGCTACACCGGCTTTGACGTATTCTGGTAGTAAAAATAGTACACTTGGCACCTCCGCCATAATCCACAGTTGAAATTGTGGTACTTGGGTGAGGTTTGCTTGCTCAACTTTTTGGCGGCAAAAGGAAAACTCTTCCACAGTCCGAACAAAAGGTAACAGAAGCCTGATATTGCTGTAACCAGATTTCTGTACAGCCGCCAAAGCCTCCAGTTCAAACTCAAAAACTGCGGGATTTTCTAAATAGCTGAAAGTACCGCGATTTCCCAGCATTGGCTGTGACGAAAATGAAGAAGTGTGGCTAAAAGAGAGTAGTTCATGCGATCGCCAATCCAAAGATCGATAAAAAACAGGTCGTGGTGCAAAGGCGGAAGCAAACTGTATGACCTGCTCGTACCAGCGTTCCAGCAGTTGAGTCTTGCGCTCTTGAAGCCAAGTATTGGGGTGTTGTCCCTCAAGAATAGTCATTGCCATCAGTTCTGAACGCAATAATCCCACGCCATCTACAGGTAAGCTTTGTACACGCTTGATCAAGTTAGGCTGACTCAAGTTAAGCAACAACTGGGTAGCAATCACGGGCAAAGGATTTTGGATTTGAGGAGTAGAAAAATTTTCTCCCTTGTCCTCATTCCCTTGTCTACTCATCTCCTCAACTTCTCCAACTCCAGAAGTTCCCTTATTGACACGATAAATTTCTCCCTTATCACCATCAACAAGTAATCTTTCTCCAGTTTGAATCATACTTGTTGCACCAGATGCGTTTACGACTGCTGGAATACCCAATTCTCGAGCAAGAATTGCCGCATGGCTCGTTAACCCTCCTTGTTCAGTAATAATACCGTAGCAGTTTTGCAGCATAAGTAACATATCAGATGCGATCGCAGACGCTACTAAAACTACTTTTTTAGGGAGTTGTTCGAGTTTTTGGATTGAATTGTCAAGTACATAAGCAGTAGCCGTCACACGCCCTGGTGACGCTCCCAATCCTCCGATCAATAATTGCTCGTCAGGAATTGCAGATTGGGAGGTATTAACATGTGTCAGATAAAGTTTCCTCCCTATAGTTTCTTCAGAGATAGTCCACTTGAGAGTAAAATTTGCCCCAAGTTCTCTCACAAATTGGTGTGCCAGAGATATTAATTGTCGTAGGTATTCTTCTTGTAAAGCGTACTGTTGTTGTTTGGCTTCCTCCAATGGGTAAACCACCAAATTTGTCAGATCTGATAGGACTGGGGTATGCAGGGATTGCTGTGCAACCAACAGAGTATCATCAACACCATAAGTTATCATTTTATTTCCCATGTGTCGCTCTAGCACAGCACCAGTTTCAGGTTGGATGTAGTAAACATCTGGCAGCACTTCACCATTGGCGATCGCTATTCCCAATCCCCAAGTCGCTTGAATTTCCCATCCCTGTGAATGAGCAGATAGTAAACCACTGGCTAGAGCATTTCTCAAGGGTTGCACCAAAACTGCTAAATTGACTTGTCGCAGATCAACTCCTTTGCGCTGCCAGTATAGTAGACTTTTGGCACGAAACATTTGGCTCCAGATCTGCTTCAATGCTGTAGCGATCGCTTCGAGATTGCAGCCACAAATCTGAGACTCTAGCAACCCAGAGAGATTACTCATCTTAGAAGTAGCCGTTATCACAAAAGAAGGGCGAAAAATGAGACACTCAGTTTCCCATTGTGAGGCAGCGTTAAAGATTGTCTTTAACCACTGCGGTGGCACAGTCGCAGTGGTCATTTCCTGACGCAGCCGCCCAGCCACTTGTTGAAGTTGACGCCAATTATCGACATCCAGATGTAACGAAGAATCAGGCAAATCAACAACTAATGCCTCGGAACTGTTAAGAGTTTCTAAGAATTCTTGCAAAACTGTTGCCGACACTACAAAACCAGGCATTACTGGATAGCCACGCTGCATGGTTCGGCTCAAATGAAATGCTTTGTCACCAACTTTGCTGCGGTCTTGTAGTTTAATTTGATCTAGCCAGTAGAGTTTATCCACTCAATTAGTCAGTTGTGAGTAGTTTCTATTTTGTTGTCATTTAAGGGAGTCACTTCACATTCGTGAGATCGAACAAAAAAAGTGATGAGACTGAATAAGCATCGCTTCCAGTGTCATCTGTTGCACTTTGGTAACGCTGTTAACGCTCTTCAAGATAGGATACCTCTAACAGAGAGATTTTTTGGGTTATACTGTCAAATCACCCATCATAAAAGAACCCCACCCTTAAGCCCTCTCCGCTAGCGGGGAGAAGAGACAAAGCGCAGAGAGAAGCGGGGTGGGATTCAGACGGAATTAAGGTTAATTTACCGGACATGATATTAAATACCTTCTCTCTCAGTTACCTACTATGAACAAAAATATATCTGCAATTCTCGATTTAAGCAAATCGCTGCCTGACTTTACAAACAAAGGCATGAGGTATACTGTATCCAACTGAAGGAACTCACCAGCGCCCTAGAAGGCGAAGTATGTGGGGCAAAAGATTTCGTCATACAGACTTCGCGCTTTAACTACCTTCAGATAATGTAGAGTAATTGCAGTATTCGTCTTCAATCACCTGCATTGCTAAATACCTACGACCTTTCGCCTAATAATTGGCTAAATATTACCTTCAGACTATGCCTCGCCATAATCATCGGGGCAATTATTGGCTTAGAACGTCAGCTAAGACATAAACCTGCTGGGTTAAGAACTCATATGCTTGTGAGTTTTGGCGCAGCCCTGTTTACCATTATACCCCTGCAAGCAGGTACGGCTCACCCAAGTGCTGATGCTCTCAGCCGCGTGATTCAAGGTATTGCAGCTGGTGTAGGATTTCTAGGTGCAGGCGAAATTCTACGTGTATCTTCTGAGCAATCAAGGCAATCTGAAATTCACGGACTGACTTCAGCTGCAGCTATATGGGTTTCCGCAGCTCTCGGAATTGCTGCTGGATGCGGGTTATGGCAAACAGGACTAATTGGGGCTTTACTATGTTTTTTAGTTCTTAAAGTTGTTAAAAAATGGGAAAAAGAAGATTGATCACAGCAGAAGAGTGCGGAGTAAACAGTTTTGATTTTATAGTTAACTTCTAACTACTCACTTTGAACGTATCCGTTTCAAATAGTGCTAGCACTTTAGCGAAGATTAGCTCTTCTGCCCTTAATTCGAGAATTGATTTTACTAAATTAATAAATTCACAATCAATTTTATCGTGATTATCTATTGTCTTGCTTGCAGAATAAAAACTTATATCATCAGCCCTCAATTCATTAGTATTACCTGTTTCCCATTTAGTTGTTTTCCTATCCCAAGAGAGAGATTTGCCGCGTAAGGTAAATTGAAACCAAACTATTTCATCATTTTTTAATTCAAAGAAGACATCAAAATAAGGTTCTGATCCTTGAAACCAAATTCTCTTTGTACCTTGAGGAGAATCTTGTTTAAGTATCTTCTGCTCAATTTGCCTCAATGATGCGCTCAGAGATGCAATTTCTTTTTTATCTAATGTGTTATGATTAGTTTGAATAGTCATTTGTTAATTATTAATTGTTAATAGGGATTAAAAACCATTAGCCACTGTATAGTCAGGTTTGACGATATGGT
>JAQYWO010000464.1 GCA_029379215.1 Rhizonema sp. PD37
GATCCTTATGGCAGGCCTCGCGATCGCCCGAGTGGGAAAACTTTTTGGTTTACTGTTTATAGCTAGACCAATTGTTAATACGCTACATAGTAGCAGCAGCCACATGACTATGCCGCCTGCTTCAAACAGTTTAGCGATCATAGAATTCTCAACTAATTAACGACTATATCAGTTCTCAGTTAGATCTCATAGACTCGCACCCTCTTTCCCCAGCTCACAAGGGTAGGGGGTGGAGTTCAGTATCAACGAGAATTATGACTAATTAAACGGACATGATCTGACTTAAAAGAGAACCGCTATATATATAGTGAGGCACTTTTGTCTAATTAAAGATTAATGAGCTAATGTTTCGATGAAAAATGGAATACCTAAAAATAGTTTTCCAGGTATCAAAATAAAATAGTGTCAATGACCAGCAAAAATCAAGTTAATTTAAATATTTTATATGTAAATTTTTATTGTTGAAGTGTCAGTCTTGTTGCTTTTTCAATGCAAATAAATTTTAATAATCTCTGAGAGTAGTGTCAACAAAACTGGTAGCTATAAGTTATAGCATTCGTAATCAATCAAAGACTATAGCGCGATCGCGCTGATGCTCCATCCAACTTTTTCGTTGATAACCGACAAAAAATTTGGGTGGGGGCGGTGAGTACCCGTAGTGAACAACGCAGATATAGAAAACAGAGGGGGAAAAGGCAGAAAAAGTTATATTTGCTTTGGTAATCTGTCCTTAGGATAGCTACCTGCCTTTTTATTGTGAGTGCTGGTCATTAACTAGAGATTTGGTGGTGTAATGAGAGTTATAGAGAAATCATGAGATTAAAAGAATTTTTTCCCAGTTTGTTATTCACAGGCGTTATATTAGCGTTATGCACGACTCGTGCACTCAGTCAAGAAAAATTATCAATTGCCGTTGATAAGAGTGTTGCTGTAGGTGAAAACAGCGATCGCTCTACTCTTTCACCACGTATAGCCACCAATTCCCGAAGAGTGAACCCCATCACAGAAATTCGGCGACTCAATGAGATCGCACTTCCATCTCATAGTGCAGAAATCCTAGCACAGTCTACAACAGCGCCAACTCCATCAATTGTGCAGGTGACACACGTTCAGGCACATCCCACTTCTAATGGTGTGGAAGTGATTTTACAAACTTCGTTAGCTCAACAGTTGCAACTGGTAAATCGTAGTTCGGGCAATAACTTCATAGTTGATATTCCCAACGCTCAACTGCGTCTACCAACAGGCGAGGCATTCATCTTCAAGTCAGACAAACCTCTACCCGGTGTGACACAGATAACGGTGACTAACTATGACGCCAAAACTATTCGGGTGAGTGTAATTGGGGATGCGAAACGTCCAAATGTCGAGTTGTCAGACAGTCCAAATGAAGGTTTAATTTTCAGCGTGGCAACACATGCACAAACTTCTCAAAAGCCGCAGCAACTTCCAAATACACAAAAGCCCCAACCAAGCACAGCAGGGAACTCGACACAGCAGCAAACATCATCAGCCTCCGGGGATGAGCCGATTGAGTTAGTCGTCACTGGAGATCAAAATAGCTATAACGCGGGAGATGCCAGTACCGCTACTAAAACGGATACTCCCCTACGCGATATTCCCCAGTCAATTCAAGTTATTCCGCAACAAGTGATCAAAGATCAGCAAATCACACGGATTAGTGATGCGGTACGCAATGCCAGTGGTGTCACACCGCAAGGTAGTTATGCTGGTAACACAGAAAACTATGTGATCCGAGGATTTGTCACCTATAACAACCTCAGAAATGGTTTTGCCGTTCAAGATAACTACATTAGTCCGACTACTGTTGAACGAGTCGAAGTTCTCAAAGGTCCGGCTTCAGTTCTCTATGGTCAGTTTGAACCTGGTGGTGTTGTTAACTATATCACTAAACAACCGCTGACAACTCCCTATCATTCAGCAGAATTTACACTAGGAAATTATGATTACTATCGTGCTGCTATCGACTTTTCCCAACCACTAACTGCCGATAAAAAAGTGTTGTCGCGCCTGAATATTGCCTATGAAAATTCCGGTAGTTTTGTCGATTTTGTCAATGGAGAGAGTTATTCAATAGCACCTGTAGTATCTTTCCAACTCAGTGATGATACAAATTTAACTTTAGAATACGAGCATAATACTGTCAACCGAACATTCTACGATGGGTTGCCACCTGTCCGTCAAACTTTTCAAGTTCCCATCAGCCGTTTTTTAGGCGAACCTGGAGATCGCTACAAATTTCAATCTGATGCAGGCACAATCACTTTAAAGCATCGTTTTAGTGACAATTTCCAATTCCGCAGTGCCTTGTCAATCAACAATTACAGTGGTGATTATAACGCTGTCCGACCAGACTCACTCTTGGATGATGGTCGTACAGTATCGCGAGAGCTTGCAGGATCTATTGACTACCGTAGAGCAGTGAGTCTACAAAATGAGCTAGTCAGTAAGTTCACAACTGGGAGCATTAATCATCAATTACTGCTCGGTTTGGAGTTTAATTGGGCACACCAGGGGGGTATTTACCTTCGGACTGCAGCACCGGGGCTGGATCTATTTAATCCGGTGTATGGTGCGCCACTGCCAACCAGTTTCGTGGACACAGCCCAGAACTTTAAATCAGATACCGATACTGTGGGTGTTTACTTGCAAGATCAGGTGACATTACTGCAAAGTTTGAAGCTGCTAGTTGGTGGGAGACTTGACTTTATCAACTACAATGACAAAAACATCGACTTGAATAACAATGGTCAAGTCCTGTCCACAAATCAGTTTAACGATCAAGCTTTTTCACCGCGTTTAGGACTGGTTTATCAACCCATAGAGCCCATCTCCCTCTACGCTAGTTATGCTCAGTCTTTTGCCCCCAACAATACTCGCACAGCAAGCGGGCAAGCTATAGAACCGAGTCGTGGAACTCAGTATGAAGTCGGCATTAAAACCGAGTGGTTAAATAAGCGGCTTTCGGCAACACTAGCCGCTTATGATATCACAAAAACCAATGTCCCGACAACCGATCCCACTAATACTAATTTCTCAATTGCCGCTGGAGTTGTCGAGAGTCGCGGTATAGAACTAGATATTGCCGGCAAAATTTTACCGGGTTGGAATGTGATTGCATCTTTTGCCCACGACGATGCCTATGTCACCAAGGATAACAGCATACCTGTGGGGAACAGATTAGTCAATGTCCCGAGGTACAACGCTAGTTTGTGGACAAGCTATGAAATTCAAACTGGTTCGCTCACTGGACTTGGATTTGGTGCGGGAATGTTTTTTGTCGGCGATCGTGAAGCGACTCTACCAAACAATGGGGTGATCATACCGTCCTACGTCAGAACTGATGCCTCTATTTTCTATAAAAAACGAAATTGGCGCGTCGGTCTCAACTTCAAGAATATTTTAGATACTAGATATTACGATTCTCAAGGTTACTATCTGCGCCCAGGAGCGCCGTTGACTGTTCTCGGAACGATTTCTGTGGAGTTTTGATATAACGCTAACTCGACTCTATGCCGTAGTGGGGATTGAGTCGAGTCAAAAATTCAACTCGCTTTGTAGCTGTTTATGAACCGGAAAAAATTACGCTCTATCTTTTTTTACCTACACGGCTCTATCGGTTTTTTTGTTGGACTATTGCTCATCGTCATTGGTTTGACAGGTAGCTTGTTAGTGTTCGAGCAAGATTTTGATAAATGGATGATTACCAGAAACTATGGATTGATTACTCCTCAACAGGTGCACTTCGTATCTCCAGAGGAAGTGGTCAATATAATAGAAGCAAAATATGCCACAAGAGAGGATCTGCATCTATTTCGGATTTATCTGCCTGACTCTCCTTCCGCTCCATACGTGGGGCAATTGTCATCAGCTAATGATGTTCGGACGGAAGTATTTATTCACCCTTATACGGGAAAAATTATGGGTGAGCAGACTCAGGATCACACTCTCATCGGTATGATCCTGAGTCTGCACTACAGCCTGATGTCAGGTGAAACCGGAAGTGTCATTGTTGGCATTGCTGCCTTTTTAATGTGTCTGCTGTGCATCAGTGGTTTAATTCTTTGGCCTGGTTGGCGTAAGCTCATTGCTGGCTTCAAAATTAAGCTCAATGCACATAGACAAAGGGCAAACTTTGACATTCACAAAGTGGCTGGGATCATCACCGGAGTTTTTTTATTTTTTACTGGCTTCACAGGCTTTTGCTGGAACTTCAGCTTCACGGAGCAAATTATTTACGCTGTCACATTCACAAAGCAACCATCCTCACCTGTATCCAAACCAATTCAAGGTAAATCGCCATTAGGACTCACAGAACAACTGAAAATTGCTCATGCTGCCTTACCAGGTGCTATTACCAAAAGCATTTACTTCCCAGACAAATCAGTTGATGCCCTCCAAATTCGCATGAAGCTACCGCTTGAAAGTGTAGAATATGGAAATAGTAATGTATATCTCGACTCTTACACGGGTGAGGTTTTAAGAGTTGATAATGCTTTCAAAATTCCCTTGGGATCGCGCGTCCTTAATTCTTTTGTTCCCCTACACTACGGTACTTTTGGCGGCTTACCGACTCGCATTCTCTACGTGTTTGTTGGACTGGCACCACTGATCTTGTTTGTCACTGGCTTGATGATGTACTGGTATCGATATTGGACTAAACCGAAGATAAGCGAACGCTCAATCGAACTATCACACAAGCTTTAAATTGAACTCATCACTGACAAGAGCAAATCTATAGAGGACTTACGCATCGACAGCAATTGTCTGATAAGCTGTTCCACACCTAGTTTGCATATAATGGAAATAGGATAAAGTCGTAAAGC
>JAQYWO010000051.1 GCA_029379215.1 Rhizonema sp. PD37
GCATAAATTATATTTGAGATGAGATTTTAGTCTCAATAAAAGCTATCAGTAGCGCGTCATGAAGAGATTTTTTAAAAGTCTTTAATAATTGTAAGAAAGCTTACATATGTACAGTATAAATTTTTAGATATTATCAGCAAGATGTATCGCAAATGACGCGTAGCATATCTTACTCCCCTAAGCGCTCGTGTAAAAGAAGTAATGCAATTTATTCTCCCTCTCTCCCCTTACTTTAATACTTTTGCTCCGTCTGCCTGCGAGCTGCCAGTGTAGCAACAAGTTCTTCTTTCAAGCGATCCGCATGATCATCTGCATGGGATTCAGCACCTGTGTGTCGGGCTTTTCGCTGTAACGGAGCCGTGATCGCGATCCGCTCCTGCTCATAAGTGCTTATAGCAATGCCGAGTTGTTCGCTATCACCTAGATCGGTACTGGCCAACCTCTTGGCTAGGGCGACCGCATCCTGTATAGCCATGGTTGTACCCAACCCGAGATATGGTCGCATTGGGTGGGCGGCATCCCCTAGTAGGGTCACACGCCTGCCATCCCCCCACTGTGGTACCGGCTCTCTATCAAAGACACCCGTTTCGACGATAGCCTTAGGATCAGTAGCCCGAATCATTCGTTCAACTAAAGGGGGCCATTGCTGGAATATCTGGAGTACAGTCTCTAGCGCCGATACACTTTTTCCCTGATTCAAATGTAGGGCTGTGCCGCCCCAGGCAATCAATTCCGTACCCACATCCATTATCCAGAAATTCTTTTTCTCTCCAACCACAAGTTGAAATCCGGCAGCTTCAACAAAGGGATCAGCAAGCGGAAGAATATTCTTCCGCTCGACAATTCCTCTCCAGGTCATGGTTCCTGTATAAAGAGGAGCACCATCTGCAACAGTGATTTTTCTCACTACAGAATTATAACCGTCGGCACCAATTAGTAGTCGAGTATAGACATCTTCCTGTTGACGAAACTGCAAACGCAACAGCTTTTCACCCTGGTGCGAATCCCGAGTGAAACCAGTGAGAGCATGATTAAGATGAAACGATACTGTGGTTGGCAGTGCCTTGTGAAGACAAGTTTGTAGGTTGTACCAGCCTAACCAGGTGAAGCTTGTGCCAGCGAGTGGAGATTCATCAGCAAAAAGAACCTCGCCATTCGGTCGCATCAACATCTGCCGTTTGGGATTCACCGCCAACGCCCGCACCTGGTGCGCCAGATCGGCACTGATCTCTGCCAGGGCAGCGTAGCCCATATCTCTCAGTCCTAGAGCAGCTCCGATCGGGCGCAACACATGGGCTTGCTCAAAAATCCCAACCGAGAAGCCCTGATTTGCTAACGCATGGGCGGCGCAGAGTCCACCTGGACCGGCCCCAATGATGGCGATATCGAAGACATTATTGGTCAAAATTGCTTCTGTCATAGTACTTGAACTATTCCTAAAGGTAAATTTGTAACTTAAAGGAGAAGTACTTGAGCGAAATCTGTTGGATTTCTTACAGAGCGAGAACTTTTCTTAGCTTCAACGGATTCACTTCTATTGCCCTGAGACATTAGGCATATTCGGTGAGATTTTTAACAACGGTATTTAGTTTCATCTCACTTCTGTTGCTCCTAAGTCAAATACTTTTGATACCCTATTTCATTTGTCAAGTCAAATTGTACCAAATTATATGAGCTTATCCTGGCAATATTTGCGCCCAAGGGCTGTCCTCCCATCAAAAAAGGTAAAAGTAAGAAATGAGATGTTTGATAGGATATTTGACTTTCTTTTTATAACTGCTTATGAGAGTTGTGATCGCAGCTCTCAAAGAAATACCTAGCAGCCTGTCCCGCAAAAAATAGAACTGCGATCATATTAGAAATGGCGATCGCACTTTAAAGATTAAGGGCAAAGCAACCGAAACACCAACCATTAATTTAGCTAAGACTTACACATAATACATAAATACTACACGTAATTTGGGTATTACCTGCCTTAGCTTCCATGCTTAAATAAATTGGGAAAGCTACAGCCTTTCGGGATACGCTTCCCTTTGGTAGACTTTCCGTCAACCGTCTTTCCCTAGATACTCGTCACCTTCATGGCAACTTTAAGACACGCCGTGTGTTAAAGAAGGCAGCTATGCTGGAGGCAGCTATGCTGAAGGCAATTTGGATAGGGTTTGAATCCCTATCCAATTGAAGACCACCTCTGCGATGCCCTGTGGGGGACTTAAACCCGCTTTGGGCAAGGAAGACAGGGCTTTTCTAAAAACTTTTTTCTTCCCTTCTGCCCTCTGCCCTCTGCCTTGCCCGGAGGGCTGTTAAAGTTACTATTTTTGTGCAAATCCTGAGCTTGCATACTGGAGTTAATAATTTTGTGAATATCTCAGGATTTTTTCTAGCAGCTTTACATTTTCTTTAAAAAGATATTGCTATAATAACTTGGAACAAACTTATTCTTTGAGCGAGTAAAAGTACTCATTCAAGATGTAAACCAACCTCGCGCATCATGATTCAAGTCAGAAGCGAAAGAAGCTGGCGACAAGAAAGCCGTCATCATAATCGGGGCAGTGCTTATTTATTTGCACCGATGGTAAATTTTAATGTCATGGCTGAAGTCGGTGACACTCCGCCCTGATGCTTCTGTCGTTGGTGAAAAGTTTTCCTAATTTGGTTGTTAATGAGTTTGGAATGATACCGAGTAGTGTCATCCAACTTTTTAGCGGAATATGAATTCTAACTGCATATATCTACTTGTCGAAGAACTGAAGAGTGAGTAAATTTAGCATTCTTTGTAGATAAATAGATACAACGGCATTATTGCTGAATGCGATTACCCTGGAGTTAGTTCATTTCATTTGCGGTTGCTGCTAAAAAATTCTTGTTCTCAACTGAATAAATAATAGAAAACACCGTGTAATCCACTTCTGTTTTGAAGTTGGTTTAAAGCAATGTCCGTACTCACATAAAGAAAGGAGCTATCAGGCATGAATACTGAAAAGTCAATTTTTCAATTAATGCGAGTTTACTGGAAAGAATATCTGTTGACTGGTATTCTGGGAGGTTTTCCCAGTCCAATTGGTAAAATTTTACGAAATTTCTTTTATCGCCCGATTTTTAGTCAAGTTGGAAAATCAGTTTATATCCAACCTAACGTCCGCTTTATCGGTACAGACAAGATTGGGATTGGAGATTATGTCCGCATCTACAGCGGTACTTATATTAGTAATAAGGGTAGTAAAATTCGCTTTGAAAACAACGTATCTATTGACCACGGTGTAGACATTAGAGCCTACGATAAAGAAGGAGGTCATATCACTATTGATGAGCATACATATGTCGGACCTTATGTCTGTATGGCCGGTCCCGGTTTCATTAAGATTGGCAAAGATTGTATGGTTGCTTCGCACTCATCACTCTACGCCAACAATCACATCTTTGCAGATCCAGAACGCCCATTTCGAGAACAAGGTGTTAGTAGTGAAGGAATTGTGATTGAGGATGACTGTTGGCTGGGAACTGGAGTGAGAGTATTAGATGGAGTTACTATTGGAAAAGGAAGTGTCATTGGTGCAGGCTCTGTTGTCACTAAAGATATTCCCCCTTATTCAGTTGCTGTAGGTGTACCTGCACGAGTTATTAAAAGTCGTAAAGTGAAAAAGTCAGGGCTGATGCAAGTGTCAGGGGCGATTTGATGGTATAAGTAAATGGGAAAAAAGCTACTAGTACAACAAGGCAAAAGTAAAAATAAAGAACACCTTCGCATGTAATTTTTACCTCTTTTAAATGGGTGGTTTCTTTCAACCACTGTGTACTAGTAATTTTGCTTTGTTCCTATTATTCATTCCCTCTTTCATACTTACTTTAGTAAGCACCTGTCTTGTGTAGGACAACTTTTACGGTTTTCAGCAAAATATTCACATCTAGCCACAGCGACCAATTTTCGATGTATTTAAGATCTAATTTCACTGCATCTTCAAAGTTATCAATATTTGAACGACCGGAAACTTGCCACAAACCAGTGATTCCAGGCAGAACTTCTTGGCGGATAAAATGCGTTGGGTGGAACTTTTCGACATCTCGGATAGGGAGAGGACGCGGACCGACTAAACTCATTTCTCCAAGCACAACATTAAACAGTTGCGGTAATTCATCTAAACTGTAGCGGCGTAGAATTTTACCGACTTTTGTGATGCGAGGGTCATTTTTAAGTTTGAACAAAATTCCATCCTTAACTTCATTTCGTGCTTCTAAAGATTTTTGTAAATTTTCGGCATTAATCACCATAGTCCGAAACTTCCAAATCTTAAACTTTTTAGAATGTAGACCAATTCTCTCTTGTTTGAAAAAGATTCCTCCAGGAGAGTCAAGTTTAATCAGTAAAGCAATTAAAAAATATAGGGGAGAGAATACAAGCAGTAAGATAATAGAAGCACAAAGGTCAAAACACCTCTTTACCCAAAAATCTGTGCCAGCAATAATTGGTGCTGGAATTGAGAGACAAGGAACTTCGCCAATCATCCAGGACACAGATTTAGGATAGCGAAGTATGTTCTGTGTTGGTAAAATTCTTAGAGTAATACCAGCTGTATGGAAACACCAGCAAACATAGAGACGATTCTTGATGGAATTCCAAGAAACAAATACTTCTACAATACCATGTTGACGAAGATATTCCAAGGTTTCTTCTCGGTTGGCTCTGTCAAGGCAGTGAGAATAGTCTATCCCCTGTATAGCGTAGCAATTTTCTTGTTGTATTAACCGAATGTGTTCGTCTTTTTCTTTTACCTCTGTAATGAGAAAAGCGGGATAACGGATTGCTCCTTTTTTGCGAAGAAATCTAGTGACAACATCAAATATTAGGCGCTCTGTACAGACAAAGGATACAGACAAAAACCAAAAAATGAGAAAGATCGAGCGAGAGACGTAGTGATTTGGTTCGTAAAGAAAAGCAATCAGTAGTAAGAAAACTTCGGAGAGCGAGACGGCTTTGAGTAAAGCTGGATAGTTCCGACGATGAATACCTGCTTGATATATTCCTTGGGAAGCTATCATCCCGATTTCAACTATAAGCGTGAGCAGCAGAAAAGATCTTTTTTCTGTCCAAGGAGAATCTAATGGAGTGCCATAAAATACTGCAAACTTCCATGCCAAGCTCAGAGCAATAACATCAAGAAAAATCAGTATTACTAACCGCAGTAACTTTATAGCTAATCCTCTCTGTATCGTTGTGCCTTTCGCTGATCTTAAGTCAGGTTTGAGACTTACTACAGGTATAGCCACTATTTCTATTCCTCATTTATAATGTTATGCTCGCTGAAGCACGCTAATTGCTAACGTTTTGAAGCGCGATCAAATGCTCTGGCCATAGCATTCCATGCCAACTTGGGTTTGAAGTTAGAGTCGAGTGGTAAGGGACGCACGGGTTTACCATCAGGACGGGCATTATACTGTGAGTTCCAGGTGTAGCGATCGCTCAATCCCCAAGTGAGTACCGCAATAACAGCTTTCTCATCCAGCACGACGGAAAGATAGTCTTCAAAGATACCAGCAACAATGCGATCGCGAACAACAGGAGATAAAGGTAATTTTTGGTCTACCACATCTAACTCGGTAATCAGAATTTTTAAACCTAAACTAGCAACATCAGCAAGAAACTTTCGGAGTTTTTTCGGATTGAAACGAGTTTCATCTCCTAACAAGTGAGATTCAATCCCAAGAGCATGAATCGGAGTTCCTTTAGATTTCAACCGCTCTAACAGTTTCAAAACTGCAGTTCTTTTAGCTTCATTTTTAGGTGTATCATACTCTAGCATGGCATCATTGTATACAAGCAATGCTTTAGGGTCAGCTTCAGCTGCAACCCGATAAGCAAGCTCAACGTAGTCTGGACCTAAAAAATTCAGCCAGGGTGAGTATTGTAAGCCATCAGATCGCCCGTATTCTGGTTCGATGCCCTCGTTAACTACATCCCAAGAGTGTATTTGACCAGCATAGTGTTTAGTCACAGTTGTGATATGCTCCACCAGAAATTTTTCAGCATTCTGGTGGTTAACTATCTCGTTAAACCAGTCGGGTAGAGCCTGATACCAGACTAAGTTGTGTCCTCGAAAAAGCATCCCATTTTGCTGAGCAAACTTAGCTAACCAATCTGCTTTAGTAAAGTCAAACTTATCTGGAGACGGGCGCAACGCAACCCACTTGAGTTCCCCTTCCGGTACTAAAATCCTGCACTCTTGTGCAAAGCGAGTTGCAAAAGTAGGATTTGAGGAGAGTCTATCTGCACCACCTGCTGCCCCATAAATCAATCCTTTAGTATCAGCACGCTTTCCTAAAGTCGCATTGCCAACCACTTTAAAGTTTCTTTGTGGATTGTCAAGCGATCGCTTGTAGTTTTGACATCCAGTAGCTGTAGCAATAGTTCCTACGCTTGTGAGACTGCCCAAACCCAGCCATAAAGCACGTCGCCTACTCACTAATCTATTAAGCATTGAGTATTTCCCGTATGAATAGTCCGGCGACAAACCAAGGCTCTACTAAGTAACGCCTCCAGAGTCTTTTCGGCTCACTAAACAAGCGATACAACCACTCCAAGCCCATCTTTCCCATCCATCGAGGTGGAGTGGGAATAGCTCCCGCAACATAGTCCATACAGGCTCCACTCGGTAGAATGGTATGAGCATGAATCTGCTCCAGGTTGTCTAAAATCCAATACTCTTGGCATGGCATACCCATTCCCACCATCAAGATATGAGGTTGATAAGCGTTAATTTCTGCTATAGTCGCACGGTTTTCATGGCTACTATTGATATAGCCATGAGCTGTCTTGATCTGTAAACCGACAAACTTTCGCCGGAGAATGCTTGCTCCGCGTTCCGCCACTCCAGGCTTAGATCCCAAATAGAACACGCGCCAGCCTTTCTGGGCAGCTTCAGACATCAAAGGCCATACCCAGTCAGCATAAGTGACTCGTTGCTCTCGCTTTAGTGGAAACGAGAGCAATTTCCCTATGAGTACCAAAGGCATACCATCTATATGTGCATAGTCGGCTTTGGCATAAAAGAGTCGCATTTTGAAATCGTGATGGTAAAGATAAAGGCTGTGCAAGTTATGGTTGGCAACAATCCTCTTTTTCTTTTGTTCGATAGATTCTGCGATTAACGAATTCAGTTGAGGAATGGAAAATGCATCAACTTGAACGCCAAGCAGTTTGTAGGGCGATCGCTTCATAGATAGTACTTGCCATAAATGTGGAATTTATATCGTTTCTCGTTTTAATCACATACAAAACACCTCTTCCAGTCATAACGGGCACCCCTCTCCCTAGCTAGGGAGAGGGGCTTTCTTGAGAGGGCGAGAGTGTATGGGATTTTACTGAGAACGGCTATAGTAAATTGGCAAAGAAATTTCTTGCCAAAAGGTGTAGATGCTAAGTGAAAAAACTTAGAAAGTGCTGCGTTTTTCTACCGCTCGAGAGTTGCCTTTATCGATGAGCGTTGTTTCAAAATCTGCTCAACACCTTCAACTAAAACCTGAACTCTAGCTTGCCAACTGTGATGAGTTTCTATCTCTTGGCGAGCCATGCATCCCATCTCAGATAACAAGCTTCTGTGAGCAAATGCTTCAACTAAAGCGCGTTTGAGATCGTCTTTGTCACCAGGACGAAATAAAAAACCTGTTTTTCCTTCAAAAACCAACCGTTGAGCATCTTCAAAAGCTGAAGCTACGACTGGCTTTGCCATCGCCATATATTCGTAAAGTTTCATCGGTGAAAGATACATTTTTCCCATTTGTAGCGGAACCTGTCCGGAATAACCTACGTCAAATCCAGATATATACTGCGGCACATCTGACCAAGGAACTTGACCAATAAAAGCGACATAACTAGAAAGACCTAGTTGCTGAGCATGGTTTTTCCAGATATCTTTCATTGCGCCATCCCCTACCACAACGAGTGATAAATCCAGCCCTTGATCTCTTAATTCCGACATAGCGTCAAGCAATAGATCCAACCCAGCCCAGGCATATAAACTGCCAACAAACCCGATTGTAAAACCTGTAAATATTCGCTTCTGCTGATGACGCTTGGGGTCAATAAAGTCAGTATCTACTGCATTTGGGACTAAAACTATTTTTTCAGAAGGGATGTTAAAATCGCGAATCAAAATTTCCTTCAAAGTTTCGCTCACGCAGGCTAAAACATCACACGAGCGATATGCTGAAATCTCCAACCATCGAGCTAAGCCATCTAATACTAAAGCTTTACGTTCAGCTTTAGCTTCATAGAACAGTAGCGCTTCAGTTTGTAAAATCCACGGTATTCCACGCTGTTTGAAAATCCACCCGAGACATTGGAGAGTTGCAGTGTACTCATAAACCCAATCCACTTGATGACCGAGTTCTCGCCAACTTCTCCATGTATTGATCACACCAAGTCCCAAACGCACTAAGTCTACTGCTAGCGTGCGGAAAAATCCACTGCTAATTGCTTTCCCAGAACCCATTGCAGACCATTTTTTAGGAGTTTGATCTCCCACGATGAAAGGCTTAACTTCCCAATTTAATGATTCAAAACCCTTTACCAAGCCCAAAATACGGGAGCGAGGACCAGACATTTCTGCATCAGGACGAGTTGAGATGCGTGGTGCTCCTGCTAAAAAACCAAGCTGCCGATCCATCTAACGATTCCTGCCTTTGATATTAAGCATATGCGTCTTCAATGTATGTACTGTTTTTAAGCATTCAGCAAATTCATAAAGCAATAAAAAAACCAGGTTACTTAGAGAAACCTGGTTTCTGGGTTGATACTTCACTCTCTCAGTGTTGAACTATAAAGAGAAAGCTTTTTCTAAATCTTCAAATTGAGATGTCCATAAGTTCTCTAATTTCAGAAAACGAGAGTGAATACCATCCGGTGGTGCAAAGTATTTTTCCATCAGTTCTTCTGGTTTTTTATAATCACCACTCTCTTGAGAAATAAGCTGAGATATGTAAGTGCAATAACCTAGCCGGAGATGGTTCATTTGTTTGAGTGTTTGCTCTCGAATATCTTGTGGTTTCGGTTTTAATTGCTTCCAATCTTTAACGGCTTGGGCAACTGCTTCAGGTTGCGGGGGTACAATGAGCGAATTTTGCATGGTGAAGAATTCATCTCGTCCACCTTTGCTTGGTGTACTAACAATCGGAATTCCACTAAGTAAGTATTCGCATGAGGCAAACATTGCTCCTTCTCTTGCCGAAAGACATAAACCAGCATAAGACTGATTGTACTTTCTGGCTAACTCCGGACGCGAGATAAACTCTTTGTTGAACTCTGCATGTTTCAACTCAGGACAGAAAGTATGCAAATCACCTCCATAGGATACAACCATCAAGCGTTCTACATTTTTTGCCAGCCAGTGACGCTTAAAGGGAGTCAAACGCGCAGTGTAAATTGCATCGTAAATCTTTGGCTCCTCATGCGGTTGATACAAATGCTCGTTTACGTAGAGATTGTGATTGAAATGTGCCCCACGAACGGAAAAACGTTTTCGGAATTCTTCTTCGTCAGATGCATTTACCATTAAATGGTGTGTTCTGCCCTCAAAAGTATGGAGAATTTCCTTTACCTTACGTCGAGACATTTGACTCCATGTGCCAGCCCATCCCGGAAGATGTTCTAAAACGTGTTTTGGACGAAACCATTTAGGTAAAGGTTGATAGGTTAATTTCTGTCCTTGATAAAGCAATCCGCCTAAAAAAGGGTAGGTGCCAATAAAGGAAACAATAAGTGGTTGAGTACTAAGAATGTAAAAACCGTGAAATAACATAAAAATTTTTCACCATTCTAATTAAAGTAGAGGGATTTCATGAAACGTCTCTACAGATTCTTCTTTAGAAGATTTTTCCGGAAAATGCCGCCAGAAGTTACTAAAAAACCCTTCATAAGATAACCACTCTTGCCACAGTTCGCGACACTTGTATTGCAGTTCTACAAACTCTTGATTTGAAAGATTGTTGTGAAACTCTGCCACTCTTTCAGCAATTTGCGGTAAGTCTTTTTCGTCTAACCAAACACAATATTTTTTCCAGTCAATTTTGAAGTCATAAGATAGGACACAATCAGTATCAACAAAGATGGGAATGCGACCAAAGCAAAATGTTTCAAATACCCTGAGAGAACTGTTTCCCCAACCACGGCAGCAAAGAATATAATCGCTTTCAACCATATTCTGGACATATTCGAGGCGTAGCTTGAGCTTTTGCTCAGAATCGTTGGTATCACCATAAAATACCATGTTGTCGCGAATTTTAAAATTTTGCTCAACGAGTGGACTGTCGTTCAGATACTTCAATGCTTTATATCGTAAGTTATATCCCTCATGAATTTTATAGGATGAACCACCACTGGCGAGCATTGCTCCCTGACGAATCACTTCTTTAAGCTTTCTTGACAAACTACTTTGAGTGGCATAACCATCAAATCCCACAACAGGCTTTTCTTGTTTCTGCCGAATGGGAAGTTTATTTGCCAAATAATATTGAACTAGGTCTTCGTATAATATGGTAAAGATAAAATCCTTAGGTTGTCGTTGAGATCCTATAAGACAGAAACGAAAAACAAATGCATCCTCGATAGGAATTTTTTGATGGGAAATATCACCACTATAAAAAATTGCAATTGGCTTTCCAGCTTGTTTGACCTTTTGGGCAAATTGAATGCCTAAATCCAATGCCGATTTATTAATTTTATCTTTCCATGAATGTCCTGTGACATCTACCCAGTCAAAGGGTAAAACAGCAATATCTGCTTCTTCTAAGGAAGACATTTCAAACAGCGAGTGACTGATTTTTGCATAATTTGCAAGTCTTTTCTCCCACGGAGGAAGATCTTCCTCTATTTGTTCTAACCAGAAAGGTTCCAGCATCAAGTTTGGACGACTTCCTTCCGGAAGATACCCCGGATCGGAAAATATTTTCAGTTTCATTTGCGCGCGAGTTGATTTATTGTTCTATTTCCTGGCAAAAAGCAGGCGATGCACTCAAATTTTTGTAACCAATAACTGCACGTAGGTAAGGTAAAATCCAATAAAGAAACCAGAAAGAGCCAGAATGTCGCCTGGTGAAAACAGTCCATGCTTTAATAGGAAAACCTTTGGGTTGAAGCGCCTTTCTTAAGCGATCGCCAACTGCAAGATTAGTATCCACCCAGCTTCCTCGAACGGGATTTTTACAGCAAGTCCCGATAAATCCGGGGGAAGTCCATATTGAACAACCAAACTTCCGCGCCCTTAGTCCGTAATCCATATCTCCTAAACTATGGATGAAAGCGGAATCTAAATTTCCAACTAAATTGGCAACTAAATTGGGGATGAGGACGCAATTGCCATACATTGTGTCGCACTCCTGAATTTCTTGAGTGGGTGGTAAAAATTCATATTTATTGGAGTACCAGCGCGAAGATCGTACAGCACCACCATAAGTAGGTTCGCCTGTGACGGCATCTTGCGTTGAACCAACAATTATAGAGTTGGGGAAACCTTTCTCTGCTAAGGAATGATAAGTTTCAAACAATTTGCTTAAGGCATTCGAGTCAAGTATTGTGTCATCATTTAGCCAAAGATAGTAGTCATAAGTCTGCTTCAAAGCTTCGGCAAATGCCAATCGCATTCCTCCTACCCAGAAAAGGCTACCATGACCTTTGAGGATAATGACTGCTGGATAATTTTCCTTAACTGCATCTGAGGTGCCATCTGAACTACCATCATCAACTAGGTAAACATCAAAAGTAAAATCCTGTTGATAAAGCGCTTGCAAACAAGCTAAAGTTTTCTCTCGCCTGTTGTGACAAGTCATCAGCACTGCTAAATTGATACAATCCATCTTCTCCTCCTCAAAAGTTTTTTGCTTTTTCAGGCAAGTAGGGGCGAACGGTGATTTTCAACCTGCCATCTTTGCTTCACCTAGTACCAAGTGTGAATTTTTCCTTATACGACTACACTCCAAAGCAGATGAAAATGCTATGGATGACTGAAGTATCCAAAATATACTACTTGTTGATAGAAATGTTTTTACTTCACTGAGATTTACAGTAAGCACAATTCCCATGTATACTAGCATCCAAAAACTCTCTACTGTTTGAGTTGATATCAGCAATTTGATGATTCTTTGGATAACCAAAAACATATCAATTATAAGTAGTGTTAACCCTATTAAACCCAACTCCAAAGTAATTTCCAAAAAGCCATTATGAGCGTGAAATTTACCCTGACTAGTCATTTCATCAAATGCTGCCCAGGTATTTTTAATGATGTAACTGCCTGCATCTGACATCCAGAAACCCGCATATCCATAACCAAGCAATGGTCTTTGCGAGACTTTTTCTATCACTAAAGTCCATAATGGTACGCGCCCATTGAATTCAATATCTTTACCAAGAATATCAACAACGATTGTTTCTAAATTACTAATAACTAGAGCTGCCGTAGCAATACTGATTAATAATATCGTGAGTAGAAATACTATCCTAACTGTAGATTGTTTCTTGGCAACTTTATAAAGTGGAAAAAGGAGTATGGGAAGTAATAACACGAGCAAACTTGTTCTACTTGTCGAAAGCACAATTAGGGAAAATGTTAGTAAAAAGAAAGGTATATTAACCCAACGCTTTTGCGGTTGGCTAAAGATATTAATGAGAAACAGTGAAGCCCCTAAACCCATGCTGCGACCTAAATATTGTTTATGTGCATAAATACCTTGCCAAGTTGTGACATTATTAGTTATAGAAATTCCGTAAGATGGATTTACGATACAAATTATTGTGCTAATAATAGCTATTAACGCTATTGTCCAACACATTAAATTCATCTGCTGTCTCATTGTATATCGTGTTGTTAAATATGCTCCGAATAATGTAGTCCGGACCAATGCTCGAATTTGGGTAAAAGTTTCAGATGGAGTTGCTGACCAAAAAAAAGAAAGACAAGCAAATCCAACTAAGACTAATAAAACTTTTTCCTTAGTTAAAACATAAGCAACCCGCTTCCACTGCCTCCCAATTAAAAGAAATACAATACCGTAGCTAATTAAATTGATAATGATGTTTAGAGAAGAAGGTATATTGAGAATGTCACTAGAAATCAATAATATAACAACACTTACTGTTTCTATCTTATTCAAGAACTCCTTAGATTTATTATTCAAGCTTTCTCTCCGTCTCTCTAATATCAAGTTCTAAATGGTAAGTCAGAGCGCCCAAAGTGCCGTAAGCTATAGCAGTCCTAAGTCATTTACGCAAATGTAAGTTTTATACAACCGAACTGTAACTCCTCCAAAGGGAACGAGTTATGCAAGCTGATAGCTAAAGGCTCAATGCTTTCAGTTCATGAAATATAGATGAATAACGATTTGCTTGAATTTCTGTAGTAAATTCTTGCTCAACTTTCTCACGAGCGCGGTGTGACAATTTCTGATATCTATCTGGATTTTCCAGCACCCAAACAATGCCTTGAGCCAAATCTTCAACATTATAAGGTTGAGCAAGATAACCATTTTTCTGATGCTCGATCATATCTGGTATACCACCAATATTGAAAGCAACACATGGTGTTCCACAGGCGATCGCCTCCATAACTGTATTTGGTAAATTATCTTGTGTAGAAGGCAGCACAAAAACATCGGCGGCTGAATACAATAAAGCTAAAGATAAATCATCATTGAGCGTACCAAAGTAGTTAGCTTTAAAACCAAAATCAGGTATAACTTCAGGTTCAGATGTCCCGAAAATCACCACCTCCAACTTATCTTTCCAGCCAGATTTACTCAAATTTTGTAGAGTTGGTAGCAAAAAATGCAGTCCTTTTCTTTCTTCGCTAGTTACCAGTAGCGATCCGAAGAGGATGAGTTGTTTGTCTTGAGGTAAATTGAGAAGTTCTCGTGCTAAATATCGATTGATAGGTTGATACTTTTGAGGATCGATACCGTTGGGAATGACTTCGATTGGGTAATTCTGAAAAAGCGAACTTGAATTGGCACATTTTGCTAACCAATTGCTTGGTGTCACTATAGTTAGATTCAAATCTCTCCAAGCTTTTGCTTTGCGTTGCCAAACCCAATGGGATAAATCCCAGTTGTTGTTGCTTTTCAGCAAAGGACAATAACCGCAAGATTTTGTATGGCGATCGCACTCCCCACTATAATGACACCCTCCAGTAAACGCCCACATATCGTGAAGAGTCCAAACCAATGGACGCTTGAGCTTGGCAATTGTCTCAATTTGCATGAAGCCCGCACTAATCCAATGTAGATTAATAATATCTGGATTGATTTGAGTGACTGTAGGAATAACTTTATCTGGTAACCATTGAAGGGAAAAGGTCGTTTTACTCCGCTGACGATAAAACTTTAACGGCAAGGCATCAAATGTTAGCTTTGCCTTTGCTATACCTTGAGATAGTCTAATTTTAGGTGCAAATACTGTTTTTTCTTCACTATACTTCTCTTGTACTAACATCTGTGAACTAACACCAATATCCTTTAATCCCTGATGCAAACGATAGGTAGCCCGAGCCGCACCGCCAAGAATATCATGGGTACTGAGTAGCAATACTTTCATAATGGAAGAAGTTAGCAATTTGTAAGGCTTAGATTCCCCACTTCTTAAAGAAGTCGGAAGTCTTATTGATATTTAGTGTTTTCTTGATTCTTTGCTTGATAGGGTGAAGCCAACTTTCTTTAAACAGAGTGCTTTGAGTAAAATTATCTGCTTTAAGATTACGAATGATGAATGGTGGATGCTTGAGAGGAAATTCCGTTGCTTCTGTAGGTAGACTGTTGTATTTACTTGTTGATTGAGAAGTAAAATGAGTTGAGTCTGGCCCAAAGCCAATATTAGAAATTAAATTTACAGCCGATATAATTCCCAAGCTATTCTGTAACCAACAGGCAAATGTCCATTGATAATCCCAGGTTATCCCTAGAGGATTATCGTAACTATTCTGAAAAACATGATTCCAATAGTTGATAGCCTCTTTATCTCTGAGGATGTCTTTCAGAAGCCCTGCCTCTTTAATCTCCGGCCAGAGTTTCATATAAAGATCGTAATTTTGCCAAGCACGTCTCCAGCTTGCCCAGCCCCAGCAATGATTGTAAAGAGAAAAATAGTAGCTATAATCAGTTCTTCTTTGACCAAATTGAACATTCTGTCCGGAAATTGATGCCACTCGGTTATCGTATCTATATTTCTCTAATAATTCTTCACAAAAAGGGAAAAATGTCGGATGAGGTACACAATCATCCTCTAAGATAATCGCCTCTTCAACATTGCTGAAAACCCAGTCTAAACCACTATAAATACGTTTAGTAACACTCAAGTGAGTGTCAGAGTAGTTCTTGATAACTTCACAATCCCAATCTACTTGCTCGATAATTGCACGAGTTGCCTCACACTTTTCTAATTCTCCTACAACTTCAGTTCGGGGTGCATTTGCAATGACAAAAAGTTGCGGAGGTTTTGCTTGGCGTATGGCTTCAAATACTTTTACAGTTGTATGGGGTCGCTTAAAGATAAATAGTGCTACTGGAGTTTTCATATTTAGGAAACATCTCACTTGTTTCTGAAATCTTTAATATATCCACCGACTCTAATCAATAAACTAGGTAATATCAGAGAATTTGTTTGTCGGAAAAAAAACGGTCTCGTTTTTGCGAAGAATGCACCTCCAAGGTATGAAGCAACACACTGAGCAATCAGAGTGGCAATAGCCGAGCCGACACCTCCATAAGTTTTAATCAGAATGTAGTTCAGACTGACATTGATAACAGCGCCGATCGCCGTTGTCAGAAATGCAAACGGCATGAGATTTTCTGAGGTAGTCCACAAACTTCCTACTAAACCAGATGAGACAAATATTCCCGTCCAGATGTGAATAGTCAATATAGCTGCTGCCTCTTCATAACTTTTGCCATACAGCATAATTACGAGGTGTTCTGAGAATAATGTTACTAATATGGCAACGGTATATGATATAATTGACAAGAAATCAAGAACTTTTTGCAACCTATCATAGTATAATTTATTACTTTCTTGCTTTGCTGCTATGATCGATGGAAAGACTGAACTAGTCACTGCCAAAGGTACGAAATACCACAGTTCTGATATCTTTACTGCTACTGAATAGATACCTACAGCGCGATCGCCAATCATTTGTCCGAGCATGAGCTGATCTATCCGCATCAAAATCATAATCGCAAAACTCGAAAGGATGAGTGTCCAGCTATCTTTCAGCAAGTCTCTAGCACAACGCCAGCTAAACTGCCAAGCTGAAAACAAATACTTTTTAGTGTGGTATGCAATCACCAAACTTATAGCGTTCAAAGCAAATTCGGCTGAATATACCCAAGCAAAGAAAATTAATGTCGCATGTGTTTCAATCAGTATAACTCTGGCGCAACTAGCTATCATTAATGCTACATTCTTATACCAAACTACGTATTTTGACTGAACTTGTGATTGGAACCAGTATTCGATAACATAAAATGATTCAAACAACATTCCCCCGGCAATAATTCCCACTAGCCAATGCGTTAAAATGTCGCCTGGGCGGAAAATGGAGATGAATGCGATCGCCGTAATCAATACTATGATTTGAGCCATCATCTTTAGGGCAAAGGATGTGCCTAAAATCTCGTCCTTAGAAGATGGTTGGCGGACAATATTGCGTACAACAATGCTATCTAGTCCCAAATTAGCAACGGTATCGAATATCCCAGTAAAAGCGAGCGCGTAATTATAAATACCAAAATTATCAGGTCCTAAGTAACGAGCTACCCAAACTCCTACCAACAGTCCAACAACCATCCGGACAACTTTATCGGCAAACAGCCAAGCTGTATTCCCAAGAATTTTAAGTAAGTTTGGACTCAGCTTTTGGCTAACTGTAGATAGCTTATTAAGCATTTCGTTATCGTTTCCTCAATAAATCCGGGAGTATGGGCAAAAAAATTGCTTAAGAGTGTCTGTGTGATTTTCTTTACCGTTCTTCTTTAATATGGGGAGCCGCAAGAGTCTTAGGTATAGATGTTGGTAACATGAACTCTGGTTCAACTTGAGCTTTCGTGTAGTAGAAGTCGCTTTCGGGTTCTTGTTTCACATTCACACCGTTTAATACCATACCTAAGACATTTTGACCAGACTGAGTCAAAAACTCTTTAGCGACACTGGCACTTACGGAATTAATCACCCCAGGACGAACCACCAGTAATAAACCGTCAGCTAACTTGCTTAAAATAGCGGCATCTGCCGTTCCAGATAAACTAGGGGTATCAAAAATTACACAGTCGTATCTTTGAGTTAAACTAGCGACTAATAAAGCCATTCGCTTGGAATCTAATAGTGCAACTGGATTGGAAGGTATAACTCCAGAGGGAAGAAAGTGTAGGTTGGGTATGACTTCCTGCACGATTTCATGGATTGGAAGTTGGTTAACAATAATGTTCGACAAACCCAATGTATTTGCCATTCCCCAGACATGATGCTGAACTGGATTACGCATATCGGCATCTACTAGCAGCACCCGACGCCCTACTTGTGCCATTGCCACAGCTAAATTTGCCGCTACCTCAGACTTTCCTTCTTTGGATACGGCACTCGTCACAGCGATCGCTTTGATCTCTTGCTCCTCCGAAGTTAAAAACTTCAAATTTGCTTGGAGCATTTGGTATGCTTCCCCAAGAGGATAGTGAGGAACGTCCCTGCCAATAATTCTCGGAAGCGATCGCTCTAACCTTTCAACCTTGGAAGAACTTTTTTTCCCTTTGCTACTAACTGAAGGAATCACACCCAGCAGGTTGTATTTGAAAAGTTCCTTAGCTTCTTTAACCGTTTTCACAGAACGATCAATCAAATCCAAACTGAAGGCTGTAATTATACCAAGCATGAGACCAAGAAAAACGCCACCGCCGATTACCATGCTTTTTCCCACACCAGTTGATTGATCTGGTACTATCGCAGGGGAGACGATCCGAGCATTTCCTACATTCTGGTTTTCTGTTACCTGGATTTCTTGCAATCTTGTCAAGAGTGTTTCATAAGTCGTTTGCGCTGCTTTCAGCTTTCGTTCAAGTTGTCGCTGGTTTTGTTCTAATTTAGGCAAGACATTCGCGCGTTCTTTGTAGACTATCCGTTTATTAGCCAGTGTCGTAATTTGTTTTGCCAAACCGACGCGTTCTGCCTCTAAGCGAGCATAATCTTCCAACAGTTTTTCTCGCAGCGCTCCTGTCTGCAAATCACTCTGCGAAATTTGCTGATTGCTTCCCACTGCCTGCTTTGTTCGCTGTTGGAGTAAGTTGTTAAGAGCCGCGACTTTTTCCTCTAAATTGATGACTGTCGGATGCCCTGGCAGAAGAGTACTTTGCGCCACCGTCAGCTGGCTCTGCGCTTCTTGAAGTTGAACAAGTGCTTGTTGAACTCCTGGTGTTTGACTTAATGAAGTCGCGGTTATAGTTTGCTGTGAATCAATTTTTGCCTGATTTTGGATCTTTTTTAACCGAGCGTTAACATC
Source organism: Rhizonema sp. PD37 (assembly GCA_029379215.1). Lineage (GTDB taxonomy): Bacteria > Cyanobacteriota > Cyanobacteriia > Cyanobacteriales > Nostocaceae > Rhizonema. Next base: position 18,522 of record JAQYWO010000051.1, read on the forward strand.
TCCCAGTTGCGCTTGGGCTTGAGAAATTTGCTCGTTTAATTTAGAAATATCTGTAACTGCTGCAGTTGCTTCTTCTTGTAAGGAGATAACTTGATTCTCCTCTTTGAATTTCCGCAAAGCTATTTCTGCTTGTCTGACTGCTATTTCTGTTCTAGGTATTTGTGCCAGAATAAATTCACGTGCTGAAACTGCCTCTTCTCGATTTGCTCCTATATTATTTCTGATATAAGCCCGCATGACTGTATTGACCACTGCTGCTGCTATGTTTGGATTGTGATCAGCATAAGTGACTTGCAAGACTTCAGTTCCTTTTACCCCTTCTACCTTGAGTTGATTGGTTAAATCTTGAATTTTGAGGGGTTTACCTTTGTCATCTTTAAGATCAAGTTGTGTAATGGTTTCTTTAATGACAGGAACGGATGTAACGATTTTTGCTTGAGTATCTGATGGATTGTTGTTAATCGTTAAAGAATCTATCCGTCCGAGCCCTTCTCCTAAGCCCGTGAGAGAGGGACTATGATTCGTCTTAATTAAAAGACTTCCTTCAGCTTTGTAGGCGGGTTTGAGTGATAGTGCGAACAAAGATGCCAGGGTAGCAACAGTTCCAAACACCGAGACTGCTGGCAACCAGCGTCGTTGCAGAACTTGAAAATGTTTTTGAACATCAATCTCTTCAAAATTTGGTGTAGGCTCCATAGTTGACCGTTCTGATACATTGAATTGTGACTGTAACTGGCTTAACCTCTAAACTGGAAATCTTTGCTGCCGTTATAGCCAACATTCCGTGCATGTTTGCGAGTAAACTCACTAACAGACGGATTTCCTTCTGGGTTCATGACACCCACTACTTGCTGCCAAAGTTCTGGAGATGCTACCGATAGATGATAAGTGCGATCGCTCTTTTGAATGTGATACCATGTTGTTTGATTGCAATCGTCACACCAGAAGCCTTCTAACCATTCACCTTCTAGTAACACTGTAGTTTTTGTCGCCATTAATCTACGAGCACTCTGTTGTCCTACCCCTCGATTTATGAGTTGTCCAACGCGATCTGCAAACAATGAATACTTTGGACTTACACTATGGAGATAGCATTCGTGAATTGGACAATAAATAGCTCGCCTTTTTGAGCGCTTCCGATTTCGGTCACACCTTCTGTGCAATTCAACCTCCTTCCGTTTGCCAACATACGTTAAGAAGAAATCAGTTGTCAGAACTTCTCCGCCCTTGAATATATGCCCACGAATAAATGCGCGGGGATAAAAGCGACACGCAAAGCTCCCTTTTGTGACTTTCACCTACTCAATTCATTTTTATTTCTCATCTTTATTTTCTCAGGACAAGTCCGTTTTAATACTTGCTATTAATATCCAGCACTGAACTATAGACAGTTTGGTGTTGGGAAGCCAGTACACCCTTGTTAGTTTCTTTTTTGCTCCCGTTATCGTACATGAGAGTGGTAAATTTCGGTAGTTGGAGTAATTCGAGAGTGATTATCCGGACTTTATCTAAGTTCTTTTTTCAAATTACTAGTATTCAGCTAAATGATTGTGCATAAAAAAGACCCCTTCAGGGGCAGTATTCGGTCATCGGTTTCTCTTAAGCTTCTAATTTTGGTTACACTATCTCTGCGATTCGACCTTATTCAATCTGTAAACATATTACAAATCAATAAGGTTACGTTGGAGGGACTGAGATCTCATGGACCATCAAAGCCCAACTCCAGACCTTGAAAATTAGCTATTTAAACTAGGATGACAATTGGTAGATATCACAATGCTACTTACAATTCACACCATAGTGAGAGCAGCATATTACATACTCTAATTTTAACACACACCTGGAAAATAGGAAAAATTTATACACTGCAACATTCAAATGCAATACATTAAATATTTTCCACATCTTGATATATATTACCTGATACTTGGTATATGTATAACAAGCTTTGATAGTTTTATTGTATTTTTTTATATATAAACTTCATAATGCCGATATTGTGTCCTTTCAACCGTATCGTCTTGATCCCCAAACTCGGACGCTTCTCCAGTAATTTACCAGTTATCATTGCCATAAGCGGCTAAAAAAGAAAAATTAAACCATGTTTGCTCTTGTCTCCACAGAAAAGATTCAATTGCCCCCTGGTTCCGTAGTGCGGTTGCCTGCTACCTGGCAGGATTATCAGAGTCTTTGCAAGCAACGCGGTGATGGTTCAATTCCGCGCATCAAATATTATGATGGAGAAGTGTTGCTAATGTCGCCTTTGCGCGTACACGGTCGAGATGCCAATCTAATTTCGGACATTGTTAAAGCACTGTTGGATAGCGATGAACGAGAATATGATGCTTTTACCCCTGTGACCATGACTTTACCAGAAGAAAGCGGCATCGAGCCAGACTATTGTTTTTACATTGATAAATGGCAAGCGGTATCTGGCAAAAAGCGAATTGACTGGCAAAATGATCCCCCACCTGATTTGGTGATAGAAATTGATGTTACCAGCTATTCGGATGTGCAGGACTATCTCCCCTACCGCGTGCCTGAAGTATGGCTCTACAAAAATCAGCAGACTTTAATTTATCAGTTGCAGGGTGCAACCTATCAACTTCAAACCCATAGCCGCTATTTCCCAGACTTTGACTTACAGAGCGCGATCGCTCGCTGTATGCACATTGCCTATAATCGCAATACCAGTTCTGCCATCCGCGATCTCAAACAATATTTGAACAATGCTTGACAACAGTAACTTTTCTATTTGGACTTTAGACAATAATGAGTTGTCCGCGAACATAATGACTTTGGAGCGCGAATTCATGTTATCCGCAATTTTTACCGTGAGCAGCTACGATATCTCAAGATTTTTGGCGCAGCGATCACAATTCACCAACACTCATCACATAATTTGCGCTCCAAAATTGCAATTAGCCTTCTTTTAACCCTATGGGACCACGTGCGGCGAGTCCTAAGTCCAATACTCTCAGCACTCAGCACTCAGCACTTATCTATGACTTCGGCTTGTAAGTCGAGGCAACTTGTAACTCCTTCAACTGTTTGTCATCCACCTTTGACGGTGCATCGGTTAATAAGCAACGTGCTTGTTGCGTCTTTGGAAAAGCAATCACATCCCGAATTGATTCCTCTCCAGTAAGTAACATAACCAAACGATCAACTCCATAGGCAATTCCACCATGTGGTGGAGTTCCGTATTCAAACGCCTCTAAGAGAAAGCCGAATTTATTGTGTGCTTCTTCTGGAGAAAGTCCGATCGCCTCAAACACCTGTTCTTGAATTTCCCGTTGATAGATCCGTAAACTACCCCCACCAATTTCAAAACCGTTAAATACCAAATCGTAAGCTTGTGCTCTGGCTGTTTTCAGATCACTTATGTCATCAGGATGCGGTGCAGTGAACGGGTGATGCAGTGCTTCGAGACGCAGTTCGGTGGCATTCCACTCAAACATGGGAAATTCTACCACCCAAAGTAAGTTGATTTTTTCAGGATCTATTAAGTTAAATTCCTTAGCGATCGCTTGACGCAACCTGTCTAAAGTTTTATTCACAGTCGCAACGTCACCAGCTCCAAAAAGCAGCAAATGACCTGGTTTTGCACCTGTTCGTCGCAAAATTTCCTGTTTTTGCTCTTCACTGAGGTTGTCTTTAATTGCGCCGATGGTATCGATTTCACCATCTTCCCTCACCCGGATGTAAGCTAAACCTTTAGCGCCGGCTTCATTAGCTTCTTTAAATAAGTCCCCACCTGGTTTGATCCGAACATTAGAAATGACATCGTTGCCGTCAGGAATTGGCAGAATTTTGACAATACCATAATTGGCAACGGCTTCCCGAAAAACTTTAAAATTACAGTCTTTCACTACATCCGAGACATCGACGAGTTTCAAACCAAACCGAGTATCTGGTTTATCCGAACCGTAATGTTCCATCGCCTCCCCATATGTCAAACGGGGGAAAGGACGGTGTAACTCAATACCTTTGACTATCTTAAAGATATGACAAATTAGCTTCTCGTTGAGTTCAATAATTTCCTCTTGAGACATGAAGCTCATTTCCATGTCCAACTGAGTAAATTCTGGTTGTCTGTCAGCACGCAAGTCTTCATCGCGGAAGCAACGAGCAATTTGATAGTATCTGTCTAAGCCAGAAACCATCAGCAACTGCTTGAAAAGCTGCGGTGATTGTGGTAATGCGAACCACTCCCCTGGATTGACGCGACTGGGTAAAATGTAATCCCGCGCACCTTCTGGAGTGGAACGGGTAAGAATGGGTGTTTCGACTTCGATAAAACCTTCCACATCTTCCAAGTAGCCACGCATGGCCTTGACAATTTGATGACGTACTTGTATGTTACGTGCCATGCGATCGCGCCGTAAATCCAAATAGCGATACTTCAGTCGCAAATCTTCTCGAACTTGATCGCTGTCTGCAGTGGAAACTTGAAAAGGAAGTTGTGAGTTGACAGCGTTAAGCAATTTAATTTGCTCGGCGTAGATTTCTACCTCGCCTGTAGGTATGCGAGCATTTAAAGATTCTTCAGGACGTTGCGTTACCCTGCCTATAATTTGGACAACGTATTCATTTCGCAGGCTACTTGCCTGTTCGTAGGAATTTGGGGTGCGCTGTGGATCGCTGACAATTTGTACAACTCCAGAGCGATCGCGCAAATCTAAAAATATCACGCCCCCATGATCGCGGCGACGGTCTACCCATCCATACAAGGTGACAGTTTCTCCAATATGTTCCTTTCGGAGTTCGCCGCAATAGTGAGTTCGCATAGGTCTTAATTTTCAATAACGAAGCTAAAAAAAATACAATCAGTTAGAATATCCCTACAGATGAATCTGAGGGATTCAGCCAAATAGTAGCAATTCTAATATGGACGCTCAAATATAGCAACGGATGAGTTGTCCATCGTTTTATAGACAACTCATCCGTCACACTTATTAAATTCTACCCGTTTTTACTCCTTAAGAACGAGGACGTGGAGCAAAGAAAGCATCCCATGCGGCTTTAGCTGCATCCTGAAAGCGATCACCGAGTTCTGCAACTCCTTCAACAAGCAAGTTCCAGTTTTTCTCAGCATCTTCTTGAATGATCGTCCAGGATCTTTCCAAGCGATCGCGTTCAATGAGTTTATCGCCCTCAATCGCTTCCCGCGCCCGACGTACCGCATTTAAGTAGGTTTCCAACGTGAGAGTTCCTGCTGATTGCGCCTAGGAATGTGCACGTCTTCTGATTGCCTCAATTAGTGCCTTGGTTTCATGCTTCGCTTCCGCAGTCTCCCCAACCATCTCGGTTTCCACTATTTCATTGGTTTGAGGGCTAACTTGGACGACAACCAAATTTTCTCCATCATTATTTGCATTGTAAGTCGTATTACTAGATAGCGGTATCTTGGAGTCAAACGGAGTCATTCCGAGTCTATGTCTCTAATAATACGCTCCAAGCACTCACTTGCACTAAGATTAGCATCAATAGCAAGTGCAAGCAACTTTCTCCACGCGGTAGGGGTAATAACTACCATATGCCTTTCTTTCATTTCATCGTAAAAAACAGGCTGATTTCTTATTCTCTTTTTCCCTTTACTTGGTTGCATATTGTATTAAGTGTAGATATACTAATAGCCGCCTCGATAGCTGGTGGAAGCGACTACAGAGGAGCCGAAAAAAGTGAACAAATACGGTGCTTGACTCCGCTATTTGGCTACTCATGTTATTTCTCCTTTGTTAATAGTTGCTAAAAAGAGTGCGGCGGAAATCAAACACTTAATTCATAATCCTCAAAAAGCTTATGAATTAAGTGTTGTAATTTTTAACTCCTAGCCGAATACTGAAGTTGTTCTAACTTCCGCAATGCGGCAACCCGTGCCTCAGTTGAGGGGTGACTAGAAAATAAATTGCTGAATAACTGCCCGGAAAAGGCGTTTGTAATCAACAACGGTTCAAAGGCTGGATTTCCATGCAAGGGAGCTTGCTGTGCAGCCGATTCCAAACGTTGCAGTGCACTTGCTAAGGCGCGGGGATTACCAGTCAATCTAGCAGAACCTGCATCCGCTGCAAATTCCCTTGTGCGCGAGATTGCTAGTTGAATAATTGTTGCCGCAATTGGGGCAAGTATAACTGTCAAAAGTATACCCAAAGGATTTGGACCATTGCGGTCATCTCGCGAGTACGGTGAATACCACATACCGTAGCTGAGAGTTTGAGCTAAAAACCCAATTGCACCTGCTATTGTTGCGGCGACAGCTTGCGTTAATGTGTCACGGTTGGCAACGTGCGTCAGTTCGTGCCCAATAACAGCTTCAAGTTCATCATCTGGTAATAAATTTAAAATACCTTCGCTGACAGCAACAGCAGCATGTTCGGGATCTCGTCCCGTCGCAAATGCGATATTCCGCTGGGCTAGGGAAGATGTAGATTTTTGGTATGGGTAGACTCGCGCGATCGCACAATCTCTGTACCATCTGATAAAGCCCTGGTGCTTCTCGTAGTGAAACAGGTTGAGCCCGATACGCAGCTAGCGCTATTTTATCTGATTGGTACCAGGAAAATAGGTTTGTCACGGCTGCTAACGCGATTCCGATCATCACGCCAGTAGTTCCGCCAATTATCCAATAGCTAATGGTGATCAAGATACCACTCAGCGTAGCTAGCAAAGCAGCAGTTCTTAGTTGATTTTTCATATTTTGTCCTTATATTATATTCAATTTGTAATTAGTTATTAATGACAGCATGACTTAAGCTGTGTCTCAATCGTAGCAACCCAAACATAAATTCATCAGGTAGAAATTATGCCCCAATTGAAGTACGGTTATCCCACTAATATGCGTGTAAATATACTTTGAGATAGAACTTTGGCAACTTGATTTGAAAGTGGATGTTAATAGTTTATAGTTGACAGACCACAGTTTAAATGTGCTTTTCTCGGTTAAAAAAGCTTATCTTTATAATACTTTGACGTCTCTCTCTAAAACAATTTAAAATCAGTATCAGAGCAATCAGTATTTTTCGATACTTCCTTTTAAAATTCAATTCAGTCCCTAATTTTCGCTCCATATCTATATAATGGATTAGCTAACCTGATGAGTAATAATTAGGACTTAAAACTCTACTCATACAAGAGCGTTTTTGGCACGGCAGTTGCTTCAAGTCGGCAGAGTATGAAAGCCAGTCGCCTACGGAGGGAAAGCCGTCATTCGCGCTGGCTCACCAACGCACTGCCTCGTCTTGGCGATTCAATAAATTGAGCCTTTCGGCAACTTTTGCGTAAGTCCTAATAATATTTTATTGCTAATTTCATTGAAAAAGAGCTAAGACTTAATGAGCCAAGCTGTCCGCACAGATAGCTATTTGTTATAAATGTGACGTTAATGATTTGGTAAAGCCATATTTTTTACATGTTTAATCTAAATTTTACTGTTAAACATTTCAGAGCCCAAAGCGTAAAATGTAGCATGTTAGTAACGCACGAAACATCGTAATATTTATGCCTTCATGTACTGAAATGAAGTGTAACATACTCCAACTAAATTTTAGGTTATATTTATTTTATCTACTGATATCAACTTGAAAATCTTTTTTAGAAACAAGGTTGAATTCTTGAGGAAAAACTCTATGTCTCAAAACATAAAAAATATTGGACTCTGGCAAAAGGGTGGTAAGACTTTGCAAGGATTTATAGAGTTTATTTTCGGTCCCTGGCTTAAGAGAGCGAATGTCAAGCCTGTACAAGAAAAAGTTGATTTTTTAGAAAGACGCATGTACAAAAGTTTGCAAGAAACTGAAGAACGTCTAGAATTGATGATTCTACATCTACAAACCCAGCTTGACAGTATTAAGGATAATAAAAATACTCAACTCAACGATCTAAAAACATCTAATTTGTCCAATCAAGTGAATGATGTTTTACAGCAGAGCGCTCATATTAGTCAAGTTATCAAACCAACTGTTGAAGTTTTCAGCCGCGAACTAGAAGATAAGAAACAGCGTTTGGAAGAGATTACTAATATAGCAGAAATTCCAGCCAAACAAAACCGGCTCCAAGATACTTTAGGGCAACTGGAAGAATTAGCTGCAACATTCCCAAACCTAGAAGTACAGAGATTAGCCTGTCTGGAAGCAGGAAAGTGGCTCTTAACACATCGAGCAGAAGTAGCGCGACTCGTGGCTTTGGAGTTATTGGTGCCGCAACATCCTCAAACAGAAGAGTTTCGTCATAACATCCGTCAATATTTGAAACTGCTGGGACACTGTCTGGAAAATGGAATCGAACCCCGTCTCCTGTATCAAGGAGTCATTACTCACCAACAGCCCTCAGTCGAGATGTATTTGAAAGCGTTTGAGTTGATCAAAAACAAATATGTCACAGATTGGGAATCTCTAGATCGAGTTTCTACTCAAGCAGCGGAGGAGTTAAGAAGGTACTTGAGCTATCTTATCGATTACATAGTTAATTATCTCACTCAAAGTCAAGTATATCCTTGATGTGTTGTTCTCTGCATGAATGCTCCTTCGATTGAGATTTAAAGCATATAATGACACGTTGAGTGTTATTATAAAATTCTTACCGTATCATAATCTCTGTATCCTTACGGCTAAAAACCAATTCACCGAATCAAATGATGAACTTTTGAGAAAATTAGGATTCAACTTTCATTTAGTAAATTAAGAGCGTTAATGCACCCAGGTGATGCACTCTCCAGAGCAATGAGCGTGACTTCGCCGTCTCTAAAATGTACGCTTGCACATCCAAGATAATGGGAAATGAGAGCTTGTAAATTACCCACACTAACCTTGTAGTACAGTGGGAGCCTCCTTGCAGAAATAGGTGATTATTTTTGCGACCAATCACCAATGTTCAACTTTAAAGTAAGATGACTTCATGATCAGAGTATAGTGAATCATCGCTTTAGAGGGACAGCCGTGACGGTAAAATCAGCAACTGAACACCTGATTACCCTACAAGGTGCCGGCAAATATTATCGGCAGCCGAATGGTCAGCAAATCGTTATTCTCGAGGATATCAACTTGGAGTTGCGTCCAGGAGAAATCGTCGCTTTGCTAGGTCCTTCAGGTTCGGGGAAATCTACCTTAATGAGGATGGTGGCTGGGTTAATTCCACCCAGCCAGGGTCAAGTTGAATATCACAACAAACCCTTAGTAGGACTTAATCCAGGAGTCGCAATTGTTTTTCAAAGTTTCGCCCTCTATCCATGGTTGACTGTACTTGAGAACGTGGAACTTGGTCTAAAGGCAAAGGGAGAAGCCCCAGATCCCAGACGGAAAAAGGCGCTACGAATGATTGACATTATTGGGCTGGACGGATTTGAAAATGCCTATCCCAAAGAACTGTCAGGAGGAATGCGTCAGCGAGTTGGATTTGCCAGAGCTCTGGCAGTAGAACCAGAATTGCTGTGTATGGATGAGCCTTTTTCGGCTTTGGACGTGTTAACAGCAGAAAACCTCCGCTTTGAGCTATTAGATTTGTGGTTAGAACGTCGCATCCCGACTAAAGCTATTTTAATCGTCACTCACGGGATTGAAGAAGCTGTGATTCTAGCAGATCGGATTATCGTCCTCGGACGCAATCCAGGGAGAATCCGTGCTGATTTACCCGTCACGTTACCTCATTACCGCGATCGCAAACATCCCAGCTTTCAAGCCTTGGTCGATCAGGTTTATAAGATTATCACCAACCCCGAACTAGAAAAGATTGAGCCAGCACCTACAACAGTTTCTCCTCAAGAACCGCGTTCAGAGCCAAAGTATCAGTCTTTGCCGCCGGTACGCGTTGGCTCAATCGCTGGTTTGATCGAACTATTGGAGGATCGTCCCAAAACAGATCTCTACCGTCTTGGGCAAGAACTACAACTAGAGGTAGATGACATTCTGCCCATTGTCGATGCGGCAAAATTAATGAGCTTTGTTGAGATAGCAGAAGGTGATATCAGCGTTACCTCAATTGGACAACAATTTATTGCCGGTGGGATTGATGAACGTAAACAAATTGTGCGGAATCAACTCCTGAGTAACATTCGCCTAGTACAGCAAATTTACCGTCTTTTAGAAGCAAAACGCAATCAACGCATTCCAGAAGAACTGGTTCTAGATATCCTAGAAAATCATTTTAGTCCTGAAGAAGCCAAGCGGCAATTAAACACCGTTATTGATTGGGGTCGTTATGCGGAAATATACAGTTACAATGAGCCAGCAGGACAAATATTTTTAGAAGAAGACATAGATAAAGGGAGAGGGAGATCTGTTGAGCAGGAGAAAGGAGAAGAAGAGTCAAGAGGGGAATCTGAGGAGATGAATAATTCTTAACTCCGCCCCTTCCCTCGCCACCTCAATCCTGTAGGGACGCTCAGATGATTGAAAGCGTCTCTAAATTTCTTTACCTCGTAACTCATAACTCTCCATTTTTATGACTCGACCCCTCACTCCTGCCAATCAAACCTCCGGACGCTTAAATTGGACATGGCAAGATGTCTTGCTGATTCTGGCTGTCATTAGCTTAATTTTGCTAATTGTGAGAACAGCCTCCAATTTCAGTGGTGGTTTCAGCAGTAATTTAACAATTTCAACCAAAATCAGTGCGCTACCAGGATATACCGCCCAAACTCTGCTACGCATGGGACTGGCTTACTTTTTATCACTGGTATTTACCCTGATTTATGCTTATGCTGCTTATCGCTCCCGCCTTGCAGCGATAATTCTGATTCCCTTGCTAGATATTCTGCAATCAATTCCGGTGTTGTCATTTTTACCAGGGGTAGTGCTGGCTCTGATTGCCTTATTTCCCGGCCAGCGGATTGGAGTAGAACTCGCTTCTGTTCTCCTAATTTTCACTGGTATGACTTGGAACATGACTTTTAGTTTTTATCAATCCCTTCGCAGTATTCCACAGGAATTGCTAGAAGCTGCTCGGATTTATCGGCTGAACCTTTGGCAGCGGTTTTGGACGTTGGAATTACCAGCAGCTGCCATCGGATTGGTGTGGAATAGCGTGATGTCGTTTGCAGGGGGTTGGTTTTTTTTAATTGCGATTGAATCGTTTACTCTAGGAGATAAAGATTTTCGCTTACCTGGGTTAGGCTCTTTTTTAGGAACGGCAGCCAATAGGCAAGACTATAAAGCCTTATTCTGGGGCTTGGTGGTGTTGATTGGAGTCGTTGTGGCAATTGATTTTTTAGTGTGGCGACCCCTAATTGCTTGGGCAGAAAAGTTTAAGATTGAGATGGTTGAGGCACAAAGTACACCCGGATCGCGGGTATTGGATATTTTGCGGCGATCGCCAAGTTTGCGGATTATGAGCGATCGCTTAGTCAGACCATTACAAACAGTCCTTGACTACGGATTAATTCGAGGATTGCCCGTTCGCACCCTACCTGTTAACAACCAAGGCAAATTTAAACTGCCCGAGTTGATTAATTGGGTGTTTATCACAGGCTTTGGCGTAATTGTTCTTTGGGGTACTTGGGAAGCTCTACTGCTGCTACGAGTATTGAAATTGACTGATTGGCAAACTGTACTGAGTGGAGCTGTTTTCACAGCTTTACGGGTGATTGTAGCATTGATATTATCTCTACTGTGGACGGTGCCAGTAGGAGTTGCGATCGGTCGCAATCCCCGTTTAGCTCAAGTGTTACAACCTATAGTACAGATCGCTGCTTCCGTACCAGCAACAGCTTTATTTCCAGTTTTGTTGCTTTGGTTAACCCGTATTGCTGGCGGTTTAGAAATTGGTTCGGTAGCTTTGATGATGCTGGGAACAATGTGGTACATCCTCTTTAACGTTATTGCAGGGGCACAGTCAATTCCAAGCGACTTACTCGAAGCCGCTTGGGTGTATAAGCTTTCTCGTTTGCAAAGATGGCGAACTTTAATTTTGCCAGGAATCTTTCCCTACCTAATTACAGGGATTATCACCGCCGTTGGTGGCGCTTGGAATGCCAGTATCGTCAGCGAGTATGTCACTTTTCAAGGAAAGGTGAACATGACACCCGGACTCGGTTCCACGATTTCTCATGCTACAGCTACAGGCAATTTCGCATTACTTCTCGCAGCAACAACGGTCATGTCCTTGTTAGTCGTCCTGACTAATCGTCTGGTTTGGCGTCCTCTCTACCATTTGGCTCAAGAGAAATATCAACTACTGCTCTAATATAGCAGGGAGCAGGGGGCATTCTAGCAGGGAGCAGGGAGCAGGCGTGTGATTGTCCCATGGTTTCCGTGTTTTATCATTAGTTGATGTCCTAAGAAACCTGGCAACTGCTTATATCTATCGCGAGTGGGTAATGAGGAAGAATTCGGCGCACCCACGCGCCATCTCGTGAGAGTTACGCTATGTAGGTCTCCGACAGTTAATATCATGTCCGGTTAATTAAAATTAATACTATCCCAACCTCTCCTTGCTAACGGAGAGAGGTTGGGACGCCAGCGTACATGAGGCGTTTTCCCGCAGTTGACGAGGAGTGTGGTAGGATTCTTTTATTTTGAGTGATTTAACGGACATAATATGACGCGTTCGTTGAAATCCTTGGTAGCGTTATTGAGTGTAAGATGACCCATGTAATTTCTTCTTCCCCTCTGCCGAAAAGAGTACCTCATACCATTTCACGAAAATCTTGATACAATTCACTCCCCCTTCTTCCCCTGCTCCCGAAGCTTCCCCTGCTTACCTAAATGTATCAACTTTAAAGTGAAACGGTATCACGACTAGCCAGAATAATTAACCCATCCAGAGGCCATAGATGGCTCAAAAGTTCCAGTGACAGTTGTGCCATTCATTATCCAAATAGCGTCCTCACCCGTTTTCTGATTGCGCCAGAAGACATCGCTCCTGCCATCCCCGTTGAAATCTCCAATTGCAGGACTCCAAGATGTTTCTAAGGACGGTAGAAAACTTCCAGTCGCATTTGTACCATCAATTGTCCAAGCAGCGTTCTCACCTGTGTTATAATTTCGCCAAAAAATATCGGTCTTGCCATCACCATTCAAATCAGCAATTCTCGGAGTCCAGGATGTATTCAGTGAAGGCAGATTAGCCGCAGTGGGGTTTGTGCCATTCATCAGCCATACTTGGTTCTCACCCGTGTTTTGATTGCGCCAGAATAGATCAGTCTTGCCATCACCGTTAAAATCAACAATGCTCGTAGTCCAGGATGTATTAATTGAAGGTAGATTAGCTGTAGTCACATTTGTGCCATTTATGATCCATGCTGCGTTCTCACCTGTTTGAGCGTTACGCCAGAAAATGTCAGTCTTGCCATCACCGTTAAAATCCGCAACTTGAGGAGACCAGCTTGAGTCCAATGTCTGCAAAGAAGTTTTAGAGAGAATACTTGTACCATTCATGAGCCATATTTGGTTCTCACCTGTTTGCTCATTCCGCCAGAAGATGTCTGTCTTACCATTACCATCGAAATCACCTATGGTAGGATACCAAGTTTTATTGAGTGCATCCACAGAAACATCAGCAGTAATGTTTGAGCCGTCCATCAGCCAAATTCTATTCTGACCCGTGTTGGAATTGTTCCAGAAAATGTCAGTCTTGCCATCACCGTTGAAATCAGCAAAGCTAAAATCCCAGTTTGAGTCTAGTGTGGGTAGATTGCCTCTAGAGACGTTTGTACCATTTATCAGCCAAATGGCATTTTGACCGGAATTTGAATCCTCACTTGGAGAAGTATTGCGCCAGAAGATGTCAGTCTTACCATCACCGTTGAAATCAGGAACCATCCAAGCTTTGTTAAATAGGGAGTTAGGATTGGGATTTGCGGCAGCTATTTCAGGCGAAGAACTCTTGGAAGAAAGATTTGTCCCCGATGTATCCAAACTACTGATAGTGTTTAATGCCGATATTGTCGGTGTAGAGGTACTGATTGCAGCATTGGGATCTTTAGACATGGAGGACACTGGTAGCATATTGTTCTAGTACAGACAGTAACAAACAAGTATATTGTTTAATTTATTACCAGTCAAAAGTCAAGCCGTTGACAAAAACCTCTACAAGGTTTATGAAGTTGTTATTTTAGTGACATAACTTATCTATGATTCTGACCGAAGAAAGGCAGAGGGCAGAGGGCAGCTATGCTGAAGGTAACAAATTTTCCAAAAGCTCTCTGCCAGAGGGTTTCAAGCCCCTAAATTTATTTATGCAACGCGTGAAAACAAGTCTGATCGAGATGCATAGAACAAGAAATACTACGTCCATACTTCAAGCCCCTGAATGAGCACTCGCTCGCGGGGGAGAGTCCTCTCTCCCGCAGACTTTGCGCGAAGTCTTGGGGATTACATAGCTGCCCTCTGCCTCCAGCATAGCTGCCTTGCCGCCAAGGGCGGCTTGACTTTTGCCGTTATCTTTTTAGAGATACTTAGCCGCAAAGCAGCTTGTAGTCAGGTATGACTTCTCTTCCCCCTGTACCAAAGTCTGATTTTCTCGGCTTTCATTGTCATTAATAATCAGTAATTGATAATGACGGATTCCAAAAAGTTACACTATTTGGTTGTTTCAGGAGTTAGCGGGAAAAGTCATATCTATAAATTTCAGTTGCTGTTGCGAGCTTACATTCAAAAAATAAACTTCCATGAGTGTAAATTTACTTAAGTGTATATACATATGCCTATAAATTCATCTTTAAGGAAAGTATTAGGTATGAGTGCGTTAACACTTCTTATGTACAAAACTTAAGACTGCTAATGTAGCAGTCCTAAATCATTTGTGAAAAACAAAATCCCCGACAACGATACGCGCACTTCGGGGATCTGTATCTTCAATGTTCAAAAATTAATTAGACATCTCCGAAAAAGACGTAGGGGCGAACGCATAGTTAGTTTCTGGAGATGTCTATTAGGATTGCTATAGCTATTAGCAATCCTTACCAATCTAGTTTATTCTTACCTAGTTAATTAGTATAGATGCAACTTGGTCTAGTGAGCGCAACATGATCAAGCGAAATCTGTGGTAAAAATCTTAGCTACGCTCTGAATGATATATCAGAACACACGAAGAGTATCTGACTATATTAAACATGTAGATACACTATCTATTCCCATAACTTATCAGGTTTAACTAGAATAGTTCTTCCATACAGTCGGAAGTGATGGCGCTAAAGCTCCGGTAAAGTTGGAACCTGTAGTATCTGCCGATGTCCAAGTAGCGTTCTGACCTGTTGAATTATTGCGCCAGAAGATATCAGTTCTGCCATCGCCATTGAAATCCCCAAACCCAAAGTCCTGAGTCCAGTCTGTGCTAAGTGTGGGTAGAGAGTAGCCAGTGGGATTGGTGCCCGTCGTGTTGTCCGATATCCAAACAGCGTTATCACCTGTTGAAGTATTGCGCCAGAACACATCAGTTTTGCCGTCACCGTTGAAATCGCCAATCTTAGGAGTCCAAGCTGTGCCCAGCGATGGTTCAGTATACCCAGTCGCGTTTGCTCCATCAAAAATCCAATAGGCGTTCTCACCTGTTTGACTATTCCGCCAGAGGATGTCACTCTTGCCATCACCGTTGAAATCGCCAACGTTCAGAGTAAAGTTAGAATCAAGTGTTGGCTGAACTTTCACGTCGAAATTTCCCTGTGTTGCGTCATTTTCGATCCAAGTCTGGTTCTCACCAGTTTGACTATTGCGCCAGAAGATATCTGCCCTACGATCTCCGTTCAAATCGACAATAGTCGGAGTCCACGCTATGGGAATACTGCCTATTTGATTTTTAGATGAAATGGTTGTGCCATCCATCAGCCAGATTTGGTTGTCACCGGTTGTACTATTGCGCCAGAGAATGTCTGTCTTGTTATCACCATTGAAATCGGCGAGGGTAGGAGTCCAACCAGAAAGACTATCTATATTTTGTGAGGCATCTGTGGCGTTAGTGATGGTAGAGCCATCCATCAGCCAAATTTTGTTCTCACCAGTGGCGGAGTTATTCCAGAAAATGTCGCTCTTGCCATCTCCGTTAAAATCAGCAAAGCTAAAACTCCAATTGCTGTCTAGTGTCTGTAGATAAGCTCCTGTGGTATTACTACCATTCTCCAGCCAAACAGCATTATTGCTGGTGGAATATGGATCGCCACCTTGATTTGATGGATTGCGCCAAAAAATGTCGCTCTTACCATCGCCATTGAAATCTGGAAACGGTTTGGTGAATAGCGTATTAGGATTGACGGCTGCTTGTATTTGAGGTTGGCTAGACGAAGAACTCCCATTTTGAAGATCTGTGGTTAACAGATTACCCTGTGATTGAGTGCCAAGAGTGGTTGGTACTTGGGTAGTTGATACCAGTTGCTGATTAGGATCTAGAGGCATGACATTCGAGTATAAACAATAACGAATCATTAACTCTCTTATTTAAATTAATACCAAGAAAATGTCAAGTACAATACAAAATATTCACATTGATTTCATTATGAGGAAGATTAAAGTGAAGTTAGGACATAGGAGTTAGGAATTAGGAATCGTAGAGACGCGCTGTTGTCAGCGTTTCTACAAGAATTTATTTCTTCTATCTCTTGTTTAACCGCACTTAAATTCAGCCACGGTGCTGTCAGGGCTGGGATCAAACCCCTAGCACTAGTACAGTCCAGCAGAAATAACCACACAGTTGAAAACAGCTTAAAATCTAGTCTATGTATTTTTCTCGGCTGTCTCCGGTGTTAACGTCTTACAATCTAACTGTTTTATCTTCGCTACTGCGTACTAATATCTATCTTTTGGATGAAAGGCGAGCCCGTTTCACTCACTGATTGTGTCTTTGGAAATATTTCCTTTTTAGTATTTGTAATTTATTGACTTACGAAATGCCATAAAATTGGTCTACAATTCATCGGCAATTGGTTTCTCGAATTATTCTTTGCTGGTTTGTCTCTCACATAGTGACGCTACTTCTATCTTTTAAATTGCAAAAATTGCTAGAAAGAGGCAGGATAGGGGTTGAATGGTGTAAGCAGACAATTCAAATCTGGATAACTTTAGATACAAACTTTTCAGTTATGAAAACGTTAGACCCTCAGAATAAAAATTCTTCTCCAATCCCTATTTTCATCACCCTATTCGCGTTTCTACTTTTGTCGCCAGTCAGCACTGCTGTTGCAGCACAAGTCCCAACTAATCATTCTGCTAAAATGTCTTCATTCAGCCTAAGTACGCAAAAGTGGAATAACCGGGTGCTGCTCATCTTTGCGCCGTCTTCGCAAAGTCAGGCGTATCAACAGCAAATGCGACTGTTTGCCCAACACAAACCAGGTTTTTCCGAGCGAGATCTAGTTGTCGTGCGAGTATTGACAGAAGGAACGAGTTATGCACATGGGCGGCAAATAGACGAAGCTTCTGCTACTAGATTGCGCGATCGCTTCGGTATTGGCAAAGGAGATTTTCGCGTGATTTTGGTAGGCAAAGACGGTGGCACAAAACGTCGTGACAGTAATCCCATCCAAGCAAGCGCCATTTTTAATGAAATTGATGCCATGCCCATGCGACGACAAGAAATGCGACGATAAGGATTCTTCTCTTAAAACCGTGGTGGAAGCCTCCTCAATTACGGATTAATCCGGAGCAACTTCCCCGCTTCTTCGCCCTTGCTTACGCAACGAGTCGCTTGATAGTCATTGGCATTAGAGCGGCTAGAGTAAGGGCATCCTGGGAATGAAAAATTAAATAATAAAAAAGCTTTATTACTGCCAATTATTTTTATACACACATAAGATATGAAAGTTACGTAAAGAAATTGTGTGTATTCTTTGAAAGTTACTTATTAGTAGTAAACTATAGCCAAGAGGTAAAAATTCTGATGCTAATGGGAGAAATCTGAGTTTTCACGGGAAGTCATCAAATCACGAAAAAGCATGGTTTTTCCACAAGCTGATTGTCAAGAATTTGTATTCTTGACAATCAGCAACGTAGAAATCAGGGGTTGCGAAACCCTAAAATACCATTTTCAGGATGCCGTGAAAAGTCAGGGGAGAAATCGGCGGCGTAAGAGTTTTATAACGATCTATCGTTTAACGTTCTTTGTAATTGTTAAATTTGTTTTGTATTGCAGTTATTTAGGTGGCAAAAAATCTGTTGTATACAATCGTGTATTACAGTCAAAACAAGCTAATCAACTTCTCATATCGCCGTTTTCGCATGGCGGTTGGATGTTTTTAATATATTGCTTCAGTGACAAGCGACTTCGAGGAAGGTGACAAAACGTTTTGTTCGTTACTTGTTAAAAACTTGTGCAATTATCGACAAAATCCCTCCTTGAGTTTAGGCGATCGCCTTTGAGAATAATGCTTGCAATAAGCTTCTGATTAAATCTTCCTGGTTTCACCACAAAAGACTGGACGACTTTCAATTTGTATGATAGAAAAAGAAGAATCTGTTTGTCGTTATTCCAATTTTCACTTGCGTAATAGTTGTAACGTTGTTTATTCACCTCTTATAAAATGTAATTAGTGAGAGAACCTGTTCAGCGATGAATTATTGAATTCTTAGCGATGATTACGTATAACTTGTAAGGGTTATATATAAGTTTGTTAAATGTTTACATAACTTAATATATGACTGAGCGCTGACTGCGTAAATCTGAATGCTTAGGAGGTAAGTGTCAAAACTTGCTTAGTTATTTGATTAGTAAGTGTGTACGTTTTATTTCAGCTATTCAACAAAATACTACTTAGT
>JAQYWO010000465.1 GCA_029379215.1 Rhizonema sp. PD37
GCCTGTCTTCTCATCCTCCAAGTCTTGCCTCAACCGAAATATTAAAAACAAAGCCCTTGTGAGGGTGTTGGGGAGCCAGCGTGCATGAGGCGTTCTCCTGCCGTAGGCGACTAGCGTGGTGAGGTTCTCTTCCGCATGGTTATGCTACTGGATATGATATTACTTCCTTCTCGTCAGAAGAAGACTTAATTTAATGAACCGCTGAAGGGAGCAGTGCGTTGATGAACCAGTACTA
This sequence comes from Rhizonema sp. PD37, assembly GCA_029379215.1. Classification (GTDB taxonomy): domain Bacteria; phylum Cyanobacteriota; class Cyanobacteriia; order Cyanobacteriales; family Nostocaceae; genus Rhizonema. The sequence goes on from JAQYWO010000465.1 coordinate 236, forward strand.
CAGAAGGCTAACATTGGTAGGGATGAAGTGAAAGCGTCAATATAGTTAAAACAAGTCTCATGCCAAGGATACCAAGAAGAAGATAGGTAATCTGGCATGATTCTCGAAGTCCCGAAAAAGAAAGTCTTATGAAATACTTGCTTATGAGGACTGTCCTTTGTAAATTTGATTGACTAATGATTCATTCAAAAGGAGATAATAACATGAAACTTGAAGGAAAAGTCGCGTTAGTTACAGGTAGCAGCCAGGGGATCGGACAAGCGATCGCTATCCGTCTTGCTGAAGAAGGAGCTGACATCATCATCGATTACCGTTCTCACCCAGAAGGTGCAGAGGAAACGAAAGCGAAAGTCGAAGCTACTGGACGCAAAGGTTTGGTTGTCAAAGCTGATTTGGGTGTTGTAAGTGATGTCCACCGCATGGTAAGCGATGGTGTCCAACACTTTGGTAAGCTAGATATATTGGTTAACAATGCTGGTCTTGAAAAGCACGCTGACTTTTTGGATATTACGGAAGAAGATTATGATGCCGTTCTCAATGTCAACCTCAAAGGTGTCTTTTTTGCTACACAAGCGATCGTTAAGCACCTCAGGGACACTCAACGCCAAGGAAAGATTATCAACATTAGCTCGGTACATGAAGAATTACCTTTCCCACACTTTACCACTTACTGTGCAAGTAAGGGTGGTGTGAAAATGATGATGCGAAACTTGGCGATCGAACTTGGACCTTTAGGTATTACAATTAACAATGTAGCACCTGGTGCAATTAATACACCTATCAATAAGAGTTTGATGGAAGATAAAGCAAAGCTCAACGCCGTTATACAAAATATTCCTTTGGGACGTTTGGGCGAAACAAAAGACATTTCCTCCATAGTGGCTTTTTTAGCTTCACCAGATGCTGACTATATCACAGGGTCTACCTTCTTCGTGGATGGTGGACTACTCTGGAACTATCACGAACAGTAACTTAGTATAACTTTCCATAAATTCGTGGCATTTTGGTTCGTAGTTGCGCTTCAGCGCTAAAGCGCAACTACGAACGATAGACATGATTTTCCTGAACGTCACGAATTTGTGCAATCCTGCTCTTAGTCAGCATTCAGCGTGACTTACAGCAATTTTCAGATGCATAGACTACAGTTGAGGTAGTTCGTTTTGGAGTAAGGGCAGGTTTTATACAGATAATATCTGGGTAAATCCGATATAATATCAGACCTGCCCCTACACAATTTGTGTATTCTATCAATGTGAAAACTGCTGTAAGTTGACAGAAAATTCTGAGCTTGGCACCATCGTGGACTTCCTTACTTACATAGTAGGGAAAATGTTAAATTCACACATGATAAATAATTGAGGATATTATACCATGAAAGCTGCAGTTTTACCAGATTATCACCAATCTCTGGAAATACGTGACGTACCTGTGCCGGAAATCGGTCCTACAGAAGTCTTGATTAAAGTTCATGCCTGCGGTATCTGCGGTTCGGATGTGCATTTGGTAAATGAGGAGTTTAAAGGCATGTCAACAGTGCCAGTGATTCCCGGTCATGAAGTTGCAGGAGTGGTGGAAAAGGTTGGCAAACAAGTCAATTATCTAAAAAAAGGCGACCGTGTTGGTATTCCCTGGACTCAGCATACCTGCGGTCATTGCCGCTACTGCGTGCGCGGTGAATCAACTTTATGTCCGGAGCAGAAGGCTACTGGTATCAACCTTAACGGGGGATTTGCCGAGTACACTAAAGCTCCTGCCCGTGACGTAACTCTCATCCCTAATGAAATTCCTTTTGAGGAAGCGGCACCCCTATTTTGTGCGGGAGTGACCGTTTATACCCCGTTCAACTACGTCAATTATAAACCAGGACAAACTGTTGCCGTACTGGGTGTAGGAGGATTGGGACATTTGGCACTCCAGTTCGCTCATGCTATGGGAGCTAGAACGATCGCCGTCAGCCGAGGTGATGATAAACTCCAAATGGCGAAAGAAAAACTGGGAGCAGATGAAGCGATCGACTCCAGCACTGAGGAATGGGTAGAGAAGTTGCAGCAGCTAGGTGGGGCTGATGTGATTCTATCTACTGCCAATTCTTCCAAACTCATGGGACAGGCACTCCACGCTTTAGCACCAGAAGGAACGTTAGTGTTGCTGGCTGTAGATAACAAAGAAATTGTCTTTCCCTCACCAATGGATTTTATTCTTGGGCGTCGCCGAGTCATGGGCAATCCCACTGGCTCAATTAAAGACATGCGTGAGACGTTAGAAGTAGCGGCTAAACATGGCGTTCGTCCAATGATTGAAACGTATCCTCTCGACAAAGCTCAAGAGGCACTAGAACGTGTACGCGATGGTAAGCCACGTTTTCGAGCTGTGTTGACAATGAACTAGTACAAGGAGCGCGGAATTAAAAATTGAAAAAGCTTGACTTATATCATGTTTGGTCAATGAGTTACAAATAAAAGATAGGTTCGTAGTTACGCTGTCATCACTCTTAACAGTATGAGAGCGTACCCCTTTGGGGATGCCGCAGGCTAGACAGCGCAACTACGAACACTATTAGAAGTGTTCATCCGAACATAATATGACCTACTTTCACTGGTGGCCCTTGCTAGCTGTTTAACAATTAGTTAGATCATGTCCGGTAAATTAACATAAATTTTATAATAAGCCCTTCCCGCCAAAGCCAACGGGGAGGGCTTCTTTTATTATGAGTGATTTTAAGGACATCATCTAATTAACTAAACTTGATATAAGCGATAAATCGCGCCCGTAGTCAGCGCTCACAGTGCTAACTATGTAAAGCCCTTGTTTCCGGCTGAAAATGAAGTTTTTCTACTGTTTTCTAGTAAGAGATTGGATTAATATCCTCAGCAGAGTTTCAATGTCTCTTAGCAAAACATATGAGTCTAATCCTTGCTCTACATGTTTGGCTTCTCTATCAAGAACTGCAAACTGCCAAATCTGTCCTGTAGTGATTGCTCCAACTAATTGAGGTTGTTGTTCAACTGTGGGCGATCGCTCCCATAAGTCGAGGGCAATCAATTCTGCAATCAACTGAGTAAAGCCGTAATCTAAATCGTCGCGTTTAGCTTCAATAACTAAAAGTTGACTTAGATTCTTAATGCTAAGTAAATAGTCCAGGTTACCTTGTAATTGATTGGAAACATTAACAGGATATTCAACGCGTACAAGAGCATCAGCAATTTGAACAACTGTCCTAACTACGGGCGCAATAAGCATTTCTCGTTTTGCTTGTTCGTTCATCGTGACTAAGCGCGGCAGAATATCGTTAATGTCTGCGGTAAGTATTTCTAGACGATTAATAGCACCTTGGTATTGAGGTAATTGTAATGTTGTTCGTTGAATGCTGTAGCTAAAGTATTCAGCTAAATCAATCGGATCAATTCTAAGCTCTGAATAATTGCTGAAGGTGTAAGAACGATTAGTGTCAATAACAGCCATTATTTTATCACTTTAGTCAGAGTGAACGAAGTCCATAATTCTGTAATATTTTAAATGAGTCAAAGTATACAGCGCTTTTGAGGTACGTTAGGTACACCAATTGCCGGGGTGACTTTTAAACCTGGGAATTTGAATTAGGCATTATACCTTAATAGAGACGCTTATCACCCTTATCAGAACAGAATTACAGCAAATCACAATATTATTGCAATAAACTTACTATAGCTTCGGAGAGTGAAAAATTTCCCTAAGGGCGCGGTATTAGTGGTTCAGCGGTTTTTAGTGGTTTTAACCCCAAAATTAATCGTCTAATGGATCAATCATTGTTCTGAAACTTATAAATAATCCAATCACCAAGCTGAATTCGCAGTCCTTGGCAAATATTGTCATAAATGCTGTGAGAAAATAAAGCGAGACGTAAGGGATTGTCCCCAAATATCCCTGCTCTTTCAAGCTTATCTTGCCATACTGGACGTTTTTGTATGCGTTGGGCGATCACACTTAAAAATTATGAAGAGCGTGCATGTTGTTTTGCGAAAACCCACGTTTTTAAGCGTGGGTTCCCGAATGCCCTCTGCATAGCTAAATCCTACGCCATTACACCTCAGGTGAATGCTTGTAAATTTTAGTTAAACTACGAGAAAGTTCAACGCACCAACTAAAAGCACCAAGCCAATCCATACTACAGAACCAGCCCAAAGGAACTTTTTGGATTGATCCCAATTTTGCGGAGTTGCATAAGCTACTGGAACGCCTACTATCATGATAAAAGAGACGACGACCAAAGCCGTCAAACAGATCTGGAATATAAAAGTCATTTTTTCCTCTCCTGAAACAACAAAATGCTAAAAATAGAATATCGTACAAGGCAAAGCTTATTGGTTCTACTTATTTGTAAGGTATCAGAAATTTATACATTTTAGTCCAAAATATCGATGATTTCCTAATCTACTGTAAGGGCAAGTTTAACAAGACATAAGTCTTGAGTCACAAGTTATTGGCAATGAAACTCGCCCCTACTCCTAGTATGATGTCCGTCAAATCACCCATGCGGAAAAGAACCCCACCCCCAACC
>JAQYWO010000466.1 GCA_029379215.1 Rhizonema sp. PD37
AAATTCTTCAATATACTCAACAGGCTCTATCCCTAGCAGTGGAAATTCTTCAATACTCTCAACAGGCTCTATCCCTAGCAGTGGAAATTCTTCAATATACTCAACAGGCTCTGTCTCCAGCAGTGGAAATTCCTCAATACTCTCAACAGCTGCTACAAACACCACTGGCATTGCGAATATATTAGAAAGTAAAACCAAATCTATTGCGGGTACTTCTGTCAGCAAAGACATTACTTCTATAGTCCAGGAGACAACCAGCCACAGTATTGGTACATTGTCAGGATCTAGTGCAGGTTCTCAAACAACTGCTTTTGCAAACCCAATTCAAGCCTTAGGTAATCCCACAATACCAACTATTCTAGCAACTGGCGAAGCTAACGCTGAAGTTAAAATAGGGCCAAACGGTGTTGATGTTTATGCAAACGCCAGCTCGGGAGTGCAAGTTAGTCATTTGAGCAAGGATAAAACCTGTTCAAATGCTCATGTCACTGTCGGTAGTTCTGATGCAAGTCTCTCTGCTAACTGCTCTCACCAAGTCAAAGTTAGAAAGGTTCCTGAACCTACCACTATCTTTGGTTTAACTTTGCTGGGAGCATTCTTAATTTTTAGCCGTCACAAAATTTTCAGTCAAAAAGGCTGAATAATCAAACAGCTAAAAATAGATGAAAATCTAGCCTACGTATAGATTGATTTTTTTGAGTGCGTGTGTAGAACTTGGAGGAGAGATTTGCCATCGCATTTCTGTAAATCTTATGACTAAGCCTCTCAACATCTAAATATTAAATTCGTCCAAGTGTTCCGCTACAGATTGATACAGGTTGATAATGTGACTGTCAGCTAAACTGTAGTAGACGTTTCTACCTTCTCGGCGATAGCTGACTAAACGCAAGGCTTTCAATAAGCGTAGTTGATGGCAAACAGCAGACTCACTCATTTTTGTAACTGCCGCTAGATCGCAAACACACAATTCCTGAGAAACCAACGCTGATAGTAGGCGTAGGCGATTTGGATCTGCCAGCACCCCAAAAACTTCTGCCATTTGCTGTGCCTTGTTTATTGGCAGAATTTGTGCTTGAGTTGAGCGTACATGCTCTAAATGTACTAAATGAGTGTCACAAGTAGGCGTACTAGCATTTTGCAGGTGGTTTGAGTCTGGCTTCACGTCGATCTTATTCATGGTGTTTTGTTTGAGCAATGGTTATCAATATCAATATTAACTAAATATAACAATTCTTGTACAACTGAATAGTTGCTCAAATATTGCAATTTCCGCTTTCACTTGGTTTAGAAGCTGGAGATGTCGTCGCTACATTTTTTCTAAACAAAAAATAGAGTTTTCAGTTTTTGTCTGTATCGAAAAATACAAATTTATCTGAAAAATACAATTCCTGCTGCTATCTTTTTCTTAATGCGTTCTCTATGTCTGTGGAGTTGATCTATTCTTTTTAAAACCGCTATTAAGCAGGCAAAATAACCGTAAAAACACTTCCTTCGCCCAATTTTGAGCGCACTGTTACACTACCACCCATTGCCTCAACAAGAGTCTTGACAATCGATAACCCCAAACCACTACCCCCAGTGGAACGATTTCGAGCTTCATCTACACGATAAAATCTCTCAAAAATACGTGATTGATGTTGTAAGGGAATGCCGTAACCTTTATCAAAAACTTGAATAATTCCCTCTTCGCCTTGCTGACTTAATTGCAAGCTTATAGATGTACCAGGCTCAGAATATTTGATAGCATTGTCAATCAAGTTTATCAATACCTGTTTCAGGCGAGTGTAGTCTGCTTTTACTTGAATTGGGTAAGTAGAAGACTCAATTGTAATTGTGCGATCGCTGTCTTGTCCTGCCATTTCCACGATTTCGGTTACTAAGTCATTCAAACTACACGATTGTATGTTAAAGTATAAATACCCACTATCGGCTCTAGCAACATCAAGTAAATCTTGTAAGAGACGAACAGTATGTTCCGCTTCAGAAGCCGCAGTTTCCAAAGCTTCTCTCTGTACTTCTGTTAAAAGGTGTTGCCGGCGCAAAATACTTTGCAAATAACCATGTATGATTGTGAGTGGCGTGCGTAACTCGTGAGAAACATTGCTGAAAAACTGTCGCTCTTTCTCCCAAGATTGGGATAAGCGAGATAACATCATGTTTAAGGTTTGAGCTAATTCTCTGACTTCGCTAGGTGCATTATCAAGATACAGCCGCGCTTGCCCTAAATCTTCTGCAGAAATGACTTCTGTCATTTGACTTATCTGACGTAGAGGGCGCAAAGAGCGTTGGATATAAAATGTAATCGTGACAACCATCACGATAATTACCAAAATGCTGGCAGTACGCAATCTCCAAACCATTGCCAAAAACATCGTCTGATCACGGGTAACATCCTGCACCAGTACGAGTTGCCCTAGGAGCTTCCCTTGCACCTGTAAGGAAAGTCCACATAAAACAAAGTAATTTTGGTTAATTTCATAAATTTGGGGTTTAATTGGCATCTCTGTGAGAGAGATGAGCTGATTTATTGTAGAATTAGGGAGTCGATGCAAATTATTCGAGCTAGCTATGATTTTTTGATTTGGACTTTTTACCCATAACACCATCTTAGTATTGGACAAATTATTGATAGCGTTTTTCAGTGCGGCTTCAGGCGGTAGAATCTCACTGTAAACTTCTACATCACGTGGTAAACGTGTGGATATCTCTTCAAGATTGTGCTTGTGACTATCGATTAAGAATTGTTGCATTGTCCAATTAGTCCAGATAGCAAGACTACCTAATCCTAAAATGGAAACTGCAGCAACACCAATCGTTAAGCGTGCACGTAAGGAAAAGAGGTCAATTTTCCGAAAGATATTGCTGAGTTGATTCACTTTGATGGTTGAGGTGGTGTAGGACAAGTTTTATTGACAAAATCGCACTTATAAATATAAGGCTTCTGCCAAGTAAGGGGAATTTCCAGCAAATCTCTTGGTCCTGTCAGCCCTTGTCCAATGAATAGCAATAGGGCAATACAGTTTAAAACTGTATGAACGATGCGCCAGCGATTTGATTTATCCTTATAAATATCTTCAACAATCGCTAATGAAAAAACCATTAGTAATGCAGCAGTAATACCAATATAGTAATGAGACCAATACCACTCTTTAGTCAGGCGATATACTCCATCCTGGCAACCGAGAATCACTAAACCGGCCCCAGTTAAAGTAGCAAATATTCCTCGCCACATCCGCTGTCTCCCTCGGTAAAGTAATACTAAAGAGGCAATAGTTGCAACTAAAATTAATAAGATAAAAATAACTTGGAAAGGATTTGTATTCCATACCTGCTTCTTAATAATATGTTCCCCAATTGGATAAGATAAGCCGATTAAAGTTAATCCCACAACTGCAGCAGTTAACCAGTAACCCAATTTGCGATGTTCTGTACCTACAACAGGAGGGATTTTACTCTTGCCGCCATCTGAGGTTTGTAAGCGTCGCTGGCGAGTACTCCAAGCGAAATTCACCACGGTTCCAATTAAGGGAAAGACGAAAAAGACAGCGATCGCAGGATGAGCAAGAGCGAGAAAATCTGTGAGTTCCATAAGAGATCTTTTACACAAGTTTGGTAAGTAACATAGAAATGGGTAATAGGAACTTAAAGAACAATTACCTATCACCCATTTCCAAAACAGCATATATATGTGGCATTTGGCAACCAAAATTCACTCATCGTCAACTACTGATTGCTGAATGCTTACAAAACTTAAATCAAATGATTAACTGCTTAAAGGAGCGTAGCCAAAAGTCGCATTGAACTTTTGACACCAAATTGCTACGGATTTATAGTTAGCTACATTCACTTTGTTAGGAATGGCATAGCGTTGAGTACCACTGATCTTTTTCAAGGGAGCAAGAATGTAATAATCGGCTTTTTTAAGCCCACCTTTCGGAGGTGCATCGGTTTTATACATAATCACATGGAGATCAGGACCTTTTGCGGATTGAAAATCTTGACTTAACACTAAGTAACGTTTACCATTTTCGGTAACAATACTGACTGTCCCCTTAGTTGGGTGTTCTCCAGCCTGAAAGGTTCCTGTAGGGGTACTTGTTGGAGCACTTGCTGGAACACTTGCTGGAGCCTGTGCAACAATATCACTTTCGGTAGATGCAGGCTTTTGTGCAACCACTTCTTTAATAGAACCTACCGTTAATAAAGTAGCGAAACCTAAAACAGCTATATGCTTAAACTTCATGACATTTATGTTCTCAATTAACTCCTCTAAACTTAATTTAAAGCTTCCTACCAGTCACAACATTAATTTAGGCTGAGAAGTTGTTAAAGATTACTACTACTTTTCCAGAAATTTTTAATCAAATTTTAATATAACGCCTTGTCGTGTCTCTTAAACCGATCAAAGAATTCTCTGTTTGAACGAGAGGTAGGTAATGGAGGGTAGGGGAGGAATCGGATAGCATGCCAAGATGACTGAATTATGTACCTTCATATTTCTTCGGTTTAAAAGGGTGAAGCAGAAAGTCAAGTTAAACTATATAGAAGTTGCGAGGAGAGTTTCCAAAACGAATGCGCTTCTTCACTCTTGCTTTCACCGACAATGCACCCTAAGCCGCACTCATAAAAAAAGCTTGAATAGAAAGAAATAAGCAATTCCGTATAGTAGCTTTATTTTCGTACCTCTTGTATTAGCAACTTACATTTTTATTGTTTTGCTAATTTTAATAACGAGTAGTACTGGTCTTG
>JAQYWO010000467.1 GCA_029379215.1 Rhizonema sp. PD37
TCTAATTCCATTTGATTTACGTTCTCTCATATTGCTTTTAGTCTAAACTCCAGCATCTAGGAATGCAATAAATTCTCCCTCAGCAGCAGCAATGCCCACATTACGAGCTATAGATACGCCTTGATTTTCTTGATAAAAATAGCGCACATCTGGATAAGCACGAACAATCTCAGCAGTGTAGTCAGTTGAGCCATCATCCATAACGATGACTTCGAGCGGACGATAAGTTTGAGCAAATGCACTATCGAGTGTTTCTGCTAAATACTTTGCATAGTTATAGGCAGGGATAATGACACTCACTAAAGGGAAATTTTTCATGATTTATGACTTAAAACTTTTTTTATAAGACTTATACATTGACAAAAAATTCTAAATATGACCTAAACTTTAGTCATGAAAACGTGATTTTTTGATCATCTTAAGCGCGATGCTTCCCTGCTGGAGCATTGCCACCCATGTGGCGGTAATTGTTAAAAATCTGGAACGACAAAATTCCGTTTCTACACATGATGTTATATGTAGCGAAATTCTTGATTAAATAATCCAACTTTATCAAATACAGATTTTCTGACTAGTGCGATTCCTAATTGGAGTGACATCTCAGAAGCAGAATCATAGAGGTTCACCGGGACAGTTTTTCTAGAAAACCACGCTTGAGAAGATGTTCTACACCTGCCGGAAAAAATTGATTATGAATTGGATCTGTAATGTAATGAATTAATGCAGTTCCTCTCATAATCGGAGTATTAGTAAATTGATGCATATCGCCAAAGAGTTGATCTAATTTCCTGTTTGACCAAGACTTTAAAGCTTGTCGTTGTGATTCTCGACCCAATAATAGTGCGTAAATTGTCTGCTCCATTACCCACCAACACAAGGTTTGATTAATATCTGCTGAATTGAGTTCAACGGAGTGATCGACATACCCAGCACTCTCCAAGATGAACTCTTTGGGAATATGAACTAACTTGTTAATTGCAGCTTCGATGAATTTTAGATCCAGAAACTTTGACTTTTGATAGCCGACAATACCTGAATTAACATTATCGGCTGGATATAGTCCTAGCTTATCTTCCATAAATTTCTGACTGCGAACATAACTACTAGAACCACCATTAACATAGAATGGCAGCCCATTCTTAATACAATTTGCAATAGCTTTGGATTTACTGAACCAGAGGATATCAGAATCCATAATAATTAAGTAATCAGCATTAGAAAAAAGTAAAGGATGCAATATTTTTTTCGCAATGGCGTGATGTCCAAGAAAAAACTGACACATTGGATAGCCGACTAGAGCGTCTCTAATCTCATCATCTACATTGGTATTAACAATACAACCGGGGAAATGCTCATGATAACGATCAAGTAACTCAGGTGAAAGAGAACCATCATTTTGAATCACCAATTTTGCTCGTAAACCTGAATAGTAAAAAAAAGACTTTAGTGCCCAAAAGCTGCGAAGAAAATCCTTTTCACAGACCAACATATGCAACTCTAATTTCCATGAACTAGAAATAGTGACAGGGCGTGTTGCCAAAATTTGTGAATAGCAATTCGGATTTGAGAAATGCTGCAATCGCTCAGAGGAAAACTCTTCAAAGATGAGACTATCAAGAAAAGATTTCAGTATACGTTTAACAATTCCAACCATCTCATTGTTATCCTTGTGAAAATTGCAAGGCAACTAGTACCGCTTGCCGGAAATAAGCAAAACATTAAAACATACAAAAATTCGCGGACTGCAAGGCTTAAAAATTGCATGTGTATTTCCGCCGTTCTGTACTAGCTCCTAAAAAGTTTAAATTTGCGAAAGCAAACGCAAAATGACATCTGGAATTTGAGCCATATCAGTGCCCAATTCCAGCGCATAGTTAGGAACTTGTTTTACCAGACTTGACATGATCTGAAATGCTGTTTGCCCACTGCCTGCTAATTGAAAAATTGTGCTGGGTGCAAGTGCCCTTAATGCTGTACCTGCGGTTGTTTGGCGCAAGTGCGTATCTAGTTTTCCAGTTACTTGGGGAATCAGCACGGCTTTAATCGGAAAGCCACGCACAATTTTTTCAGGATGATGCTGATGCAGAAACAGCATGGCTTTTTCTAATCCTAAACGCTCGACATTATTCACCAGTGGAGCTAATTGAGGAAACCGTTCTAAATCCGCTTGTCCTTTCAATTTTGCAGTATTATAAAGACTGTAAACGTAGGGTTTAGGATCGGTGGAAACCAGGCAATAGTCATCGCTAGCATACACCAATGGACTATTAATGCAGGCAAGCGCAGTGGACGATTTTCCCGATCCTCCTTTTCCCGCCAGCAAAACTCCTCCTGCGGGTGTTCCCACAGCTCCGGCATGAATGTACTGATGTTGATGATCGCTTGTCCACCAGTTCAAAATGGTTTGAAGCGGCGAACCCTTTTCCCAGTAAGGAATATTTTGGGCATCGTCAATCCAGTAACAGGCGAGATTTTGCTGACGATCAAGCACACTCAAAATATTTGGACCAATATGAAAATTTGTGCGAATGCGATCGCCATCGTAGGCTTTAATTTCTCTACGAGATCCAAGATAATCCGTCCAGTGCAGCTGAATTAGCTCCACGAGGCTGCCAATTAAAAGCGGCAGTTGCGTTCCAGTCGAGGCATTATCCCACAGACAAATGGTTAAGTCAGGATTTTCCGTAGGTTTAATCGCCAAGTGAGACAAGGCGGGGGTGATTTGGGGAACTAAACCTGAACCTGCAAAGCGCAGACAAAGGGTATAGCTCCCGATCATATAAAAATGCTCGGTTAAACCTGCACCCTGTGCTGCTCGCTGAAAGCCCTCATAAATAAGCTGAAAGTAGTTAAGGCGATCACTTTCATTGATTGATAAATTGGAGTTGGACTGTGGAAACAAGGCTAAATTAGGCTGCATTTACGTAACCATTCAAGTGCTGATTTTCTAGATCTCAAAAAACTTTTCAAAATCCCTCTGCCCGGAAAGGGACGATGTCCGAGATAAAGCAGGCGATTCTCCAAATAGTTCAGCAAAGGAGTTAGTGTTGATCGCACAAAAGATTGCCGATCTCCAGCTAACACCTGATAATTTTGCCATTCGGCTTGAGAGATCGGCATTTGGAAGAGCGCAGGCAACACCCAGCTTGGCGCTCTTAACTGGAGCACCTGCTGCAATAGGATCAGCATATTTCTCACTGGCAAAATCATTTGATATCGCTGCGCCTGGGTGATGAGTCGCATCCAGTCAAGATCGTTGCCTGATTTCTGAATCAGTATCAGCGCGTCAGCTATCCCATGAATCTGACGAGATCGATTTTTGAAAAATGTCTTAACACATCCATCTAAAAGCTGATCGGTTGGGCTGAGCATCCAGCCAGTTAAGTCGCCCTCGATAAAAGTTGCATACTGCCAAACTTTCTCATCGGTATAATCTTGAGGGATTGCCCAGAAGAGCCGCCCTTGTAGATAGAGCGAGTCCGACCGATCGTTTTGTAAGTGGATGGATTCTTGTGAGATCACACCAGATATCTGCCAATCTAAACAAGTTAACTGTTTAACTGCACTCTCCAACTCAGCAGAGTGAACTAGGAGATGAAAGTTAGACATCAAGCGATAATTTTCGGTTTGGCAAGCATAGAGGGCAGCATCACCGAATAGGAGCGTCTCGATTCCCACATCTTTTAAGTGAGATGTCAGAATTTTGAGCTGTTTGAGTTTCAGTTGATTGGCATACCAAGTGTGCCGATAAATACCCTTCAGCCTCGCCATGTGAGGATGTTCGACATCATGAGTTAGTAAATTTTGGTACAACTGTGGCAGCAGCACATAAGAATTAGCATCTAAAATTTCGATATCGACTTCTGACTGCCATTGCTCCCATGCGCTTAGTGCTGCTTGCCCTTTTAGAAGCACAGCTTGGAGCAGTAAAGCTTGTGCTGGCGTCAATCTGTAGCTGCGATGAAAAATGCGATCGCTCATCGTGAATTACGCCTGTTTTGCATTCGGCCAGCCTGCTGCCACATCTACTTCATGAATGGGATCGAGCAGAAGTAGATCTTCCATGTCAGTGAACTTTTCTAATAGAGGTTTCTCAAAGTGCACCTTTTGAGTTATTCCTGAATTTTTTTGACTATTATTGTTTATACTTACAGATTCAATCTTTGAATCAGCGACAATGAGTTCTTCAAGCTGCAAATTTTCTACAAACTCATCAATAGCAACAGTAATTTCCTCAGCACTACCCTCAAAAGCTTGCATCATTTCTTGAATGAGGCTGTGACGGTCAAGCTGGCGCTCAATTCTGCTCCAAACATCTGCTCCAGTTTTCAATAAACTATAGTAGTAACCTTTATCTAAGTTAACAATAACAACTTCTCCATCGATCGTTTCGCAAACAACTTGAGGACTATTGACCCGAAAAACTTGGTGATTCTTTTCCATACAGATTACTTAAGAGTGCTGAATAAATACCGCATTACTTCTATGTAGCAATTATTACAATATTACATATCAAATACATGTATTAGTAAAGAAGAATACAAACTTCATTCAAACTTTACGTCATACAAAAAAATCGCTTTCTGCTGAGTTTTCCCCTTAAATCTCAAAAAGCTTCCTCACAAAAGATTCTGGATAAAGCAAAACATATAGGCAACCTGAGAAAGGCTTTGAGGCAAATTTACGTTTCTTTACATAGTTAAGTTTAATTACACTTTTCTACTTATGTACTG
>JAQYWO010000052.1 GCA_029379215.1 Rhizonema sp. PD37
AGTATATTCATTTCAGGTAGATTACCTACCTTCTTTTGGGTAAGTTCACTATCTCATTTTGGGTAGATTACCTACCTTCTTTTGGGTAAATATCCTCTTTTTTTATAAATATTGTGCAAGTAAACTGAATTATATAAAGAGTACCTTATCAGCACTCAGCCCTCGTGTCTAATACAGTACTGTTTGTTGCGTAAGCAAACTGACTCTAGCAGATGAGAGTCAGTTTTTTTTTGCTCGGCATACATGCGGTTTCTATAGTCACGTCCAATTAGCAATTCGCGATTACAGCAGTTTTCACATAAATAAACCACACCCTTGGTAAGGGCGTGTTCGACCGTTCGCCGTTTCATCTTAGCTTCACAAAAAGGGACTTCCGTCTTCTTTTTGAGGCGGTTGATCTGTCGTCTTGTTGCAGCGACAACAGATACCGCGCACTCTTATCGCGTACCAGAATATTCTGTAGAGCAGACTTTGCGCAAAGTCTCCGTCAAAGCTACGGCCCAAGGGATGCGCTTCCCCCGGCAGACTTTGGGCAAAGTCTTGGGGAGAGAGTACTCTCTCGCGAAGCTCTGCCTCAAAATGCGGAGAGTGAGAGTCGTTTGAGCGTGAGAGATGCTTTGTTAATGGAAGTCCCTTTTTGGCTCTTACTGTCCCAACCGACAGATCAATCAAAAAAGCCTGCCTCATTTTATCTCGTCTGCGTCCGTGAACTCCGTTTTTTTATGTAAAGCTCGCACGCGGGAGTAATCTCTCCTCTTCGACTTCACGGATTCATGCGTCTCCGGTGATGCCAGAAAAATGCTCAGCTAGAAAATCTACGAAAGTTCTTATTTTGGGTGATAGGTATTGCCGACTCGTGTAAACAGCATAAAGGGATGCAGTTAACAAGGTGTAGTCCAGCTTCACCACCTCCAATCGATGGCTGGTAAGATCATCTTCAATCAACCACTCTGGCAAAACCGCCAACCCCATGCTGGCTAAAGTCGCTTGATACAACATACTTGTGTTGTTGGAGCGGATCGAGACTGCTAGTTTTACCGTCTGCCGCCCGTTGGGACCCTCAAAGAACATCTCATCAGCAAACTGCGAATAGTGATAGCTGATGGCTGCATGTTTCGACAGTTCTTCGGGGGTTTTTGGGTATCCATTTCTTCGCAAATAGTCTGGTGAGCCGACCAACATGAATCGAATGGGGCAAATGCGTCGCGTGAGCAGTGAAGAACGAAGCTCATCATGCGTGACACGTAACGCCAAGTCAAATCCCTCTTCCACTAAGTCCACCATCCGATCATTCAGATTCAGATCTAGCAAAACATCTGGATAGCGAGAGCGATATTCCGCCAAGGCTTTAGTGAACAATGGGTTGGCGAACCAAACCGGGCCGGTGATCTTGAGTAAGCCACGCGCGGCAACGACTGATCGCCTCACTGCTGCCTCCACCATTTCCAAGTTATCAAGCATTTCCCGGCATTGCTCGTAATAGATAATTCCTGCTTCGGTTAGGCTCAAGTGTCGGCTGCTTCGATTTAATAAACGTGCGCCAAGGTTTTGCTCCAAGTGCTTCACATGCTTGCTGACCATGGCTGTGGATAAATTGAGCCGCTCAGCGGCTGCCACAAAACTTCCCGATTCCACCACTTGACGCAATACTTTCATGCTCGTTAACGTGTCCATCGCCGTTCTAAGGTTTCCTCTTAGGAAACGTAGCATCAACAAAATAATACTTGTACAACGATGAGGAATAAATATAATCTGAAAAAAACAGCAGTATCAATTAGCTAGGCAAGGAGATAGCTATGACTGAAGCATCAAAGAGTAATGTTTTATATTTGTTGCTCTTCGCCTAATAATTTATGCATTAGACGTTTCATGAATTTTAATAACAAATATACAACACTATCAACTCATCGACCCTCCCCAAGAATTCCAATATAAGGAGAACTTCAATGTCTCAGAACAACGATCTGACGGTGATTGATCGCTTTACTATCTTTGAGCAGCTCAACATGCATCAGCGGTGCATTGACAAGGGTTGGGGACGGGAGCAGGTCGATTTCTACAATAGTCTTTACTGGCCAGAGGCTAAATTCCACGTCAACGATCTGCGCACTTCGACCTTCGAGGGTCCTGACGGCATGAAGCAAATGTTCGACTACGCGCACAGCGTTTTCCCGATGGACAAGTGGTTCCACTCTATGGGCGCGTTTGAAATTTCTGGATCAGGTGACAAGCCCTTCGGGCAAGGCAGAAGGCAGGAGGCAGAGGGCAGAAGGAAATGTTATGAATTATACCGTAAATTGAATGCCTTCTGCCCTGCCTTGCCCATAACGGGTCCAAGCCCCCGGATTTATCCGGAACAGAAAACGGTTAGCTGTTACGAGACGCGTAGCGCGAGTAATAGGGCGTCCTTGCTTGAATCCCCTGTCTTCAGGCAGGGGATCATAGCTGCCTTCTGCCCTCTGCCCTCTGCCTTCTCAAAGGGCCGAAGCGCACTGCCGATGGTTCGTGTCCTGGAAGGCTGAACACGTCGGAACCGTTTCGACTGGCACCTACGACGACATCTTTGAACGTCGCGATGGAGTCTGGAAGTGTCTGGAGCGCACCTCCAAGAGCGATCCCAACTGGCCGGTAGACTTGTTCCAGCCCTTCCTCGATCAGGCAGACATCACCTTCAAAGCATCCTGATAGTCAGACAATCAATCGGAAATTTCTTGATGTTAATGATGAACAAAATGCCGCACGCACTTAATTGGATTGATGGGAAGTTGATCGACGGCTCGGACATCCGAAACTCGATCAACCCTAGCAAATGCGAAGTTCACGCACGACGGTCGCTCTTGACTCAAAATGCAATGTAATAAGGAGACTCAATGTACAAGCGAATGGCAGCAGCTATTCTCCTCGTTCTCACGTCCGTCAGTGGCTATGCGAGTGCGCAAGGAGGCAAGGACGGTGGACCGAGCGGAGCTTTCACGTATTCTAAGACGGCGAGTGTGGCTGCCGTACAGCGACGCGCGAAGCACGTCGTGGAAACCTACCAGACAGCCTTGAATAACTCTGACTTCGATACCATCCGGACGCTCTTCGCTCCGAATGCCATCGCTGAGTGGAACAACAAAGCTACGGTCGTCGGTGTCGCGGCAATGGAAGAACCGTACAAAAAGCTATTCCAAGAGACGAAGTTTACGACAGACTTCCAGTACGACGCGGTGGACATCCATGGATCGATAGCGATCGTGCGGACCCATCATCCCCAAGGCCAGACCGAAATGAACCTTGAGGACGGTTCTACAAAACTGGACTTCAATAGGGAGATCTTCGTGCTTAGCAAAGAGTCTGGTGATTGGAAGATCATTCTCTATACCTTTACGACACAGCCGGAGCAGGGAGTTCAGTAGCTACGCTCTTCAGAGGACTTACTATTGGTGAGGGGACGCGAGGCATCTTCAAAGGCTGTGGTAGCTTCAGTTCGGTTCTACCCCTTCTACAATGCGTGCCTACATCTTTGCATTGCCCGCAGCGATCGCTGCGGGCGCGAAGGTCCAATTGTCGAAGGTCCACTAGCTAGCGGTGCATTTTACCGTCCGACCCTGCTTGAAGTGACCGATCCGAAAATGACGATTGTTCAAGAAGAGGTTTTCGGTCCAGTTTTCACCATGCAGATCTTCGATACTGAAGCAGAAGCGGTGCAGCTTACAAACGACAGCGAGTACGGTTTGACCGCGAGCATTTGGACTCGGGATGTTGACCGTCCACTCCGCGTTGCTCGAGAGATAGATGCAGGCACTATCTGGATCAACGATTGGGCGATCGTTTGGGACGAGTTTGAAGAAGGCGGATTCAAGAGCAGCGGCAACGGAAGGCTGAATGGTCTGACGGCTATCAATGAATTCTTGGAGTACAAACATATTGCCTTCAACTCAGGAACGATCCCCGGTGTTGGCGTTTCTGTCCAATAGTTGAGCTTTAACCCGAGTCTTGAGGTCTTCGTAAATAAGCCTCACAACGATTAAATTCAGTTACAAAATTTCTCAAATAAAATTCTTCAAATCACATACAAAGCACATATGTCAAGTACGCCCGTAGAAATCGTTCAGGAACTCCTCAAAGACCCCACCAACCCTGAGGTCGTCAATCGGCTTGTCTCCCCCGACGCCGTCTACGTGTCGCTCAGCTACGATAATCCCGACCTGAAAAAGCTCATGCCTTGGGCAGGCACACATAAAGATGGTCCGGCCAGCGTCCTCAAAGTTTTCCAGGAACTCAACACCTTTTGGACCATCGAGGAGTTCGATATCCAGCAGATATTTGGCGAAGGTGAGAACGTCGCTGTCTTTGGCAGCTTCACCGTCCATTCGGTGAAACTCGATAAAACGTTCGTCTCTCCCTTCTCTGTCCTGGCGAAGGTGAAGAATGGCTTGGTGACCTACATGCAGTACATGGAGGACACTTTTGGCACAGGTTCGACCTTCCGCTCAAGCGGCACATGGAAGTTTCAGAGTAACCCCGCAGGTGGAGAGGTCGAGGTCTAAGCACCCCCCCTTATCTGCTTACGCCGATCCGTCACTCGGACAACCGAAAGATAACGAGGCTGCTATAGCAGCAGTTTTCAATGTGGAGCATATATATGTTGGAATGCAATAAAAAGTTGACAATTCATCAAGTATCTTTACTCTAACTTGCCATATGGCAATTATCCGTTTAAGATACTTTCGTCACTGCCCAATCATTCATAAGGGCAGCGCGTTGCGGTGAATCCAGCGAGCATGAGGCGTTTTCCCGCCGTAGGCGACTGGTGTTAGCGCAGCGTTAGCGACGTTAGCATAGCGGTAGCGAGTCTTCTCCCAAAGGGAGACGCTACGCGAACGAGCGTCAGGAGCGTCACCCGGAGGGAGCCAGTGCTGTTCGCGAAGCGTCTCCACTCCTGAGAAGACGGGTTTCCCGTCGCAGGCATCTGGTGAGACCAGCGCGGCAGGAGGGTTTCCCGCTACTAGGCGACTGGCGATCTTCGCAGCGTTAGCGACGTTAGCGTAGCGGTAGCGAGTCTTCGAGCGTCAGAAGCATCACCCGAAGGGCATTGAGGTTCCCTCCGTTGTAGCGACTGCCTGCCCCATCACTGATTTCTAAAAGAAATACAGTGACGGACTTCTGCTTGAATTAGTTAAAATTAGACACACGCAGCAAATTATTTAATTTCTCATCACACGGTATCAAACATGAACCACACACTCAAGAATAAACGCGCACTCATTACCGGAGGCAGTCGCGGTATCGGAGCCGCCATCGTTAAACGTTTGGCAAGTGAAGGGGCTGATGTCGCCTTTACCTATACCAGCTCGCCCGAGCGAGCAAACGAAATTGCGCAAGCGGCGCAGACCCTAGGTGTTCAAGCTTTGTCTATCCAAGCCGACAGTACCGAAGCCAGTGCGGTGGTCGCCGCTGTTGAACAGACAGTGGACAAATTAGGCGGCATTGATATCCTCGTCAATAATGCAGGCGTGGCGGTCATGGCCCCTATCGACGATTTCACACTCACGGACTTTGACCGAATTCTCGCCATTAATGTGCGTGCCGTGTTTGTGGCAACGCAAGCCGCAGTTAAGCATATGAAAGAAGGCGGACGCATCATCAACATAGGCAGCACCAACGCTGATCGCGTGCCAATGGTCGGGGCCAGCGTTTATGCTATGAGTAAATCTGCGCTGCAAGGGCTTGTGCAAGGGCTGGCGCGTGACCTCGGTCCGCGCCGGATTACGATCAACAACGTGCAGCCCGGACCAATCACTACGGATATGAATCCCTCAGAGGGTGAGTTTGCTGAGATGCTCAAAAAGCAGACGGCGTTATTCAGCTATGGAACCGTCGAGGATGTTGCGGGGATGGTTGCTTACCTAGCTGGTCCTGAGGCTGGTTACATCACTGGTGCAAGCCTGACGATTGATGGAGGATTTAGCGCATAACGGCTTTGTCAAAGCGCTCGGTGCCAAGCGACAGGCGGCATCGGGCTTCACTCCAACACCGTCCTCGAGGAGCTCACGGACCTAATATATAGATGTTGGTGTGGAGATGAAAGTCGTGTGGGATTAAAAACTGAAGCAAGAAGATTAATTACATTCAAAGGTATTAAACCTATAGGCATAATGCAATGGAAAATTGAGGCGACAGCTCTATGTCTGCCGCTTACTGCACAAATGTTGCCATTAATAAATTTTTGGTTGGCAGTCGCATCTACCGCAGAGGGCGTCACCGTGCCCTCACAGGAATTTGAGCAAATTCCTGGCGTTTGTAAAAAACTGGGAGTAGATTAGGCGGCGACAGCGGAGTGTCAGGGGCAGGCTTCCTGGATTTTGGCTGCTAAAAGAGTAAGTTTTTTGCCCGTCCCTGATACCGCATACTTTAAGTGCAGCGGCTCCCAGTTCGTCGTGGCCACACGAATCAATGTGTTGAATGTCGTGTTGCATGGAAAGCCTCCAGTTAAAGATCCGAGTTTCTGCTTCCTGAATATGCAGGCGCAGGTTCGCACCCTCGAATCTTTGTTTGCTGTCTCAGATGAACCCTGGAAAACTCTGACTAAAAAATTTCCAATACTTGATGACGTAGTTGATCGAACGGCTAAGGCAGAAAATTTATTACCTGCTGATATGCGAAGTCGTTTAATTCAACTTTATCAAAATTATGTTTCTGAATGGAATGCGGTAGAATCACAGATTGTAGACGGATTATTAAATAAAGACAGCTATCAGAAGGCATCTAGTAAATATGTAGTCTCATCTCAACAAGGTTGAGGGAAAATATCATGGCTACCAACATCCTGGATAAAATTGACCTGCGGACATTAGGTGAACTCCTACAACAAGCCCGTAAAAAATGCGGTATGACTCAAGCTGATGCAGCTAAAGTTATTGATGCTGCACGTACTACTATGATTGCCATAGAAAAAGGAGAACGCCGTCTCAAAGCCAATGAACTGATTAAACTTGCTCGTGCTTATGGGCGCTCTGTGAGTGAATTTGTGCGTTCGCGCCCAGTTGTGCAACCTTTTGAAGTGCAGTTCCGAGCAGTTTATCAACGCAGTCAGGAACAACAGACAGAAATTGAACCATTCATTCTTCATTTAGAGGAATTATGTCAGAATTACCTAGAACTTGAGAAGATTATGGACGCGCCATTACCGCAAAACTATCCTCTTGAGTATCAAGTAACTGATATGCCGATCAAATCGGCTGCGGAGAGTATAGCAGTTGCAGAACGTCAACGGCTGGGTTTAGGTGATGCTCCTATTCCCCAACTGCGGGACATCCTAGAACAAGATGTGGGGTTACGTATCTTCTATTTGCAGATGCCACAAAAATACTCAGAAGTATACAGCTATAACGAGCAAGTCGGTGGTTGTATGGCCATCAATGCTAATCATCCAGAAGAGCGAAGACGTTGGTCAATGGCGCATGGATACCTTCATTTTTTGGCACATCGGCAAAAACCTGAGTTCCACTTTGAGGATCAATATCAGCGATTTCCTGAAAGTGAGCAATTAGCGGAAACTTTCCCTAAATATTTCCTCATGCCTAGCAGTGGATTGCTGAAGCGGTTTAATGATATGTACCGTACACACGGCAAATTCACCCCAACTAATTTATTTACACTAGCGCATTACTATGGAGTGTCCGTAGAAGCACTAGTTTATCGGTTAGAGGAAATGGAACTTCTACCTTCCTCCACTTGGGATAAATTGCGAGATCGAGGTTTAAAAGTCAGAAAGATACAGAAGGAACTTGGCTTAGAACAAATTGAACATAGGATTGATCTAATGCCGCTTCATTACCAGCATCTCGCAATAGAGGCATTAGATCAAGGTTTGATTACTGAAGGGCGTTTTGCCGAATTTCTCCATGTTGACCGCTTGGAAGCCCGTCGCATCGCTCTTGCATTAAGGGAGTTTTCCAGCGGAATGAGGGAGGAAGATTCAGATTTTGATTTGCGTCAAATTCAAACTGCTGGGGAGTGAGGTCAATTCATGCAAATTACTCACTCTCATATTCTTCTTGATGCTTGTTGTGTGATCAACTTTTGTGCGTCGGGTCAATTTCTGGCAATTTTGAAATCTCTTCCTGCTGAAATTGTTGTTACTACAGTTGTAAAAGAACGAGAATTAAAAACACTCCAACGACTTCAAGAAGAAGAAAATGATGCTGTGTTAGAGTTTGAAGAAGTTATTAAACAAGGTTTCCTAAAAGTTGTGGATTTTGAGTCAGAAGAGGAGGAAGAATCTTTTGTAAATTATTCTGTTGACCTTGATGATGGCGAATCTGCAACTTGTGCGATCGCTGTTCACCGAAAATGGGCGATCGCTACTGATGACAATAAGGCGATCAAGTTTCTTCAAAAGAATTTTCCCCATCTTCATATTTTATCATCTCCAGAAATAATTAAACACTGGTCAGAAAAACAAAGTATTGATTCTTTAGTATTAAGTAACGTCCTCAATGCAATTAGGATTAAAGGACGTTATGTACCACAAAAAAATGCTCCTCTGCGAAATTGGTGGCAAAAATCATCAGATATCTCCGAAAAGTGCCGAGGAAGCGTTTGTTAAAACCTTTGGTAAGGGCGAACACCAAGAGCGCCCCTAGATCATTTCTCTTGATATTTAAGACCAATGACCAACTAGCATTAATTCATCGCAAAGTAACCGGGGCGGGACCGCGTGTTACATCAAGTCCAGAAACGGCAGGAAGCTTAATCGTCCTGCCAGTTTTTGCAGCTTCATAAATTGTTGCCATTAGCTTCTGATCTTGTAAACCTTCTTCACCGGGTGTGTGTGGTTGTTTATTATGTATTACGCAATCCGCCATGTGATCCATTTCTAAGGCAAATTGGCTTTTCTCAGTCATCTTAATGTCTGTCACATCTTCAGCCATGTTGTTGCTGGGAGATAAGCGCGACATAGTCATGCGTAAACCATTGTAAGCAAAGGCTGGGTCCAATTGCGTCCAAGCATCGGAACCAAAAATGCGAAAGCGGCGAGATTGGTGGTAGCCGTAGCTGGTTGAACAAAGTGCCAAAACACCACTAGGAAAACGCATCTGGAAGGTGACGCTTTCCTCCACCTCTTTAAAGCGAGGATCGCCCGGAGTGCTAAACGTCTGCGCACTAATTTCAATCGGTTCCTCACCTGTTAAGTAACGGGTAGCGTTTAGGCAGTAGATCCCAACATCGGGAAGCGAACCACCCCCAGATAAGGCTTTTTTCAACCGCCACTGCGAAATATCGTTGCTCTGATTTTGCCCGTTATCTGCCTGAATGACCTTCACTTTGCCTAACTCTTTGCTACGCAGCATCCGAATGGCGGCACGGTGGTAAGGGTCGTATTGGCATCGGTAAGCAATCATCAGCTTTTTATCTGCCTTCTTGCACGCATCAATCATCTGCTGGCATTCTGCAACTGAGATTGCCATTGGCTTTTCGCAGAGAATGTGCTTACCTGCTTTCGCACCACGCACTGTATATTCTAAGTGCATACTGTTGGGCAGAACTATGTAAATGACATCAACATCAGGATTGTTACGGATATTGTCGTAGTTCTGGTAGTTGTAAATATTCTTGGGATTGATGCCGTACTGCTGAGCAACCTGATTTGCTTTCTTCGCATCACCGCTCACCAATGCAGTGGGCTTAGCTAATTTGCACATGCCAAAAGCTGGCATAATCTCTTCCAGCGACAGCCTACCTAACCCAACAATGGCAAAACCCAATCGCTTTGCTGGTGGTAATGCAGTAGGTGGGCCGCCAGAACTTACCTCAGTAGTAGGTGACTCATCGGGCGAGAACTTAATCTGAGGTGGTAACTCTCCTCCCTTACTTGTTTGCGTTTGAGCAGCTACTAATTCAGGATCGAGTCCGATCGCACTGGCTGCTACCACTCCCAACCCTGTCGTTGTCAACAATTTACGGCGTGAAAACTTCTTTCCAAACAAATCAAACATAAAATTTCCTTTCTGTGGTCATCACGGACAGCCGTCCCAAACAATTCATAAACTTTTCTGTTTCTTTTCTTGACACGGACAGTCGCCATCATAGTGGGAAACACTCATAATGCACACTGCCTAAGTCTACTGCGGTTCAAATCAAACTATAAAATGACCGAGAAAGTAAAAGTAAATGTCATTAGAATGATATTTATTTTTTGTACTTAAATTTCAAAAAAAGAATGATGGCATTAAGAACTAAACCAAAGAAGTTTGTCATGATAATCGGCATATCCTTACCAATAAAACCGTAAGTTAACCACATAAATGCACCAGAAAGGTATATGCTAACCATTCCAAAAGATACATCTTTTGCCGATTTGGTTTTCCAAGTTTTTATAACCTGCGGTAGAAAAGATATGGTGGTTAATATGCCAGCAAATAATCCCAAAATTGTGATTGGCTTCATAAGATCAAATACGCGGAGGTTTTTTTGTTATAAGAATCGGTGCAACCATTTAGCTTTTAGCTATCAACTATTAGCATTCATTGTTTGCACGGGTTAGGCTTAAATTTGGAGCTTTACGTACATTCATTCTTGGTGCCAAAAGTAGTCACGCCTTCGGCAACGGATGGGGGCGATCGCTATTTGCCCAAAGTAAAAATCCCACCTGCTCAATAGTAGATGAGGTTTCGCCTACCAATAAAGCTTGTAATCAGGATCAGGCCACACTATATAAAAAACTTCTTCAATAAAGAATCCATGTACTCTACCGTACTGATTAGAAGAAATTGAAAATTGATATGGCGTATCTACTAATTGTTCCTCACCTGAAAATTAAAAGCGGTATTCAGTACTGTCACTCCAGTTAATTGAATAACAGCGTAATACACTTACTTCGGTTGCAGATAAATTTCTGAGCGTTCTAGCTCGAAACATCTCTGATACCAATTTTAAAAATGTTTGCAACACGTGAATCTATCGTAAGGACGAACAGCTGTGCTCTACACAGAACACTCCCATCGGCGAACGCTCCTACAAAGAAGACTCATGGGGGCGATACGGCTTAAGTCGTGGTCAAGGGCATCGCTCTCTTATTTCAAGAGAACAACAGGAATATACTCTTGAAAACTCTCAAAATCTTTGTCTGTTGTGAGAATACTATAACCCCGATGATAAGCCGCCGCACAAATTAAAAAATCTGTGTTTGCGCCTTGAATACCTTTTGTGCGACAGGTGTTGTAAAACTCTGCTGCTAATTCATAGTCTTCAGATGTTAACTTTACATCGAGAAAAGCACGAAGGTAGTCTCTAAGGCGAGTAAATTGTTCAACATGACGAATGCCTGAAAGCACCTCTTGCCGAACATCTCCCAACAAAGCAACTTGGTCATCAGTAATCAAATTGCGTAATACATTGACAACAGGTATTGCTTCTGATGGAGTATTTCGTCGCAATGCTAACGACCAAACAGAAGTGTCTACTACAACTCTCATTGCTGTTTTCTCTGCTGTTTGTAATTGTAATCTACGTCGTAGTCAATTGTTCCAAACAAGTCAAGAATCATTCGTTGCTTACGACGTTGGACATACTCACGCAATGCTTCTTCAACAATATCACGTTCAGTTTGTTGACTTGCCAAGGCTTTGGCTTCTTCTATTAAAGCTTCATCAATGGGGATGTTGATAGTCATGCATTTTTTGATACAAACGACAGTGCTTTCAATTTTACCAACTAAATTTTAATGCCAATTAAGTGAAGCCTATGTGTAACAATCAACCACATTGGTTTCCAAACAGATTTCAGCCATTTTCAGATGTATAGAGCTTTTTCGTCATAAACACGCTATTCGGGTCGTCAATATATTCAGCGAAGGGGCCTCGGTACTCAAACCCATACCGGATGTACAAGGCTCGTGCTGGGGCAAACTCTGGAATTGCCCCTGTTTCTAAATTCAAGCAATCGTAAGTACGCCGTTCGGCTTCAAAGATAATGTGTTCAAGAATCTTTCCGGCGACACCTCTACGACGGTGAGCCAATGCAGTACGCATTGATTTGACTTCACCACTTCTGGAATCTATTTCTTTGAGTGCCCCGCATCCTTTGTAATTCATCGGCTTCCCAAGCCGTCCAGAAGGTAATATTGGGCGATCGCAACGCATCTAAATCAAGAGCATGAACGCTTTCAGGCGGTGTAATCTCATTCATGTTTTCAAGATGTTCCTGGAGAAAATCAGCGATCTTTTTACCTGTCAGATCATCTTCGCGAATTTGCAATCGACTTTTCTCCTTAATTTTATAGGGATTTCCACTTTATAAAGGTTCACGAATCCTCTGTTTGGGAGTAAAAGTTTTTCTAGGCGATCAAAGCTACTCTTCGCCTTTTATGCTGAGTCCAGCATCTTCTGAAGCACCTAAGGATAATGCTGTCCAATCTAAATCGGCACGTCCTTTGGCGATCGCGGAAATGAAGCGATCATGTAGCATACTTGCTAGAGGCATGGGGGTTTTGCTGGCTGCGGCTGTCTGCAAAACCAAGTCATTATCTTTAAGTCCCAAAGACAGTTTCAGGTAGGCTGTCTGGTGATTATGTTGGGCAATTAACTTTCCATAACGTTCATAAGCAGGACAGGCAAAAAGCGTATGGGCGATCGTCTCGGCAATTTTTGTGCGCTCAATCCCGTTCTTTTCTGCAAAAGCAAAAGCTTCAGCCATTGCCTCAATAGCAGCACCTAGCAGGAAGTTGCCAGCTAGCTTGACTACGTTAGCCGCCCCCACTTCTTCGCCAAAATCGAATACGCCTTGCCCGAGGGCTTCCATTAACGGTTGTACTCGTTCCTTAGCGGCTTGAGAACCTGAAAGATATATCCATAACTTGCGTGCGGCTGCTGCCTCAGGTGGTCCGAAAACAGGTGCGGCTATATAAGTTACACCGTGTTGCTGATGGTGTTCGGCAAGTTGGTGTGCCGTTGCTGGTGCTAAAGTACTCATGGATAC
This sequence comes from Rhizonema sp. PD37, assembly GCA_029379215.1. Taxonomy (GTDB): domain Bacteria; phylum Cyanobacteriota; class Cyanobacteriia; order Cyanobacteriales; family Nostocaceae; genus Rhizonema. The sequence goes on from JAQYWO010000052.1 coordinate 12,964, forward strand.
ATGGATTCCACCCGATCCCAAGCGAGCGAGCATCCCTGTTTCCTCAGATACTATGTCTGCTACCACTTCGTCATTACTAAGCATAGTGATGACAATCCCACCAGGTTCAGCAACTTCCTGGGGATGCGATACCAACTTTGCTCCTCGTTTGACTAAAGGTTCTGCTTTTTCAGACGTCCGGTTGTAGACTTTGAGGGTGTAGCCAGCTTCTATAAGATTGCCAGCCATAGATTGACCCATATTTCCTAAACCAATGAAACCAATGTGTTCAATCATGCCATTATTTCCTATTTAAAACTTTGAAGTGAGACGCAACGAGGGCAATTGCGATCGCTTTCAATACCGATACACTAGGGCAAATCCAAGTCGCTATAACCAGCGTCGCTAGTATAATTCGTCAGGAGTCTGGAGAGAAAAATACATGTATAGACTATTACCTCCAACTAGAAGCTGGTTTGTTGAGTCGGGCAGGAGTTTGTTGTTCGTAGGGCAAAGATTCTGGTCTGTAAACGAGTTCCATTGACGAACCCCAAGGAGTAAGAAAGTAGCGTATCACTTGTCCCATCTTAGGTCCATGAGCAGTTTTATTCGGACCCTTAAACATTTGTACGCCTTTAGATTGAAGATAAGCAGTGGCTGTATCTATATTGTCCACAAAAAATGCCAAATGGGGCACATCAACATCGCTGTTTTTAGGTATGCGGAGGTTTTGATCCGGTGCTTTGTACTGCAAGAGTTCCAGGTTTATATTGGGACCAAAGCGTAGCATTGAGAGGGTAATTGAACTACGAGGATCTACGTTGAAGATACCATGCATATCCAACGGTGTTTGTGTGCCAGTACCCTCCGATTCAATCCAGAGTACATCTGCTCCCAGTACGTCAACAAAGAACTTCAGTGCCTGATTGATGTCTGGCACCGTTATCCCTACATGATCAACATATTTAGCTGTGGGGATTCCAGGTTTTCCCCTAAGAGTTCGAGGAGATATCGGTTGCGTAGTGTCCCGAGCAGTGGGTGTTTCACTAAGAATAGTATTTGTGGTTATACTTACTGCTTTATCTGTTATGGTGGTGATTGCCGCAGTCACCATAACTATCGCTGTAAACATAAGTATAAGTAGGCGCTTGGTCATAGTTTGCTGCATCTTCTTAATTTTTCGCTTTTTAACGGCCAATCGTGCAAATCATCTTTAACCAGGAACAAGGACAATTTTGCCTTGAGAGTGCTTGAGTATCGATTCGTAAGCACTTGCAGCATTGGCCAGCGCTTGCTTTTCTATAGAGTCGGGAGCAACCAGCAGTTTTGACTCAAAACCAGGAGTCAGGTTTTCTAGAATTCCCGCACAGTCACTGGCATTTAATTCCAAGGAGTTGACTCCTAAAAGCCTTAACTGACGACGATAAAAATCCATTAAGTCAATAGTAACTTGCTGCTGTTTTGGCGGAACGCTAATTTCGGTAAGGCGACCTTTTGGGGCGAGTGCCGCAAGGCACTTTACCGCTAACTCACCGCCAACTCACCGCCAACTGTATCAATGATGACATCTGCACCACGATTATTAGTCAATGATTTCGTTGCTTCCACCAAATCATGAGAAGATAAATCTGCCACATCCACATTAAAATGCTCGATTTGCGCTCTGTCTTCAGCGTGTCGTATCGTACCAATCACGTGTACTCCTTTCCACCGAGCAATATGCATAGCAGCACTACCAACACCGCCAGTCGCTCCAATCACCAATACGGTTTCACCAGGTTGTATTTGTGCTGCTTGCATCACGCACATCCAAGCGGTCACATAAGTCACTCCTACTGAGGCGGCTTGCTCCATTGACAGTAGACTCGGCTTTGGACATACTGCCGACGTTGGTAGCAAGAGGTACTCAGCATGGGTGCCGTCACGAGTGAAACCGAGATCTCCACCTGTACCCCAGACTTCTACCCCAACTAAGTTGGCAGGACCTTCTTCCACAACACCCGCAAAGTCACGCCCAGGAGTGCGTGGCAGAGTTGTATGCTTCATCAACCCCTGCACGTTCTTAACATCACTTGCGTTAATAGAAGCAGCTAGGACTTTCACTCTTACCTCATCCGGCCCCGGTTGTGGTGTAGGAATTTCTTGCAAATGAAGTTCGGAAGGAGATCCAAATTGCTCAAAACGAATGCTCTGCATGGTTAATATCTTTATTTGCTCACACGGATAAGTACTCTTGCACTTCAGCCTAAACTATAAACCAACGCATTATCAACCAGATGCTTGGCAGTAGTTAGTCCAATTTTTCTCTAACTTCTGGCTGTTAAATTCTGCTGTAAAAACTGCTAAATAAACATGGAGAGCAAAGACTGAAACTCAATTTAAGAGCGATGGCAAACAGTAAGACTTTCCCATATACAAAACCGTCCGCGAATAAAGTGGCGCAAGTCCTTCCTGAGACAGTCGTGCTAGCTAGCAAACAAGGAGCTTGACGTGGCATTGAGGTAGTGCAGGGTCGTCATACTGTCAGCGATCATGATTTTCCACCGCTCTCATTCCATACCATCGGCATCAATCTCGGGCAGCCTCTGAATGCAGTAGAGCGAATTGATGGACGTGTTTACGAAGGTTGTTTACTTGGGGGTCGCATTAATGTTCTACCTGCAAACTTACTCGCGCAACTACAAACTTTATTACACCCACATAATATGACCGACGCTCTAGCGCAGTTTCTACTCCCTGAAAAGAGAAATATCCTCTTAAGGAAGTAGAAACACGTAGATTAAAGTAGCAATTAATTTCTAAAAAAACGAGGAATTATCTGATGAAATATAAACTCTTGGGTAAAAGCGGCTTACGGGTTTCCGAACTCTGTTTGGGCACTATGACTTTTGGAGACGATTGGGGCTGGGGTGCATCTCAAGAAGAAAGCCGCAAGATTTTTGATGCGTTTGTGGAAGCTGGAGGCAATTTCATCGATACGGCAAATGTTTACACCAACGGCACCAGTGAAACGTTTTTGGGTGAATTTATGAAGTGCGATCACGACTCAATTGTTCTCGCGACTAAATATTCTAACGGGTTAATTAGTAAAGATCCCAATGCTGCAGGCAATCATCGCAAACGCATGGTGCAGTCTGTTGAAGCCAGTTTGAAGCGGCTTCAAAGTGAGTATATCGATTTGCTCTGGTTGCACTCTTGGGACTTTACGACACCCATAGAGGAAGTGATGCGTGCCTTCGACGACTTAGTGCGAGCAGGTAAAGTCCTTTATATTGGTGTTTCTGATACTCCTGCTTGGGTTGTATCTCAATGTAACCTCCTAACAGAGCTACGCGGTTGGACATCCTTCATTGGGCTGCAAATAGAATACAGTTTGATTCAAAGAACACCTGAGCGTGAATTGATCCCGATGGCGCAGGCGTTAGATATTGGGATAACTGCTTGGTTTCCTTTAGCTAATGGCTGGCTAACAGGTAAATACAGTAATGCTCAAAATAGTAGCGACGGTGAGGCAAAACGGTTAGATAACGAAGCAATGTCGGCATTTGTGCAGCAGAATGAGCGCAATTTAGCGATCGCTCGTACAGTCGATGCTGTTGCTATTGAAATTGGTTGTAGCGCCGCGCAAGTAGCGTTGAACTGGCTGCGGCAGCAAGGAGTCATTCCCATTGTGGGAGCACGTAAACATTCTCAGGTACAAGATAACTTGAACTGTATCAACTTCAATCTGTCCGCAGAACAAATCGAGAAGTTGAATCATGTTAGCCAAATAGAGTTAGGATTTCCCCATGACTTTTTGCTGCAGGATATGCCAAGACAGTTCATTTTTGGTGGTATGTATGATGCCATTGAGAATCATCGTCACCGCTTCTAAAAAGCTAGTAAACTAAGGAGCGCAAATGACTCAAGACAAGCAAAATCAAGTGATCGCGATCGTCACTGGTGCAAATCGAGGTATCGGACTGGAGGTAGTACGTCAGCTTGCTCATCAAGGCATGACCGTTATTTTAGGATCACGCGATTTAGAAAAAGGGAAAGCTGCGGCTGTTGCATTAACGAACGAAAGTCCCACAGTTATACCCCGACAGCTAGATGTATCTGAGCCAGAAAGTATTGCTCGCCTTGCAACTCAAGTTGAGGCAGAATTTGGATATTTGGACATTCTCGTGAATAATGCTGGTATTCTCTACGATACTTGGCAGCAAGCGAATACTGCCGATCTTGATACAGTACGCCAAGCCCTCGAAACCAATACCTTCGGTCCTTGGCGCATGTGTCAGGCATTTATTCCACTGATGCGTCGAAGTCAAGGTGGAAGGATTGTGAATGTTTCTAGTGAAGGTGGCTCATTAGCAAGTATGAGTGGTGGAACACCCGCTTACAGTGTATCAAAAGTAGCACTCAATGCCTTAACGCGAATGCTGGCCGCTGAACTGAAAGAAACTGGCATTTTGGTCAACTCAGTTTGCCCCGGTTGGGTAGCAACTGATATGGGCGGCGCAGGTGGACGCCCTGTTGAGCAAGGAGCTTCGGGTGTAATTTGGGCAGCAACGCTCCCCAAAAACGGACCGACGGGTGGATTTTTCCGTGATGGCAAACCCTTACCTTGGTAAGTGCTGTTTTGGCACTGTCCGAAATGTAAAAAATAATCTATGGGTGAACGGCCGGAAAGCCCCTACTTTCACCCAAACTCTGAACGCTACAATCAAATCAGAGTCACGAAAAAGTCAAGGTGTTGAAAGATTATGGTAGCTATCACCCAACAACCCCAAAAAATGACCTTCGAGGAATATCTCGAATGGGAACCTCAGCAAGACGTTCGCTACGAATATGTTAACGGCGAAGTTTTTGCCATGACAGGGGGTACAATTCCCCATAATGATATCGCACTTAACCTTTATGCAGCTTTACGCCCCCATCTGCGTTCTAGAGGTTGCCGGGTAAATGTGTCAGACGTGAAAGTACAACTCAGTCCCCAAAGCCAATACTACTATCCTGATGTTATCGTCAGTTGTGACCCTCAAGATCTCAACGCCCGCAAATTTATTCAATGTCCTAAGCTGATTGTCGAAGTTCTCTCCCCAGGTACAAGCGGCAAAGATAGGGGTGAAAAATTCACTTATTATCTGACAATTCCGACTTTGCAAGAGTATATCTTGATTGACTCTGAACAAATTTCCGTCGAACGTTACTCTCGGGGAGAGGGTAGAATGTGGCTTTACTATCCCTACACAGATGGAGATATTATTACTCTATCGAGTATTGAATTTGAATGCCCTATTGAACTGTTGTATGAAGGTATCGTATTTGGAGCCGAGGAATAATTTAGGTGATTCGGAGAGTAAGGAATCGCCTAGCTCACAAATCGCAAAACTTTTCTCCCACTAGTCCAACATGATTTGTCACCTTTAGCACCCAATTTAAATTACTATACCCTATGTGCTGTACTTTTTTCTAAAACCAGTTTGAATGAGCTTTTTGAGACTTAACGGAAAAAGTCAGCAATATTCAGATAGATTTAAATAGTTGCATTCACAGAAAAATTAAAAGTGTCTTTACATCGTTACGAAACTCTTCGTCGGATTCAGCAACTAGATCCTGTGCAAGATCATTGTCAGATTTATTATCTGATGAATGGGCATGAATTTCCTTGGGACATGGTGCGATCGCTCTTTAGTCGCACTAATGAAAACTTATTGTGTCCCTAGTATCTCGAAATTATTAGATAAAACAGGGGAATTTCGCGATCGCCCTCAAAAGCGTTATGACGATACTTCGGTCATTGTTGTGGAAATGATCAAGTGGGGGTACGATAGCGAGCGAGGTCGTCAAGCGCTAGGGCGGATGAATGCCATCCACGGACGTTTTAAAATCACTAATGCAGATTTTCTCTACGTACTCTCGACTTTTATTTACGAGCCGATCCGTTGGAATGCTCAATTTGGTTGGCGGCAGCTGTGTGAGCAAGAAAAATTAGCAGCTTTTTACTTTTGGCGAGAAGTAGGCAAAAGAATGCATATTCAAAATATTCCTGCAACCTACGCAGAATTTGAATGCTATAACCAAGATTATGAACGTGAAAACTTTAGTTATTGTGACGCTAACCGCCGGGTGGGTGAAGCAACCTGTGACTTATTCTTGAGTTGGTTTCCTAAGTGGATGCGATCGCCCCTCAAACCCGTCACTTCTGCTTTATTTGATGAGAGAATGCTAGATGCTTTTGGTTTTGAACATCCTTCTCAATGGCTGAGAAATTCTGTGACAAATATTCTTAGATTTCGGGGCTTTATATTACGTTTCTTTCCACAACGTCAACAATCTAATTTTTATATTGACTATCCCATTCGCAGTTATCCAAATGGTTATGAGATTACTCAGATTGGACCACCAGAGAACAGATAAGTTTAAACAATGACCTATAATCGTTCCTATGCTGTTTACGACTTAGAGAAGATGCTACCAATGATCGCCTTGGTGAATTTACCTCCATCCACCCAGCTTCATATTCATCTTATTTGGTAATGGATTTCTTCAAGGGCACTCCCCCCAGAACGGTTACCACAAGCATTAAAGAAAATTCGCTTCACGTGAAAAAAAGACCTATGGCTACCGCGAACGTATCCTACTTGTCTCCGTTGTCCCTTGTGTTCGGAAATCAAGTAGGATTGCTATAGTAATTATGATACAAAGTTTCGCTCGTATTATAGGCTTTGAAATGGAATCGCAACAAGACTACCACATGTCTCCAGAGGAATTTCGCCGTTGGGGATATCAAGCTATAAACTGGATAGCCAACTACTTAGAGAATGTCGAGAACCTACCTGTTCTTTCTCAAGCTGAGCCAGGCGATATAAGAGCGAAGCTACAGGATGCACCGCAGCGTGGAGAGTCTTTCGAGGCAATATTGAAAGACTTAGATGAAATTATTATGCCAGGACTTACTCATTGGCAATCTCCCAACTTTTTTGCCTTCTTTCCCACCGGGATTTCTGCACCATCGATTTTAGGAGAGTTAATCAGTGCAGGGTTGGGGGTACAAGGAATGTTGTGGGCAACAACTCCAGCCTGTACTGAGTTGGAAAGCCATATTTTGGACTGGTTAGTAGATATGCTAGGGCTACCAGAACAGTTTTTATCTTCCCAAGCAGGTGGAGGAGTTATTCAAGATTCAGCTAGTAGTGCAACTCTTGTAGCTCTGCTCGCCGCTCGTGAACAGAAAATTGCAGATATCAACAAACTAGTTGTTTATACTTCTACTCAGGCGCATTCGTCGATAGAAAAAGCCGTTAAAATTGCGGGGCTACGTCGGGAAAACTTGCGTTTGCTTGAAGTCGATACTAACTATGCCATGCGTACTTCGGCGCTACAGGAATGCATTAAAGCCGATATTCAGGCAGGGTTAATTCCATGTTTTTTGGCTGCTACTGTAGGAACAACCTCATCCAATGCGATCGATCCGATTCCGCAGTTGGGAGAAATTGCTCAAAAGTACAAGATTTGGCTACATGTTGATGCGGCAATGAGCGGTACTGCTGCCTTATGTCCTGAATTTAGGTGGATTCATCAAGGGCTAGAGCAAGCTGACAGTTATTGCTTTAACCCTCATAAATGGATGATGACTAACTTTGATTGTACCTGCTTCTACGTGCGCGATCGCGCCTCGCTGATTCAGGCACTCTCAATTATGCCAGAATTCCTCAAAAATCAGGCTAGCGATTCGGGTAAGGTGATTGACTACCGCGACTGGCAGATTCCTTTAGGACGCAGATTCAGAAGCCTCAAACTTTGGTTTGTGATTCGCCATTATGGCATTGAAGGCTTACAACATTATGTCCGTAAGCATGTCGCTTTAGCACAAGAATTTGCTGAATGGGTAAAATCTCACGCCAGTTTTGAGCTAGTTGTGAATCCTCCTCTGAATTTAGTCTGCTTTCGGCACAAAGGTGGCGATCGCATTAACCAAGTCATCCTTAACAATCTCAACTCTTCTGGCAAACTCTACTTAACTTCAACTAAGCTTGACCAAAAACTAACTTTAAGAATGTCGATTGGACAAGCAACAACGGAAAGGATAAATGTGGAGCAAGCGTGGAAATTAATTTGCTCTCAAGCTGATTCTCTCTCCAAAACCGTTTAATATGAAGTTCGGTATTAAAGCTATTATTGTTTATGATTTTGTTTACAAAAAGGTCGAGTTTAGCTGGTGTTTAGCTTGCTCGGAGTGAAATAGGAGTTTACCTAGGCAGGGATCTAAAGTCTGGGAGAAAAACTTTTTACAGCGATTGTGTTCATCGGCAATGATGACTCGCGCCTTGTGTCCAGTGCGGAATACTTCAGCGCGATCGCGTTCTTCATAGGCAGCAATCATCACAAAATCTCCTGGGCTGCACAAAAGAGCTGCTGCACCGTTGAGACAAATGACACCACTTCCTGGTTCTCCTGGTAACACATAGGTTGACAAGCAGTTGCCATTGCAAACATTCCAAATTTCCACCTCCTGTAAAGGCAGAATTCTTACCTTATCTATCAATTCACTATCAATGGTGACGCTGCCTATGTAATTAACATTTGTATCCGTCACACACACTTGATGTAGCTTGGCATGCATCAGTCTAATTCGAGCCATGATTCTTTCCTATATCTAAGTTAATGGAATAATGGTTTTTCAAGTACTTTTTCAAACAGCACTACTTGTTTATGAGGTTGTTTTGATATTTTTATAGCGGCGCGCGATCGCTCGGCTACAACAGACTTTGGCTTTTCTAAGGCTGATTGCATGATGTTATAACGGGAAAATTGTTAAGTCAAGCTAATTTGCTACTATAGCAGCCTAAAAGGCATCATATAAAATGTTATTTACAATACATATGATGCTTATCAACCAGCTTAGGACAGTTTTTACGAATCATTCGTCAGTATAAGCTGATAGATGTCAATAGTTTTTTTGAAAAAAAAGACAAAGAAGGCAGAGGGCATCGTGTTGAAGGTAAAATTATTCAAAATCTCAAGTAGACATCAAGCTTAACTAGTGTTCAAAGGACACACGTAGCATCTATCCGTCTAGAGTAAGAGGAAGCTTCAGATTATATTCTATAGGATAGTACAGTTGATCTAAGTGACTCGCCTGAAAAGGGACGAGGAGCTGCAACCACCGATCCACAGCAGAATTATTTACCTGCTAGACAAAATTCATACCTCTGGCAAATTAATTCAACTATTAAATAGCACCTCACACTACCTAATATGACAGAACACAATCCGATCAACGAGCAAAGCAAACAGGAAGCTCTAGACTCCTTTCGTAAAGAAGGTGGGGAATATCTCACCACCAATCAGGGACTTCGGGTTAATAGCACAAATGATTCGCTCAAAGCAGGCGATCGTGGACCTACATTAGTAGAAGACTTTCACTTCCGCGAGAAGATGGCACACTTTGATCGCGAGCGGATTCCAGAGCGAGTTGTTCACGCGAGAGGAGCAGGTGTTCATGGGTATTTCCAGCCTTATGAGTCTATGAAGGAGTATACGAAGGCAAAGTTTTTACAAGACCCCTCAGTGAAAACTCCAGTCTTCGTTCGCTTCTCGACGGTTGCCGGGTTCCGGGGTTCAGCTGATACTGCACGTGATGTGCGCGGATTTGCCGTTAGATTTTACACCGAAGATGGCAACTATGATATCGTAGGCAACAATATTCCCGTCTTTTTCATTCAAGACGCCATCAAGTTTCCTGACTTGATTCATGCGGTTAAACCCGAACCGCACAACGAAATACCCCAAGCGGGAACTGCTCATGACAACTTCTGGGACTTCATCTCCCTAATGCCCGAGTCGATGCACATGATTATGTGGATACTCTCGGATCGTACTCTTCCCAGAAGTTACCGAATGATGCAAGGATTTGGTATTCACACTTTCCGCTTTGTCAACGAACAAGGTAAAGCCCGGTTTGTGAAATTCCACTGGAAGCCAATTCTGGGCGTGCATTCGATAGTTTGGGATGAGGCGCAGAAAGCAGGCGGAAAAGATCCCGATTTCCATCGCCGCGATTTAGGAGACGCGATCGAAATGGGTGATTATCCCGAATTTGAACTTGGTGTGCAGATTGTGGAGGAAGGGGACGAATCGAAATTTGATTTCGATATCCTTGATTCTACCAAGCTCATTCCCGAAGAACTAGTTCCGGTGAAGCCAATCGGCAAAATGGTGCTCAACCGCAACCCAGACAACTACTTTGCGGAAACAGAACAAGTCGCCTTCCAACCTGCCAATATTGTACCGGGCATCGACTTCTCAGATGACCCACTGCTGCAAGGTCGGATCTTCTCCTACGCTGATACGCAAGTACACCGTTTGGGAAGCGCAAATTATACCGATCTCCCCATCAACCGCCCTGTTTGTCCGTTCCATAATAACCAACGGGACGGCGTTATGCAGTACAACATTCCCACTACAAAGGTAAACTACTTCCCAAATTCCCTCGGGAATGGTTGCCCGATGACGTCTCCGGAAAATCTCGGCGGCTTTGTCAGCTATAAAGAGCCTGTAGAAGGTCAAAAAATCAGAGAACGTAGCGCTAGTTTCAGCGATCACTTTAGTCAGGCAACTCTATTTTGGAACAGTCTGTCTGAAGTAGAAAAAGAACACTTAGTCAAAGCGGCACTTTTTGAACTAGGTAAAGTGATGAACGCCGGTGTCAAAGAGCGGATGCTAGAATTATTCAACTCTGTCGATCATCAACTCGTCACCCGCATTGCCGAAGGGTTGGGCTTACCTGTTCCCACAGAAGTGAAGCAGAATCACGGGCAAAAGTCTCCGGCGCTCAGTATCCAAACCATGCTGGAGAAGATGCCAGAAAAAACGATTAAGACTCGTAAAATTGCAATTCTAGCCACCGATGGTGTGAATGCTCATGAAATGAAGACAATCCAGCAAGCACTGGAAGACGCCGGCGCTCAGGCAAAAATCGTTGCGACTCATGGTGGCAAGATCAAAGGTGATGATGGTAAGGAGATTCCGGTTGAGATGACCTTTATCACGAGTTCTTCTGTGATGTTTGATGCAGTATACGTACCTGGTGGAGCGCAGAGTGTTAAGATGCTCCAGCAGCAGGGAGAAGCTGTTAACTTCATTACCGAGGCATTTAAGCACTGTAAAGCGATCGCCGCTACAAGCGAAGGCGTCGAACTACTATCGATAGCCGATCTTCTAGGCGCGAATTTGTCAAGTAATGGGCTTCGTTCTTCTGTCGGTGTGGTGACAAGTCAGCAGCCCTCTGACTTGAAATCGTTCAGTGATGATTTTATCACTGCGATCGCTCAACATCGTCATTGGATGAGATCTCAAAAGGAAATGGTGCCAGCGTAAGCACGCTTGATTAGACATCAACATAAATGATGTCAGGGCGCTTCTGTAGGAGCGCCCCTACTAATGGCTTTGACGAGGGTAAAAAGCCCTCACCCCGCCCTAGCGGGCACCCCTCTTTTAATTGTCAAAATTGTGGGCATTCTCAGGATAGAGATGAGAATGCGGCTCGAAATTTGTTAAAAGCACCAGATGAATTATGTAGTAGGGTTGGCTAGACCCGAAACTTAAGCCTGTGGATTGGAAGGAGCCGACTCCCCAAGTTGAAGCAGGAAATTAGCACGCGGAGGAGGTTTAACCAAGTTTAGGTAAGTCTTTTATAGCAGCGCAAATACATTCCTACAAACGTCGAGATGGTTTGCACTCTTTTAAGCCAAGCATTGGTTAAAGTCCGTAACTTGAACTTTAAACTTTAGTAATTAACGCGATATAAGGCTTTTGCTCAGCGGCAAGTCAGCTGTTCGGTTGCCAAAATTTACAAATAGCACAGTTTGGCTGGCACGTTAATAATTTAGAACTTTAGGAGACTTCAACGTATGAAAGCAGTATGCTGGCACGGTGCTAAAGATGTGCGGGTCGAAACAGTACCCGATCCAAAAATCATTAATCCGCGTGATGCGATTGTGAAAATCACGTCAACGGCGATTTGTGGTTCTGATTTACATCTTTATAACGGCTATAACCCCTCAATGAAAAAGGGTGATATCCTTGGTCATGAATTTATGGGCGAGGTTGTCGAGTTAGGTAGCTCGGTAAAAAATATTTCTATAGGCGATCGTGTTGTCGTCCCCTTTACCATTTCCTGCGGATCTTGTTTCTTCTGCAACAAGGATTTATGGTCACTGTGCGATAACTCCAACCCCAACGCTTGGATGGCAGAAAAACTCTTAGGTCATTCGCCATCTGGACTTTTCGGCTATTCCCAACTTACAGGTGGCTACGCAGGCGGTCAAGCTGAATATGCCCGCGTTCCCTTTGCTGATGTTGGTTTGTTCAAAATTCCTGATGGATTGAGTGACGAACAAGTCCTATTTCTTACAGATATCTTCCCTACAGGATACATGGCAGCGGAAAACTGCGATATTGAGCCAGGAGATACTGTCGCGATCTGGGGTTGTGGTCCTGTGGGACAGTTTGCCATTAAAAGCGCTTACATGCTAGGTGCTGAGCGAGTCATCGCTATTGATCGAGTTCCCGAACGTTTGAAAATGGCGTCTGAGCAAGCCAAGGCAGAAGTCCTTAACTACGAGAAGGTAGATGTTGGTGAAGCCCTCAAAGAAATGACCGGTGGGCAAGGTCCAGATTCTTGCATGGACGCCGTAGGAATGGAAGCACACGGCATGGGTCCCGATGGATTCTATGATACTGTGAAGCAAGCAGTGCGTCTAGAAACAGACAGACCTACAGCCCTAAGGCAAGTGATTCTCGCCTGTCGCAAAGGCGGTCACGTTTCAATTCCCGGTGTTTACACTGGCTTTGTAGACAAGATCCCAATGGGTGCTCTCATGAATAAAGGTTTAACAGTCAAAACTGGACAAACGCACGTTCATAAGTATTTACGCCCTTTACTCGAACACGTCCAAAATGGCGATATCGATCCATCTTTCATAATAACTCATCGTCTGCCTTTAGAGCAAGCACCGCACGGGTACGAAGTTTTCAACAACAAGCAGGACGAATGTATTAAAGTTGTCCTAAAACCCTAAGTACAATTTTGAATTGTTTTGACCTTCACCACAATAAGGAGTAAAAGATCATGGATAGTTCGTTAACTAAACCCTTAGCCGTGGTGACTGGTGCCTCTAGCGGCATCGGCTACGAACTTGCCAAACAGTTCGCTCAAAATGGCTTCGATCTCTTAGTCACTGCCACCGGAGCGAGCATCAATGAAGCCGCTCAAGCTTTCGAGGATTTGGGTGCCAAGGTTGAGACTGTACAAGCAGATCTCGCTACCTATGACGGTGTAGAGACGCTCTACAACAAGATTAAGGCAAATGGCAGACCGGTGGATGCGATCGCTATTAACGCTGGTGTAGGAGTCGGTGGCGATTTTGCCACTCAGACCGATTTGAAAGACGAACTTAATCTCATCAACCTGAACGTCGTTTCGACTGTACATCTCGCTAAACGGGTGGTGAAGGACATGGTTGATCGTGGTAAGGGACGGATTCTCTTTACCTCGTCGATCGTCTCTCAGATGCCCAGTTCGTTCCAAGCGGTTTACGCAGCATCTAAGGCATTTGTACACTCCTTCTCAGAGGCAATACGCAACGAGTTGAAGGACACGGGCGTCACCGTCACTGCGCTCATGCCCGGAGCGACCGAAACTAACTTCTTCCACCGTGCTGGGCTAGACGACACAAAGGTAGGTACAGACGACAAGAAGGATGATCCGGCTCTTGTCGCCAAGCAGGGGTTTGAAGCGTTGATGGCAGGCAAAGACAGTGTACTCGCGGAATCGCTCAAGACGAAAATTGGGGGAGTTATCAGCAAGATTTTGCCGGACACCGTTACTGCTGAACTGAATCGCAAGCTCACTGAGCCGGGATCAGCCGACAAGTAATCCGCTGCGTCGCTTCATAGCTCAAGTGCCTGTAGTTATGAATCGAAATACAATGCCCCCAGCTGCAGGTAAAGCGCAGAAATCTCCAGATGACGTTTATGGTTAGGTTTAATTCTACCTCTGTACTTAAGAGACATCTCCAGAAATGATGTAGGGACGTTCGCCGCGACTGCGTTCTGTGTAAGGTACGGCTGTTCGCCTAAGAGCAAGGATTTCAACAAACGCATAATTCATTTTTGGAGATGTCTCAGTGCTAAAACAGGAGATTTGATGGAGAGCAACACAAAAACATGGTGGATCTATGCATTACTTTCAGCTTGTTTTGCGGTAAACTACTTGATGCTCCAAGATTTTCCTTAAGGCAACACAACCGCAGAAAAAACCTGTTATATTTTTGACTTTTAAGACCTTCGCTGATTAGCGCGTAAGCTTTTGAAATACTCTATGAGAAAAATCTGTCTTGAGACTCCATTTTTGGTAATCATGTATCCATAGCAATTGGATTTGTTCACCCAATCTCTGGTAAGATAACCCATATGGAAGAGAGACTCGATAGTATCAAACAAAAAAGCGGGATCGCAATCACATCCTGAAGTGCGGATCTTCCCCATTACCTGATCAGGTACGAGCCATTTTTGATTCAAAGTAGCTATGAAAATTTGAAACTGTAGCTCCATCTCATCAAAGAAATCACCATTTTTTAGCAGCACTAATTTACTCATCACTTGAGTCTCACATTCTTTAGCTCATGACTTATACGTAGATTGACTACAATTATACTCAATTGTTCGGTGATTATTTAAATTCCCCTCTCAATCGAACTCATGGGAGTCATCTCTCATACCTCTCCTATGGCACAATAAGAAACGGTAATAAAAGAAATATTGATAAGGTAATAAGCGTGAGTCCTACTGCTAAAGCCAAGGTGAGTGCGCGTCGCGTAGTATTTCCATTTACAGCAATTGTCGGTCAAGAAGAAATGAAACTGGCGTTGCTGTTGAACGTGATTGACCCCAAAATTGGTGGTGTAATGATTATGGGCGATCGCGGTACTGGCAAATCCACAACTATCCGGGCGTTAGCTGACTTGCTCCCAGAAATCCCCATTGTCGCCAACGATCCATTCAATAGCGATCCCAGCGATCCCGATTTGATGAGCGATGAAGTCCGTCAACAGTTAGAGCTTGAAGCGGAGATTCCTGTAGTTCTACGGAAAGTTCAAATGGTAGATTTACCGCTAGGAGCAACAGAAGACCGTGTTTGCGGCACTATAGATATTGAAAAAGCTTTATCTGAAGGTGTAAAAGCTTTTGAACCGGGACTACTGGCAAAAGCTAATCGGGGTATTCTTTATGTAGATGAAGTCAACTTGCTTGATGATCACTTAGTAGATGTACTCCTTGACTCTGCTGCCAGTGGTTGGAATACAGTAGAACGGGAAGGTATTTCTATCCGTCATCCGGCACGTTTCGTTCTCGTTGGTTCTGGTAACCCAGAAGAAGGTGAACTGCGTCCCCAACTTCTTGATCGCTTTGGAATGCACGCAGAAATTCACACTGTAAAAGAACCTGCCTTACGAGTGCAAATCGTTGAGCAACGCTCGGAATTTGACCAAGAGCCGCTAGCATTTGTCGAAAAATACAAACCACAGCAAGAAGAACTGCAACAGCAAATCATCAACTCTCAACAGCTTTTGCCATCAGTTACAATAGACTACGAAAACCGGGTGAAAATTTCCGAAGTTTGTTCAGATCTTGATGTGGATGGCTTGCGAGGTGATATTGTTAGTAACCGCGCCGCTAAAGCCTTAGCTGCTTTTGAAAGTCGTACCGAAGTTACGCTTGATGATATTCGCCGCGTGATGACTCTATGTCTGCGTCACAGATTGCGAAAAGACCCTTTAGAATCAATGGATTCTGGCTATAAAGTAGAAAAAGCCTTCAGCCGCGTCTTTGGCGTCGAACTAACCTCGATAGATGCCACAAATAACGGAACGGGTCAAAAGTTAGGAGTTAGGAGTTAGGAAAGAATTAAAAATTAAAAATTAAAAAGAGGAGTTATTCATTTTTAATTTTTAATTTTGCATTTTTAATTATTTCCCACCCCCTTGTTCCAGAGGATATATTATGAGATTTTGGCGCTTTTGGTTAAATACCTTTGTCTTCTATAGCCAATACAATCCACCTCAGTTTGTAGAGTTATTGATGCTCATGGTGGCGTTAGCAATGTTGGCTATTTCTACATTTATACCAACACAGAAGCCTTACATGATTTTAGGTTTGAGCCTTGTCATTGGAGCATCTATTTCCATCTTGGTAAGAGAAGCGATCGCTCCTTCACATCAAACGCGAATCACTCAATTCACAGCATTGTTACTGCTACTCGTCAGTATTTATGGTTTTGCTGACTTGCTGCAAAATTTTTAATGAGTTAGTTGTTAGTGGACATTTTTTCACTCCTGACTCCATCCTTGCATTTCCACTAACTCTATACACAATTCATTAATTTCCTCCAAGTTAGGTTGGTAAGGTAGAGCAGATTCTTCGTAAACCTTTTGCATTTCGACCACTAAATTATCAGCCATTTTCATCACCTGTTCATAAGAATAATCGCCTTTGAGGATGGCTTTTAGATCTTCAGCATCACCAATTCTTCTCCTATCTACAATCACCTCACTTTGTCGCAATATTTCCAATCCACTGCGAAGTAATCTAATGCAGTGCATCCCATGCTTGAGATCAAAGCCTGACTTTTTCTCCATTTCTGCCCTTGCAGGGTTTCTATTTTGTTGCCAAGATTGGTAAGCCTTCCATTCTCTTAAAGCTCCTTGATAGCTTTGACTTTTCTGAAGCAATCGTATAAAGTCCTTGCGACTGTTTGTTAACTTTTGTGTATAGTTCAAAGCTTCATCTGGTATAGTGTATTGTTTCAATACTCCTTTAAAGTCTATATCAGCAGTTAGCAATTTATATAACTGTTCTGCTTCTTCTAAAAACTCAATTCGTTCTCTAATTAAAAGATAAAGGTATTCTAGAAAAGCGTTTAACTCATCTTTAATTAATGGCACTTCATCCTCTATCCCAAAATCAGATGGCAACGGTTTCTTTTGTGGTGGATTCAACAACCACTTGCGATGAGTTTCCATCTTTTTAATTTGGGCAAAAGCATAGCCAGAATAAGTATGCTTTACCTTCTTACTTAAAAATATTTGTCTGTGGTTAATTAAGTGCTGTCCAACTGAAGTCAAGATAGGATATTCATTTAACCACAGCAATTCTAAAACATTGGGATTTCCTGCTGACAATAGCTGGATAATTTTTCTTAATTCATAGATAACTGTATCTTTATTGTTATCAAGAAACGGAAATATTCCTTCTTCATCCCAGCCACTATCTTTTTGCTCAATGTCATCAAATCCTAAATAATAGCGTTTGGGCGCAATAAACACTCCTCTATAATCATAATCTGAATCAGGTCGATTTAATCCATAGCCGTGACTACCTGCTAACCCAACAAAAATCGTTCTTTGCTCAACTTCAATTCTTTTCATCCCAATGTAAGTCTAAAAAATACAATTATATTACTAAATTCATTGTATTCCAATATACCTATACATGTAGCTGTTTTCATTTGCGTTCTTGTAAAAAACCCTAATCGCCAAGAACGCATACTCTACCCGATGACTTGCTTCGGGTTGGAGAGAGGTTTACTCCATACAGAATTATATGCTCTGATGTCGGTAAAATCACCCATAATAAAAGAACCCCACCCCGCTTGCGAGGAGAAGAAATAAAGCACAGCTTTGACGGGTTGGGTTTCAGACGGAATTAAGTTTAATTTACCGGACATGATATCAAATCTGTATCAGAATTCATTTTCACGGCTAATATTCTGAATGGTACAGCAATTGTTCGTAATCGTTTGGCGTATCAATATCAATATTTCCTTGGGGAAAAGGTACAGAAAACACTTGATTAAGGTTATTATTAATAACTTTTTTGGCTCCTGAGCTTTGTTTCAAAGTAGCAAGTTCCGAAAAAAATACTTGACTAAATAGAGCAGGCACGCCTATTGTGTCCGCATATTGACAAGCGATAATGGGTTTTTTTGTCAAATAATATGCATTAACGAGTTGATTAATAATTTGGGAAGACAGAAATGGTTGATCGCAAAGTACGATAACTACTGCTTCAATTTTTTGAGGAAGACTATTCAATAATAGAATACCACTATTAATTGAAGTACTCATTCCACAAGCCCAATGTAAGTTCTCAACGACTGTAATAGGAAGTTGGTTGAGTAGGGGACGAATCTGTTGTGCATATGCCCCAAGTACGACAAGTACAGGTTCACAGACTGAAGCGATCGCCACTTCTGTAATGTACTGCACAAGAGTACGTCCCTGATAGAGCAACAGTTGTTTTGGTTTACCCATACGAGTAGATGCACCAGCAGCAAGAATCATAATGGCTATGCTTGGTTTTTCTTCTGTTTGCTGAGTAGTAATTACCATACATGAAAATTATGTAGCGAGTAGCAAATTCAAGTTACCTTTATCATATTGGTGAATTGGTTGATTGCGATTTCTCAAAAAACCACTATTACGGTTACTCAGCACTGCCTGAATTTCAGCAATGATCGCGATCGCTATTTCTTCTGGTGTATCTGCTCCAATATCAAGACCAATAGGACTGTGGAATCTTTCTAATTGGTCACTAGTATAGACTATTCTTTGGGTAAGCAAATCCTGAAGTAATTTTTCTGTGCGATATTTTGGACCTAAAATACCGAAGTAGGATGCTGTAGATTTTAGCACTATCTTCAAAATTTCTAAGTCATCAAGGTAATTATGCGTCATTATAACAACCACTGTACTGCCATCGATAAATACTTGTTGATGTATAACCTCTCTGCGGCTAAGAATCACATCACAAGTTGTGGGAAAGCGCCCTCTAGTTGCCTCATCAGCTCGACAATCAACTACAGTAACGTGCCAACCTAATAGTTGAGCAAACTGTACTACGGGCACAACATCATAACCTGCGCCAAATATTACTAAATGTGTGGGTGGTAAGATAACTTCGATAAAAATTTCGGCGCTTCCAAACGGTAACTGATAGTTATTTATACTTGACTGTTGATTAACAAGAGCTGCTTGAGCATCAGCAATTAAAGATTCAGTTAAGTGTGTATCTTTAATATTAGTGATCACATGCCCATCAGAATATAGTAGCAAGCGTGACCCTAATTTTGCATCTACCGCACCTTCTAGCGCAAAAACTGTAGCAATAATACCTGAATTCTTGTTGCTCAAGCACTCTTGTATAAAGGTCATTAGATTCGGTGTGCAATCCCAATCAAGACGTTCGATGAGAACTTGCACTATACCATTGCAGCCTAGACCGAACCCCCAAAGAATATCGTTAGAAGCAGTATTATCATAGGTAACAACAATTGTCTCTTTATCTGACATTTGTTGGCGAGTATACTCAAATATATCATTTTCTAAGCACCCGGCACTAATTGTTCCGACAATTTTACCTGTGTTTGTCATCAACATTTTGGCACCCGGATGCCGATAGGTTGAACCTTGAGTTTTGACGACAGTAGCGAGAAAAGCCGTTTCACCACTTTTTTGACTGGACTCAAAGGCTGCTAAAATTGCTTGTAATTCGTTCATTTGATTGCTTAAATCTTGTATTAACAGCAATTTCTACTGTCATCAGGCTGGCTCTCATGTCCGGTTAATTAACCTAATTTTCCGTAAACACTGAACCCCACCACGCCAGTCGCCTACGGCGGGAGACCCCTCTGCAGCGCTTCCCCAACCTCTCACCGCTTGCGGGGAGGGGGGACAAGGCACAGCGAAGAGCGGGGAGGGTTTCTTCGGTATTAAGATTATACTACCGGACATGAGATGACATCCTGATGTAAAAATCTTTTCTCATCCCACTGGGGTGTTTGACGACAAGCCGCAAGCGTCTAGGCAAATCAGTCACAAAAGCTTGTCAAGTGTAATTGGCAAATCGCGGATGCGCTTGCCTGTGGCATGATAGACAGCGTTGGCGATCGCTGCAGCAGTTCCTGTAATGCCAATTTCACCGATTCCCTTGACACCAAGCGGGTTGACGTATGGATCGTGTTCATCGACGAACAACACCTCAATTGCCGGAACGTCTGCATTTACTGGCACATGATATTCAGCTAAATCAGCATTGACAATACGTCCTCGATGAGGATCAATGACAGTGTGTTCCATGAGCGCCATGCCGATGCCA
This sequence comes from Rhizonema sp. PD37, assembly GCA_029379215.1. GTDB lineage: Bacteria > Cyanobacteriota > Cyanobacteriia > Cyanobacteriales > Nostocaceae > Rhizonema. Next base: position 33,145 of record JAQYWO010000052.1, read on the forward strand.
TAGACAATTCCACCGACGAGTTGACTATTAGCTGTTTTCGCATTGAGTAAGCGTCCAACACCATAGGCTCCCACCCAGCGCGTTACTCGCACCTCGCCTAAATCAGGTTCAACGCGCACTTCGGCAAACTGTGCGCCAAACGAATGCATGGAATACTTCTCTTTTTCCTCTCCTGGCTTGGCATCCGCACTTGCTTCAATCATTTTCAATCCATGCCGTGCCAGAATTTCCCTATAAGTTTCAGTTGTGGACGATTTATTCTTTAAGAAAAAGCTTCCATCCTCAGCAATTATATCCTCGGCTTTTGAGCCATAAAGCGGCGATTTTTGATCAGCAAGTGCCAATTGCATCAGCTTACTACGAGCTTCAGTTCCCGCCAAATGCACGGATGAGCCTACACTCGCAGCTGTTTGTGAACCACCGGAAACGGGTGTTTTTGGTAAAGTTGTATCACCCAACTCAATGCGGATTTTGTTAACTGGTATACCAAGAGCTTCAGCAGCAACTTGAGTCATTACAGTATAAGTTCCCGTACCAATATCCTGCGAGCCAGTCCGCACAACGGCTGTACCATCTGCCATAATTTGGGCGATCGCCGATGCTGGCGATCGGTTTGTGGGGTATGTAGCCGTCGCCATGCCCCAGCCGACCAAATAATTGCCATCCCGCATCGAACGGGGCTTCGGATTGCGCTTTTGCCAGCCAAACCGCGAAGCTCCCAGTTTGTAACACTGTCTAAGTGACTTACTCGACCAAGGCAATCCTTTGTCAGCGTCTGTCTCAGCATAATTACGTAGACGCAGTTCGATAGGATCGATATTCAGCGCATAAGCCAGTTCATCCATTGCCGATTCCAAGGCGAACGAGCCTGAAGCTTCTCCAGGAGCACGCATGAAAGTTGGTGTACCCTCATCCAGGCGAACTAAACGGTGGCTGGTTTCGATATTTGGGCAAGCGTAGATCATGCGTGCTGTTTTCGCCACAGGTTCGATAAACTCATCAAAGGTGGAAGTCTGCGACGTACCAGAGTGTCGGAGTGCTGTCAATTTTCCCTCGCGGGTTGCACCGAGAGAAACCTGTTGAATTGTTTCCGGCCTATAGCCTACAGGACCATACATTTGTATGCGTCCCAGTACCAGTTTAACCGGGCGATTAACCTGCCGTGCCGCCATTGCCGCTAGAGGTACATGTGACCAAGCCGATCCTTTGCAGCCGAAACCACCGCCCACATAGTAAGACATGGTACGGACATTCGCTGGCTCAATCCCTAAGACTCCCGCAACTTTTTCTTGACACTGAAAGATTCCTTGAGTAGCGTCATACAGCAGCAACTGCTCGCCCTGCCAAACTGCTGTTGTCGCATGAGGCTCCATTGGATTGTGATTTTCCACCGGAGTGGTATAAGTTTGCTCAACGCGGACAGCCGCCGTCGCTAGTCCTTGGTTGATATTGCCATGAGACTTATCGGGCGGCTCGTTTCTGGGAACTTTACCTTGAGGCACGTATGCATTCGCAAGGTTGTCCTTCATATTCAGCGTTGGCTTTTCTTCCTCATAGCGAACTTGCACAAGGGAGGCAGCTTGCATGGCGCGTTCAAAGGTATCCGCAACCACAACACCAATATGCTGACCGCTATAAAGTACAATGTTATCTTGCAGCACTTGCAGCTTGCGACCTCCTCCTTTGTCGCCAAACGCCTTGGGCGCGTTAAGGTGGGTAATGACTGCCAGTACACCTGGTACTTGCTCCGCCGCCCGTGTATCAATTTGGGCAATCTTACCTTTGGCGATCGTGCTTTGAATCGTCACCCCGTAGGCTAGTTTGGCAACCGGAAACTCAGCCGAGTAACGTGCGCCGCCAGTCACTTTCAAATGTCCATCGACTCTGTTTAGCGGTTTACCCAATACTTTGTTTATATCTCCTGTTTTCATGCCATTTCCCCTACCGTGAAGAGCGCCTTGACAATTGTACGTTTAGCCAGTTCGACCTTAAACGCGTTGTATTTTTGCGGTTTAGCTCCCTGGATTGCAGCGTCAGCTGCTGCTTGAAATGTTGCCTGGTTTGGTTGCTTGGAGACGAGTGCTTTTTCCGCTTCGTAGGCACGCCAGGGCTTTGTTCCTACTCCACCGAGGGCAATCCGTGCCGAGCGAATGATCCCATTTTGAATATCTAATGCAGCCGCAACTGATACCATTGCAAAGGCATAAGAGGCGCGATCGCGTACTTTCAAATAGTGCGATCGCTTAGCAAATGGCGTTGCTGGCAAGTCAACGGCAACAATTAACTCTCCGTGTTGTAGAACCGTCTCCTTTTCTGGCGTATCACCCGGTACGAGATGAAAATCTACTAGCGGAATACTACGCGTTCCGTTGGGACCACGTGTTTGCACAACCGCATCGAGTGCCACCATTGCCACCGCCATGTCTGAGGCATGGGTTGCAATGCAGCGATCGCTAGTGCCAAGAATTGCGTGAATCCGGTTATATCCCTCAATAGCTGGACAGCCGGAACCGGGAACGCGCTTGTTACATGGCATGGCAGTATCACGGAAGTAGTAGCACCGGGTACGTTGCAGCAAATTCCCGCCTACACTTGCCATATTCCTGAGTTGTGGTGAAGCTCCTGACAACAACGCTTCTGACAGCACAGGGTAACGCTCGCGAATCATTGTGTTATAGGCAACCTCGCTATTTCGTGCCATTGCTCCAATCCGTACGCCGTTGCCCTGCCTTTCTATCTTGGTTAACGGCAGTGGGTTAATGTCAACTAACTCTGTTGGCGTCTGTACATTCAGCTTCATCAAATCGATTAGGCTGGTACCTCCGGCTACGTAAGAGGCTTGGGCATCTGGAGTCACTAACGCCACGGCATTGTCCGCAAGTCCTGCTTTCTTATAGCTAAACGGCTGCATCTTTTTTTCCCCCTAAGACATCGCGGACAGCATGGACAATATTTGGATAAGCACCGCAACGGCAGATATTGCCGCTCATCAGTTCGCGAATGTCAGCATCCGACTTAGCATGTCCTTCGTTCACCAAACCCACTGCCGAACAAATTTGTCCAGGTGTACAGTAGCCACACTGAAATGCATCGCGGGCAACAAACGCGGCTTGCATCGGGTGGAGATTTTCTCCTTGCGCCAGCCCTTCAATCGTTGTTATTGAAGCGTCGGTGTGCATGATGGCAAATGTCAAGCACGAATTAATCCTGTGCCCATCAACCAGCACTGTACAAGCACCACACTGACCATGATCGCAGCCCTTCTTAGAGCCAGTCAAATTTAGACGCTCACGCAGCGCATCAAGTAGCGTCACACGAGGTTCGATTTTTAGCGCGTGTTCCACTCCATTGATACGCAGTTTGATATCAACAAAACTACTTGGATCAGGGGAGATCGCTGATGGGATATTAGACTGAGGCAATGGTAGAGCCTGTGTCTTTGTTATGAGACTCTCTGCCATAGCCCCCATTGAGCTTGCGATCGCAATCTGACCAAACCTTCGGCGTTTAAACCTCAGCCTCATATCTATATTTTTTAAATTGTGAGTTTAGCTCGAATAGTAGAAAAAATACAATAGCAAAATACCTATCCGTAGGCTGAAGTTATCTTGAACACAGAGTTGGGAGTGTTATAACTGTAGAGGGTTCCCAACGGTCGAGTCATTTGTTATAATTAAGATGAAATTTACAATAGAAT
>JAQYWO010000468.1 GCA_029379215.1 Rhizonema sp. PD37
TATATGTTCAAGAAAGATTTGTTTTTTTTACAGATTTTTTATATTTACCAGACAGTATATGTCGCTATTCCTAATTTTAAGAGTGACCATTGACATGAAAGTTATTATTTTTTATAATGAAAGGTTTTATGCTTGTTACTTAAAGCACTTCGTGTTATGGCTCTCTAAAGTTTGCCATTTTAGAAGATATGTCCGGCGAATAGAACAGGACTTACGCAACAAGATCCAGCAGTTGTGGAACACTGTTGTCACCATCGTCGTGTTGCAGGGCGAGGACGATGGCGTTACTCCGCCACAGGTTACCGACACCGATGCACTCCATTTCACAAGCTTCTACGAGCGTCGGATCGTTCCTAGTGTTGAGCACAATTTTCCGCAAGAATCCCCGAAAGTCTTCGCTGACGCTGTACTCGCCCTCACTTAGTGGCGGCTTGAGCATAAAGCGTACCAACGCGCATTCTGGAACACGAACAGCCCGCTTCTAACTTAGCGCTTGCGTTATTCTAGTCAGGAAAGCACGGAGCAAGCGAATGAAAAAGTGGATTTGGTTAATGCTGTTAGTGCTGATGACAGTTGCAGTAGTATATGGGAGCGTTTTTGTCAGACAGCATGAAGTGTCAGTTGTTGATAGCGTTAGATTTGAGAATCCCCTTTCTGTGAAGAAAGACGCAAAAACTCCGATTTCGGAGTCTCAATCTCAAGCTAGAAATGCTGACATTTCGCGAGTATCTGCTGAGAACTTGTTCGCCCATGTTCAAAAGTTGTATTATACGCGCTACACTCCAGTTGAGCGATCGCGTACCCGTACTTACATTACAACCGAGCTCAAAAAGTTGGGCTGGAAACCCAAGCTAGAAAAGTTCTCAGACGGGATTAATATCATAACCGAACAGGCGGGCACCGAAAAAGCCGCAGGAACAATTATTGTCGCCGCACATTACGACACGATTATCATCTCACCTGGGGCAGATGACAACGCCAGTGGTGTTGCTGTGCTTTTAGAAATTGCTCGAATACTGGGTTCTCATTCTCATCCCAGGACGTTACAATTAGTGTTTTTTGATCGAGAGGAAGAAGGGCTTTTAGGTAGTAAAGCTTTTGTGAAAAATAAAGCACATTTGCAAAATCTCCAAGGCGTGATTGTCATGGACATGGTAGGTTTTTCTTGTTACACTGCTGGATGTCAGAAATATCCAAAAGGGTTGCTTTTTCATCCAGCAGGGGATAAAGGTGACTTTGTCGCAGTAGTAGGCGATGCAGAACACATGCAATTACTCAAAGCCTTTCAAAACTCTCCTGAACAATATATATCTCAGTCACATTTACCACCTACACTCACCCTACCAGTACCCCTCAAAGGCTTGCTTACACCTGATGTGTTACGTAGCGATCATGCACCGTTCTGGTATCAAGGAATTGGTGCAGTGTTAGTAACAGACACAGCTAATCTACGTACTCCGCACTATCACCAGCCTAGCGATGTCCCAGCGACTATTGACCGCGAGTTTTTTGCAGGAGCTGCACAAGTTGTCGTTAATGCTACTATTACATTGCTAAAATCTTGAGAATATAAGTTATGCACTTAAGTGGGTAGAAGTGAAAATTTATCAGTGGTACACGACGAGCTTTACTCAGAGGGTACCTTTTAAAACAAACGACATTTAATCAGATACTGCCCACTTTACTGTTAAATGTGGTTTAATACAACCGTTTTAATACGTTAAGTTGAAAATATAGATAATACTTGCTATCAGCCTTGAAGAATATAGCTAATTTAAGGGTGATGCAAGATGTTAAGTGTATACAGAAATATTCAGTTCATGAGCAGCAATCAAAGAAAAACTATATCCGCACCCGGTTGGTCGTTGAATGAGCGCGATCCCCAATTTATCGAATCATTGATGCCCTTATTCTCGTTAATTTACAACTACTATTTTCGAGTTCAAACAGATGGTTGGCATCATATCCCAACTGAAGGAAAAGTCTTACTCGTAGGTTCTCACAATGGTGGGGCGGCGTCTCCAGACACGGGAATGATGATGTACGATTGGTTCCGTCGCTTTGGAACTGAACGTTTGGCGTATGGTTTGATGCATCGTTCTGTTTGGACAGTCAGTCCAATGCTTGGGCACTTAGCCCAAAAAGCGGGAGCCATTATCGCACATCCAAGAGTTGCAAGTGCTGCTTTTGACATGGGTGCAAGTGTTCTTGTCTATCCTGGTGCTCAACAAGATATGTTTCGTCTTCACAGCGAGCGTTATCAGATTCAATTAGCAGGTCGTAAAGGTTTTATCAAGCTAGCATTAAGGAAGGAAGTTCCAATTATACCCCTCATATCTGTAGGCGCTCACGATACTTTAATTGTGTTAGATGATTGTTACGATTTAGTAAAACAGTTACATGAATGGGGATTGCCGTGGTTGTACGATATCGATCCAGAGGTGTTTCCCATCTATTTAGGATTACCTTGGGGTTTAGCAATTGGCCCTCTGCCCAATATTCCTCTTCCTGTACAAATTCACACTCGTGTCTGTACTCCTATTTTATTTGAACGATATGGTAAAGAAGCGGCGAAGGATCGCAACTATGTAGATGCTTGTTATGACTTAGTTCACACAAAAATGCAACAAGAATTAGATTGTTTAGTTACAGATGTTGAGGGATGAAATAACAATGGTTCTTAAACTTTATGACTTAGCAGGTGCTGATGATGAAAGGCGGTTTAGTCCTTACTGCTGGCGAATCAAAATGGCATTGAGACATAAGGGACTTGATGTGGAGGAAATTCCTTGGCGGTTTGTGGAAAAGGAGAGGATTGCCAATTCCAGTCAAGAAAGTGTTCCTGTCTTATTTGACGGTAATCAGATGATTGCTGATAGTTGGGAGATTGCTCGCTATCTCGAAGTGACTTATCCAAATCATTCGCTTTTTGGAGGTGCGATCGCTCTTGGGGAAACTCTATTTATTAAGTTCTGGTGTGAACAAACTCTCCATCCCATTCTGATGCATCTCCTTGTGGTGGATATCTTTGAGCACCTCCACCCGAAAGATCAAGCCTACTTCCGTAAAAGTCGCGAGCAAAGCTTTGGCATGACACTGGAAGAATTTGCGACTTCCAGTCAAGAAGCGATCGCCACCTTCACTAAAGCGCTGGCACCGTTACGAGCAACTTTGGAACGCCAACCTTACATTGGTGGAACACAACCTTGTTTCGCCGACTACATTGTCTTCGGTGCCTTTCAGTGGGCGCGTGCTGTCAGCCCAATTCAACTACTGGTGCCTGATGATCCCATTTATACTTGGCGCGATGACCTACTTAATGCTTTTGATGGATATGCTCGCAATGCACTAGGCTATCCTGTTTGATCTAGCTAAAACTTAGGAGTATTCGTCAAAGTATCGAATGGCAAATTAAAGATTTAGGCAAGAGGGAGAATCTTTAACCGAAGTGCGGATGCGATCGCTCAAACAAGTCAACCCAGTATAAAAGCTAGAACGTACAATCAAAATAATCCGTTTATCATTAACAGATAGAACTTAGCATGACTCAGCTATACAATAACCGCACTCCCCGTCGGGGAAGGGTATTTCCCGAACACCAACTATCTCCCGAAGAAAAAGCTAGACGTAAAGCTGAAAGTGAAGCGTTTGTTCAGCGTTGTCGAGCAGTATTTGACCAAGTTCAACCTGAGTTAATCAAAGAGCATTACGACTGGTACATCATTATAGAGCCAGAAAGTGGCGATTACATTACAGATCCAGATGAAACGGTTGCAAGAGGTAAGGCTCGTGATAAATTTGGTGAAGCCACACGCTTGATCATGCGCCTTAATGAAAGAGGAACCTGTGGCAGGATATGATTTTAGGTGAGTTTAACAGTAGGGGAGAGTTAATCTTTGAAATTGCTTTAATTGCAGCTGACAAAGATATAATCCCAGTCAATGCTCTTTTAGATACAGGATTTACTGGCTGGCTAGCAATTGATAATCAAGATGCCCTAAGCCTGGGATGGATTCTTGAGAGTGATAATGAGTATATGGAGACAGCACGAGGAGAAGCAAGATTTAATCTTTATCAGGGAACTGTGTTGTTAAATGAACAGGAGTTCACGATTCCCGCCTTTGGTGGAGACGAACTCGAAGATATTCTTTTAGGTGTAAATTGGTTACAAATAAAGCGACTGGTAGCTGAATTTTCAGCAGGATTGTTAACATTGGGTTAAAGATGTATGTGCTTCTCACGCTCGTATACCGTGGTAATACAGCAGATTTGATGTTTATGAGGTACAGTGACCAATTCAAATTCCAAGATTTAAAAGCCACCCTACAATTGGTGTACCTCAGATACCTCAAAAGCGCTGTAATTTCTGCGTCAACCGTTTCTCGACAAACATCTTCATGATGTCCAATTGCTTTCTCGCTGGTTATCAATGCTCGCATAGGTGGTGATTGTTTCCCGTGCGCATATACTCCTAATTTTATTCCTGGAAGGGATTTTATTCCCTAAGTGACCAAAGCGCGATCGCTAACAAGAGTAACTAGCAACTTGGGTTATTATGCACTGAACTTATTTTAAGTCAAATTTCTTCAAGTTCTTAAAAATACACGCGTATATTTACGAATAGATTTCATAATACAGTTGTTTTGAATACTATATATTTGTAAATATAAGTAATAAAATTTATTTCTTGCTCACTAGAAGGA
>JAQYWO010000469.1 GCA_029379215.1 Rhizonema sp. PD37
TAGCCTCAACAATTTGGCTGCACTGTACAGTGCACAGGGGAAGTATCAAAAAGCCGAACCTTTATATCAGCGCTCACTCTTGATTTGGGAGAAAGTACTGGGCAAAGAACATCCGGATGTTGCACAAAGCCTCAACAATTTGGCAGGATTGTACAAAGCACAGGGGAACTATCAAAAAGCCGAACCTTTATATCAGCGCTCACTCTTGATTTGGGAGAAAGTACTGGGCAAAGAACATCCGGATGTTGCACAAAGCCTCAACAATTTGGCAGGATTGTACAAAGCACAGGGGAACTATCAAAAAGCCGAACCTTTATATCAGCGCTCACTCTTGATTTGGGAGAAAGTACTGGGCAAGGAACATCCGGATGTTGCACAAAGCCTCAACAATTTGGCAGGATTGTACGATGCACAGGGGAACTATCAAAAAGCCGAACCTTTATATCAGCGCTCACTCAATATTTTCGAGAAAGTACTGGGCAAGGAACATCCGGATGTTGCACAAAGCCTCAACAATTTGGCAGGATTGTACGATGCACAGGGGAACTATCAAAAAGCCGAACCTTTATATCAGCGCTCACTCAATATTTTCGAGAAAGTACTGGGCAAGGAACATCCGGATGTTGCACAAAGCCTCAACAATTTGGCTGTATTGTACTGGGCACAGGGCGATATCACGCGTGCTACTGATTTCTTCAGTCGTGGGCTAGCAGTTGAAGAACACAATCTTAGATTGATTGAGGCTGTAGGTTCAGAACAAAGAAAACAGGATTACGCTAGAACATTTGCGGGTTCAACTGATGGTATCATTACTCTATCGCAGCAACAAGCTACCAAAAATCCGGAAATAGCACGCGCAGCACTCACGACAGTGCTACGCCGTAAGGGGTTAGTACTAGATGCAGTTGCAGATGGCATACAAACATTACGCTCTGAGTTCGCATCTCAACCAGAAACCCAAAAATTATTTGACGAGTGGTTGAACGTTCAACAGCAGCTCTCGGCATTAGTATATAAAGGACAGGGAAAGCAAAGCGCTACTGACTACCAAACCCAGTACCAGCAATTAGAAGTTGAGAAAGAACGCTTGGAAGAGGCTATCAGCGTTAAGAGTGCTGAATTCCGCAATCAAACACAGCCTGTTGAGTTACAAGCCATTCAATCTCATATTCCTCAAGACGCAGCAATAGTTGAAATTGTGCAGTATCGACCGTTCAATCTTAAAGCTAAACAAAACCAAAAGTGGGGCAAATCACACTATGCGGCTGCGGTACTGCGCTCGAATGGTGAACCAAAGTGGGTAGACTTGGGTGATGCCGCAACTATTGACAAATTGATCGCCGAATTACGAACAGCACTGGCACTTGCAGGCTCGCGCTCTTCTATTAAGATTCAGCCTGTTAATGATGTTCATAAAAATTCGCTTCCACAAGTTCAGCAACTTGCTCGGAAAGTAGATCAACTCGTCATGGCACCGATACGCCCACTACTGGGAGATGCACGTCACTTGCTGCTGTCACCAGATGGACAGTTAACGCTCATTCCTTTTGAAGCACTAGTTGATGAGAAAGGTAAATACCTCATTCAAAGCTACGCATTCTCTTATCTTACCAGTGGACGGGACTTGCTACGCTTGCAATCGGTTGCTTCAAGCCAAACTGCACCAGTTGTGTTTGCAGCTATTGACTATAACCAACAGACGACTGTAGCTGCTGCACAATCGTCAAATACAGTACGAGGTGTTCAAAATCGACGTTCTCAGGATTTAGCTTCTGTCAGTTTTCCACCACTCAGCAATACTAAAGAAGAGGCAGAAAAAATCAAAGCTATTTTTCCAGAGACGACACTAAAGTTAGGTGAGTCAGCTACAGAAACTGCGATTAAACAGCTTAATTCTCCTAGTATCCTACATTTAGCGACTCACGGTTTCTTTCTGAGTGATCCTGAAGTTAAACTCGCGAATGATGAATTTGGTAAGCAACCAAAAGTTTTGAATCTGGAAAATCCTTTGTTGCGTTCCGGATTAGCATTAGCTGGTGCTAACAATCGCAATCAAGTTTCATCTGGGGCAAACGATGGTGTGCTCACAGCATTAGAAGTCGCTGGGCTTTCTTTACGCGGCACTCAATTAGTCGTGCTATCCGCGTGTGAAACCGGGTTAGGTGATGTCAAGGTGGGAGATGGTTTGTACGGCTTACGTCGTGCATTAGTAATTGCTGGTTCTCAAAGTCAAGTCTTGAGTTTGTGGAAAGTGAGTGATGCTGGGACTAAAGAACTGATGGTAAAATATTACCAAGGTTTGAAAGCGGGTAAGGGCAGACATGAAGCTTTGCGAGATGCTCAACTGGAAATGCTGAAAAACCCAAGTTATCAACATCCTTACTATTGGGCAAGTTTTGTCCCCTCTGGTGATTGGACTCCACTTCACAAATGATTTTCTGTGTTGCAGGTAGTTCCCAACTCTACCCTGTACTCCAACACTACCAGCGCATTGTTGCAGCACTGAAAAAGACGATAGAATTTATGTCACAAATTGACGAAGCGATTCCTGATTTCCCAATTGAGCAAAGGAGTAACCTGATATGAAGATTAAAGAACTGCTTCTTGAAGAAATTGAATCAGCCCCAGATGCTCTTTTAGCTGAAACACTAGATTTTCTGCGCTTTCTCAAAACAAAACAAGGTACAGAAAAACCAGAAGTAAAATCTTTACCTACTGAAACAGAAGCACCACAAACAAAAGAAACTTCTACTGAGATTTGGCAACAAACTTGCCATCCTGCTTCCGGACGTTCCATCCTTAGACACGCAGGTACATGGGCTGGTGATGACTTTGAAGAGTGTCTTCAATCAGTTTAGGCTACTCGTGGCAAGGCTAGATTAGCTTAAAAGAAGCTAGGTTAGTGGCACTTCATAATTTATGTGGTTAACCACTATTTTTGCATGACTGTATGTTTTTATAAACGGATATTATGCAAACTTAATAATTTCTTTTTTAGATAATAAATAATTACTTGACAATATGGTTTATATTTACCTACCCTCTATTTATCATCCCACTCTTGAATTTTTTTATTTAATATCGCTTTTGTCCAATTTCCCTTAGGATATTCACTACTTAGCTGTCTAATTGCTAGATCCAAAACCTCTTTACGATGATTAATCAAAGTTTCTGTATTTAGATTTAGAATATCATTTAATTCTGTATCTATAGCTGAATCTTCTGAATAAATCTGTCCATTACCAAGAAACCTAATAACGTCTTCACAATTTTTAATAGTATCAAGGGGATTGATAGTTATCTCAGTATTACCCTTCCTAGTGTCACAATGCTGCAAATGCTTTGGCGAACCTTCACCGCCTTGACAAGCACCAAGCAAATTATTGTAATCTAATTGTAATTCTGGATAGTCATCTTGTGATTTCCAATGTTCAATTTTCATTCTGGAATCACTAATACGTTGCATACAATAGCAGCAAATATGCCCTTGTTCAGTTAGTATTGATGCTCGTAATTCATCTTTTTTAGAATAATTATCATAATCAGCAAAAGTTTTTAGGCGGTGTTTAACTAATGATAGAGGTTCTTTGCCTTTGATAATACGCTTCATGCCATTTACTCTTCTAAAAAACCAATAAGTGTATTAGCTCTGACGACTTCTGTATCATTTTCCCCGAGCAAGTTAGATAATCTATTTAAAGCTGACTTGGCTGACTCTAAATGACCATGATCTATTAACTTAAAACAGTCATCTATCTGTTGCTGTACCTCATCTGGTCTTTCTTTTACATTCATTAATTCATATAAAATCGAGTTACTATCTTTACCATAGGTATGTGGTGTATTTTCTACTATCTCATAATTTTCTAAAATAAATACATTTTCTCGTCTGACACCGCTTAAGACTTGTGGCGAGTGAGTCGTCACGAGAAATTGACAGTTAGGAAAGGTTTGTGTCAGGCTGCGAATTACAGTCCTTTGCCACTGGGGATGTAGATGCAAATCTATTTCATCAATTAAAACTATTCCTTCACCTTTCAGCGCATCACTAGCACTTGGGTTAGCGATCGCCAATCTCCTTGCTAAGTCAGTTACTAACATCAATAACATCTTTTCACCATCAGACAGTTGCTCCAATTTTAAATCTTGATGGTTTTTTGTAATAGTTAATGAAGGTTGACTGGAAATATGACCAAAATTAACATTTCTTTCTGCTGTTGCTCTAACTACTCGTAAGTCAGAAAAATGATCATTTGAGAATATCTGTAAAAAACTGACAATAGCTCTTCTGATAATCTCCAATTTTGGATTCCTATATTCAGTATCGTCTCTTAATCTAATTTCATTTTCATAATCTTCCTCTTCTTTAAACCAATCAAAAAAATCTTGAAAGTCATTTACCCCTATTGAGAAAGCTTTTTCATAAGCTAAAAACTGATAATTAGCGTTTTTATTACTTGTATTCTTACTCTTGTTATTAAATTTATATGGATTTTTTAAAATCATTCTGTGGGTCTGATAATAGACCATTACTGGTAAATTTGAAGACGGATGAAAGTTTAAATTTTCTTGCAAAAGTTTAATGTAACTATTAAGTTCATCATAATTACTTTGATTTTGTTTATAAATACGTTTTTGAACCATTGTCCAAGAGAACTTATTTGCCTCCCTTACAATTGTTATAGTATTAACTGTAT
>JAQYWO010000053.1 GCA_029379215.1 Rhizonema sp. PD37
ATCTGGCGCGGTATCTATTGTGTTGGAACACACGCCTTGTAACAGCGAAGGCAAATATACTCCGTATTTGGGACAAACTTGCGTTGATTGTAGAATACCATTCAGTCGGCAATTGAGACATCTCATGGTAATTTCAATTTCAACTAATCTACTAATTTATCTAATTCTTGCATGGCTAAATTGCGATAGTAACCTACACTCTCGTGTGAAATATACTTTCTGAGTAAAACTTCTGCAAGGCTTTTTATCACCTAGTTGAGAGCGGGCAAGTCCCCGGTTATAGTACAATACAGTTCAGTTAGCGCCAAAAATCCTTCGGCTGCTCCCTGTTAATTTGAGGAACTTTACCCAAAATTTTTTATGGTAGGTTGGGTTGGTCGAAGTGAAACCCAACCTACCATTTTCCTTAACTAAACTGTATTGAATTATAAATAAGAAATATGCATTTTTACCAAGCATTGTATCACAAGAATTAAATAAAGTGTTAGGATAAAAAAACAGCTTTAATCTTCTGTACATAAAGTTATTGGTACACCTAGAAATTACTGATGTTTCCTACAGACATTGCAAAAACTTGTTATGGACTGTTAGTGTTACTTGATACAAGTTATAAAAGTTATCTTAGTGCTTAAGTATATCTAAAAAGGAGAAATTTAGCTGAATATTTAGAGATTTCTCTCAAAAAAACTTGATTTAATATCTTATGCAAATCTAAGTAACTTTAAATCGTCGAAGTATATTGTTTACTCGTTTATAGAAAGGAACGAGTCATGCAAAATCTCTGGCTTAAATACAAAATTTGTATCAGGAAGAAGAGTTGATTTTAAAGGAGGGTTTAAAACCTCTTTTGAAAGAAGTCAAGAAGACTGTCTCCGTCGATAAGATACTTTAGACAAAGCATCAAGTACTTAGGACTTGTGTGGTGAACTTACATAAAAAGGTTGACTTGATTTAGTGATATAAATAATCATCTTAAAGACGCTGGAATAGTTGGTTGTGAGGAGAGTATGCACACAGTTGTTCTCGTTTTGCTTGAGGTGCTCATTGTTATTGGATTGTCACGGCTAATGGGGTTAGCTTTCCGGTGGATTAAGCAACCGCTAGTTATTGGAGAGATTGTCTCTGGTATTATCCTTGGCCCATCTTTGTTTGGTTTGATTGCCCCGGATCTTGCAACTGCCATATTCCCAGCAGAAACAGTTCCTTTCCTCAATGTGCTATCTCAAGTGGGGCTGATATTTTTCATGTTTCTGATTGGGCTGGAGTTAGATCCAAAATATCTCAAAGGGCAGCTTAATGTGGCAATTATGATTGCTGTCATGTCAATATTGGCACCATTTGCCCTAGCAACCTTGACTGCGCTCTTTCTATATCCATTACTTTCTAATGATAGTGTATCATTTACTGCTTTTTCACTATTTTTCGCATCAGCAATTTCAATTACAGCATTTCCAGTTCTTGCCAGAATAATTACGGAGAAAAACTTACAATCAAGTAGCTTGGGAACTTTAGCGTTAACCTCTGCTGCTATTAATGATTTAATAGCTTGGTGTTTGTTAGCACTAGGAATCGCTGTGGCAAGAACAAGTAGTTTTGCGGCGGCGATCCCGACGATTATCGAAAGCTTGCTCTACATCGGCTTCATGATGACAGTGGGACGTTGGTTTTTGCAGCGGTTGGCGATTTACTATCGGCGTGTCGGGCGTCTCAACCAATTTGTGTTGGCTTCAATTTACATGGGGGTGGTTGCTTCTGCTTTGATTACCGAACTCATTGGCATTCACTTGATATTTGGCGCGTTTTTATTGGGATCGGTGATGCCCAAGAATGCAAGATTAGTTCGGGAATTGGCAGTAAAAACTGAAGATTTTGTATTGATATTTCTACTGCCAGTTTTTTTTGCTTACAGTGGTTTGCGGACGCAAATTGGTTTGCTCAACCGTCCGGAGTTATGGGTAATTTGCTTAAGTATACTGATGGTGGCAATTATCGGTAAATACGTTGGCACATATATAGCTGCACGCTACAGTCGGCTTGAGCATCGGCAAGCTTCAGCACTAGGATGGTTAATGAATACCCGTGGTTTGACTGAGTTGATCGTACTCAACATTGGTTTAAGTTTGGGGGTGATTACACCCTTACTGTTTACCATGTTGGTCATTATGGCGTTAGTGACAACATTTATCACTTCCCCGTTGCTGGAGTGGACATATCCAAAGCAGCCAATTGACTTAGATTTAGTGGCTCTTGAAGAAGAAACAGTAGATACACAGAAGACGGTAAAAAGCAACCTCCACAATCGTCCCTACCGAATTTTAGTACCAGTCGCTAATCCCAGTACTCAAAAAGGTTTGGTGCAGTTAGCGGCGGCGATCGCAATCAATCACCAGCACCCTGCCATTGTTCATCCTCTGAGTCTGATCGAACTTGAAGAAGATTATGCTTTTGAAAGTACTCCTGTAGAAGCCGAACGGTTAATCGCACGGCGTCGTCAACAACTTGAAGAATTGATTGAACGTCTTGAACCACCCATCATACGCTCTTACATACATCCCATTGTTCGGATCTCAAATAATGTTGCACGGGAAACTTCCCAGATTGCGTCTCTAGAGCAAGCTGATTTAATTCTCGTAGGATGGCACCGCCCAGCTTTCAGTAAGAATCGCTTGGGTGGACGAGTCGGTCAAATTCTTACATCTGCACCAGTAGATGTGGCAGTATTTGTAGACAGAGGAGAAGAGCGATTAGAAAGCTTGTTAGTTCCCTATTCTGCCAACGTCCATGATGATTTGGCATTAATACTTGCTTTGCGGCTTTTGGTAAATCGCGATTCCTGTCGTTTGCTCATTTTACAGGTAGTTACACAGGACCAAGTCAAAAATGAGTTGAGTTACGAGTTGCAAAACATGATGCAACAATTGCCAGCAAAAATAAGCGATCGCATTGACATTAATGTGATTGAAGCTGCCGATCCAATACAAGCCGTAGTCGCAGCCTCAGAAACTGTTAATCTCACAATTGCTGGCACCAGCCGTGCTTGGGGTATTGAACGTCACACATTAGGACGATATACAGACGAACTTGCCATTCAGTGTCGTTCTTCTGTGCTGATTACTCGTCGCTACAGTCAAATCACCTCTCACGTTATCTCTTTACTTGCGAATGACTAAGCTTACTTAAGCTACCATCTTGTCTGTGAGTCTTCCTTCGACTCGCTCATACTCATCTTCGAGTAACCAAAGTTTTGCCTGATCATAAGAATCACTAGAAAGAGAAGAGTGTACTAATACTGTCATACCTGGAGTTAGCAATGTGTTAAGCAAGTCACTAACCAAACTTTGGCGAGTGCGAGGTAATGATGTGCGTAAAGTCACTTCTACTTCGCTCATGTTACATTTTTTTTTGTCAACAACAAAGCAAAATTAAGACCCCCAACTTCTCGAAAAGTTGGGGGTCTTGTTTCTAATACTTGCTGATTTTAGTATCTACTAGCATTAGGCTTGTGAACGATAAAGCTGAGAATTTGACACTGCTTGATGTTATCAAAACCTACTACACGGATAAAACAGTTGCCATATTGAGAACGGCAAGACTGAACTTCGTTTAATACTTCTTGAGTGGATTTAGCACCAAATAGAGGTAATTTCCACATTGTCCAGTAGCAATCTGTTGGCGAAGAAGTTTCGTTGAACTCAATAGCAGGAATGTAACCTTGATTTATGATGTACTGAATCTGCTTAGCAATTTGAGCATCATTGAGGGGAGGCAGATAGGAAAGAGTTTCGTAACGAATCTGTTTTGGTAGGGTTTGCATAACTAAACAGTAATTGTTGGTTGTTTATTTTTGATTGGTAGTCGCTCTCGTTGCTGACTAAGAACGAACGACTACGAAACACTATCTACTAAACATCCTCTGAATTAGGATCTGAGGTAGCTTGCTCTTGGGATGTAGATAGAGGGTCAAATGTCTCTAATTGCGTACTTCGTTCTAGATGCTGACGACGGTGTTCCATATTGGCTTGCATAATCCCAGTGCGAACCATTTCCGGTAAGTACTCAGCAACTTCTTGTGCTAAGTGTTCTCTGACAATCATGATTCGCAATGCCAAATCAGGCTTCTCTCGAAACAATTCCTCAATGTATGGTTCTCCATCTTGAAGTTTGTCAGCAGAAAAATACTGTAGCCAAAGTGCTAAGGGAGGATTGGTTTCATTAAGTTGAGCCAATACCGTCTTTACTGCCTGATATGTCAGGTAGTTTTGCAGCATCTTGGCTGTGTCTTTCGCAATTTGCTTAATATTCATGCTTGACCCAGCCTTTAAGAGTTAGGAGTGATGAGGTTTGAGCGAGGAGTTATTTATTGAATTTAACTCCTAACTCCTTAATCTTCACTTCTAACTAAATATCAGACGGTATCAACAGGCTTAAAGTCAAACTTGATTTCTTTCCACAGTTCGCAAGCAGCAGCTAATTCTGGAGACCATCTAGCGGCTTCGCGGATCACGTCGTTTCCTTCATGAGCCAAACTGCGACCTTCGTTACGAGCTTGAACACAAGCTTCTAAGGCGACGCGGTTAGCGGTAGCGCCAGGAGCATTACCCCATGGGTGACCCAAAGTACCACCACCAAATTGTAGTACGGAGTCATCACCAAAGATTTCTAGCAGCGCAGGCATGTGCCATACGTGAATACCACCGGAAGCAACAGCCATTACACCAGGCATAGAAGCCCAGTCTTGGGAAAAGTAGATACCGCGAGACTTGTCTTGCTCAACATAGTTCTCACGCAGTAAGTCAACAAAACCCATTGTGATACCGCGCTCACCTTCCAGCTTACCAACCACAGTTCCAGTATGGATGTGGTCGCCACCAGACATCCGCAGAGCCTTAGCCAATACGCGGAAGTGAATACCGTGGTTCTTCTGACGGTCGATTACGGCGTGCATAGCGCGGTGAATGTGCAGCAACACACCGTTGTCGCGACACCAGCGAGCCAATGTGGTATTGGCGGTGAAGCCTGCTGTCAGGTAGTCGTGCATGATGATGGGCATTTTGAGTTCTTTAGCATAATCAGCCCGCTTCAGCATTTCTTCACAGGTGGGAGCGGTGACGTTCAGGTAGTGACCTTTGATTTCACCAGTTTCTGCTTGAGCTTTGTGGATAGCTTCAGCGACGAATAAGAAGCGATCGCGCCACCGTTGGAATGGTGCGGAGTTGATATTTTCGTCATCTTTGGTGAAGTCCAAACCACCACGTAAGCACTCGTATACTGCGCGTCCGTAGTTCTTAGCAGACAGGCCCAATTTGGGCTTAATTGTACAACCTAGTAGTGGGCGACCGTACTTGTTCAGTTTGTCGCGCTCAACTTGGATACCATGAGGAGGACCTTGGAAAGTCTTCAAGTAAGCGACAGGAATCCGTAAGTCTTCTAGACGCAGAGCTTTCAGGGCTTTGAAACCAAATACGTTACCTACAATAGAGGTAAACATATTGGTTACAGAACCTTCCTCAAACAAATCTAGAGGATAGGCAATGTAACAGATATACTGGTTGTCCTCATTGGCGACTGGCTCAATATCATAGCAACGACCTTTGTAGCGGTCTAGATCGGTGAGCAAGTCAGTCCATACGGTTGTCCAGGTACCGGTGGAAGACTCAGCAGCCACAGCAGCACCAGCCTCTTCCGGAGGAACTCCGGGCTGAGGTGTAACACGGAATGCTGCTAAAATATCCGTATCTTTCGGTGTGTAATCAGGGGTGTAATAAGTAAGTCTGTAATCTTGTACACCAGCTTTATACCCTGCTTTCGTCTGAGTCCTCGTTTGAGCGTAAGACATACTTTTCCTTCCAAGAAGTCACTCTTTAAATTACCAGCAAATTACGTTCCGTGCTTCTCACCTTTCTTTGATACTTTCCCTACTATTAGGGAGGAGTACCGAGAAAAATAAAAATTTTATCTTTAATGAGTTGTTTCCGAACAGAGGTTATTAATTTTTTAACAGACTATTGTACGACGATCTGCGCCTCAAATAATTTTGGGGACAGATCCTCAACTAATGTCATTTTTTCCTCTATCCAAAAACAAAAATTGTTTTTTATTTTTTTCTCACATCCCACTAAATCTCCCTTAGTCCGTCAAACTTTCCGCTTAGCGAGGGCAGTACTGACTTAATCCCTAAATCTACGGTATTTTCCCCGCCTTTGAGGTAAATACACAGAGATGGAAGTTGTCTAGACGGAAACTCAGAGGAACGATGAGCGAAAGACAAAAATTGCACACCACGTAATTTGTAGCTTATTTCACAATATATCAATAATTTGATAAGTTATTCTTTCAATCTTCTGAACTCTTTTATTTAATTTTTTTATCTTTACGTATTTTTAACATTTTATTAAGAAGACTTTACAAAGTGTAAGCGATAATAGTAAGCCAATTTGAACGAGAGACAGGAGACGGGAGTTCATTTGCTCCTATATCACTGGCAAAATGAAGCTGCACAAAATTAATAGACATCTGTAAAGAAATATAAATAAGACGGAAATCTTTTCTCAGAGTGCCATTTGCGCTCATTGGAAGATGATATTTCCCAGTAGGTAAATATTTATGCTGACGTACTTAAATAAAAAGATAAAGAAGGGGAACACTGAAATTAACCCAAAGCTAGTCAAAGCGATCGCAACGGGGAATTGTCTCTGAGGGAAAAGTGACTGTGGTGTTGTTTCACAAGCGTATTAGTTTATTAGTTGCTTCTAGTCTGCTTGCTTTATCAAGTATGGTGACTGTAGCGATGTCTAACGACAAATCGCTGCGCGTTGCTGCTCTCTTGGCGACGAACCAAACAACTGATAGTGGTGTTCCACAACAAAAGAAGAATGAAGTCGATTCATCAGAGGAGTTAACTCCTGCTTATCCACCTTCAGCACCGCCACCGCACCGAAACCCTTTGCCCAATGTGCAGCGACTAATAGAACGTTTGCACGAGATCGACTATCGCGTTGGTGCCTTGCAGGGAGATTATACAGGTAATCTCTGGATAGGTTCAATGCAAGGGTTATCGCGGATAGACCCAAATACAGGTAAAATTTTAGGACGTGTGAGTTTACCAAATGTTGCTATTGGTGCTTTAGCCCAAGACAAAGTCGGGCGTTTGTGGGTAGGAACTTATGACGGATTAAAGCGGGTAGACTCTCGTAGTAACGAAATTACAGCGCAAAACTTATTTTTACCTTCTAAACGAGTTTTGTCTTTATTAATTGATAAGCGAGGTTATTTGTGGACTGGCACAGATAACGGCTTAGCTTTGATCAGCCCCGATCAAGGTTTAATTATCACGACATTAAAAGATCTTCCTGGTGTCAGCGCCAATGCTTTAACTTTAGACGCTGAAGGTCAACTTTGGGTTGGTACTCTTGATGGAGTCGTACAAGTTAACACTGCCAATGCTTTCATTCTCAAGCGCATTAAAGATTTACCAGGCACAACTGTCCAATCCATAGCGATTAGTCCACAAGGATTAATTTGGGCGGGAATGCCGAATAATTTACTTGTCATTAATCCGAAAACTGGCTCAGTACTTAGATCTGTCACTCGCCTTCGCGGACGTAATGTCACAGCTGTCAGCTTTGCTAAAGATGGTAGTGTTTGGGTTGGCACTGATAATGGGTTATTCCGCTTAAATCCAGATACTGGTGCCTTGTTAGACCAAGTTCCAGGTCTTCCTTCTAGCCGTGTTCTCTCTCTTGCACCAGATATAGGCAATAAATTGTGGATTGGTACCACAGAAGGTTTGGCTTGGTTAATGCCTAAAATGGAAAGAGCAAAACCTCATCTTGCGTTCACTCGCACAGGTAATTAATCATTCTCAATCCAAAATCACCAAATGCCAGTCACTACCCAGCAACTCATTCAATGGAAACAGCAGAAACGTTCAATTGTCGCCCTGACTGCTTGGGATTATGCGATCGCCCAGATATTAGATGCCGCTGGGGTAGACTTAATTTTGGTGGGTGACTCGATGGCAGTAGTCTTAGGGTATGAAACAACACTGCCCATTAGTTTAGAGGAAATGCTGTTCCATGCTAAAGCAGTGCGTCGTGGTGTTAACCGAGCATTGATGGTCGTAGATTTACCATTTATGACGTATCAACAAAGTCTTGAGCAAGCTATGAACACGGCTGGAAGAGTGTTAAAAGAAACGGGCGCTCAAGCAGTCAAGTTAGAGGGTGGTTATCCAGCAATGATAGATACCGTTGCTCGTTTAGTGCAAGCGGGTATTCCGGTTATGGGCCATGTGGGTTTGACACCACAATCAATACACCAAATCGGTTTGCGTCAACAGGGAAAAACTGAGGAAGCAATGGAGAGAATCTTACAACAAGCGATCGCTCTAGAACAAGCAGGTGCTTTTTCGATTGTACTAGAGCATCTCCCTACTACATTAGCATTAAATATTACTCAAAAATTAAGTATTCCTACAATTGGTATTGGTGCAGGACCCCATTGTGATGGTCAAATTTTGGTGACTTCTGATATCCTGGGTCTTTCCGAAAAACAGCCATTATTTGCTAAAATTTATACAAATTTACGAAATAATATCACGCAAGCCGTGCAGAGTTATATTATTGAGGTGCAAGAGGGTAAGTTTCCAGAGTAGACATTAGCGAGAAATGATGTAGGATCGCTCCTGCTAGAACGCCCCAAACTTCTGTTTTGACAAAAGCATAATTAATTTTTGGAAATGTCTAATAGTATGATTAAATTCTCTGATTAATCATTCTCAGGCAAGTATCCGCGTAATCTCCATCTTATTGATCAGTACATGAACAATTTCCAAATTTAGATTTTTTACCGTTTCACCTTTCATACTGAAAAATCCTTCTCCTTATTACTAAGAGCGCTGGTTTGGAGCCAACGATATTGCCGGATTTTTCGTTGGTATTAGCCCAACCCTGTGTGACGCAAGCTAAAGGCAATTTAGCAATACGCAATCAGCCAAAAAAGCGTATGATGAAAATTCTGTGTCTGAATATGTTCTGACGCTGATCAACGAGGCAAAAAAATTAGGAGAAACACCACCTGTGAAAGAAAGCATTATCAGAATCTCAACACCGATCCCAAAAGTTCAACTTAAGCCTTCTGAAGATGAATCGCAAGTAGACATAACCCAAGTTGAAGAAGTTAGCTGGGGAGAAAAATTACAGCAACTAGAGTCAGAACCAGAACCAGAACCAGAACCAATAGATTTTATACAACCAAGTTCAGCGAGGTTTGTTACCCCGTATTCTAGTGGTTGGAAAGTTTCAGATATTTTGAGAGAGATTAGACTGGATAATTTTGAAATGGGTGATATAAATTAAACGGATCACACACAATTCTTTTCATAAACTTTGGTTCCGTTTTTCTGCTGACTTTAAGTCAGACACAATGACGGAACTAAAGCTATATAAGCCGGAGGCTCTCAGCATACCTATGCTAGGCTTGAATTTTTAATCAGTATAAATGACTTTTAACTTCCCTGACTCTCTCATCGATGCAGCGCTTTCGGTAACTGGTTTGACTGACTATATCCGCTTGCTTTTAGAGGAAGATAAGCAACTGCGGCAGGTTTGGGTGACAGGAGAAGTTTCTAGCGCTCACCAGCATCGTAGTGGGTTATTTTTTACACTGCAAGATCCAGATGGGACGGCAGGAATTAAATGTGTGGTGTGGAATAGTCAATTGGCAAAACTCGCGCAAAAGCCAACTATCGGCGAGCAGTTAATCATTTTAGGTAGTATTCGGGTTTACCGCGATCGCGGTGAGTATCAGCTTTCTGTTTGGCAAAGTTTAGCTGCGGGTGTTGGTTTGCAGGCGCTACGTTACCAACAACTGCGAAACCGCTTGGAGGCGGAAGGGTTATTCTCTCCACAAAGAAAGCGATCGCTTCCTCCACATCCCCAAACTATTGCTGTTGTCACTTCACCTACGGCTGCTGCTTGGGGTGATATTCAAAAGACACTCAAGCAAAGGTATCCTGGTTTACACGTCTTATTTTCTCCTGCCACCGTACAAGGTGAGCAAGCACCTGATTCTATTGTTAATGCTGTAAGTCGAGTGGAACAAGACGGACGTGCCCAGGTGCTTATTTTAACTAGAGGAGGCGGTGCGGTTGAGGAATTGGCTTGCTTTAATGATGAACGGGTAGTGCGGGCAGTTGCGGATTGTCCTATTCCAGTCATAACTGGGATCGGTCATCAAAGGGATGAGTCTTTGGTAGATTTAGTTGCAGATGTCTGTGTACATACTCCTACTGCGGCGGCTGAATTAGTTGTACCTTCACTAGCAGAACTGTATGATCAACACCAGCAAAGAATTGCCGTCTTACATGAGGTGGTGCTTCACGAGTGGGAAACGGCACTCTTGCAGTTGCAGCAGCTACAAAACCGCTTGCAACGTCTGCGGTTAGATAGACAAATGCAGCAAGAAAAACAAGCTCTCAGTTGGAAGCGTCAGCAACTGGTGCAAGCAACAACAAGGCGATTGCAGCAAGCAACGCAGCATTTGGAGTTGTTGCAAGAAAAGTTGGTAAGTCTTGATCCTAAGGCTGTGTTGCAGCGCGGTTATGCTGTAGTAAGACAGGAAAATGGTGCGATCGCTCGTTCTGCTGATGAGTTATCAGTAGGAGAAGAGTTGTTGATTCAGTTGAGTCAGGGTGAGGTTAAAGTGAAAGTTGTGGAAAAACATGAACCGCCAAGGAGCAAGAGAGTTTTATGATTAAATTTGCTAGTGTTCAGGATGGTTGGAGTTATGAGGCGAAGGTTGTTGAAATAGAAACAATTATTGCTCAAATTGAGGAAGGTTCGTTGGAATTACAAGAGGTGTTTGACCAATTTACAAAGGCTGTTGAGTCTTTGCGAGAGTGCGAAAGTTTTTTGCAATCCTCTCAGCAACAGGTAGATTTATTGATTGAAACTTTGCGGGATAAGTGATTTCTTCAATAACGCACTGAAAAAATTTGCTCTACAGTCAGGTTTAAATTTAAGAATGTTGGCGACTCTATATGTAGACGCTCTGCGGCTTGCCGTAAGGCATCGTCTGCTCTAAACTGTTTACCACGATATTCACCCTCATCACTTAAAGAGTAAATTGTGATTGTTGGCTGTTTCGGATCGCCTATCAACTCTTTGCTACCCAAAGCTGCATAGTCCACAATCCAATATTCTTGGATACCCATTTCTTCTCTTCGAGACGCTTCGCGAACATAGTCAGCTAACTTTTTATGATAATCATCTCTCCAGTTAGTGCTCACGACTTCAATCACTAAGGGAATTGAATCTGGTTTACTAACAGTTGATTCTTTTTCCCATAGCGGCTCGTTTTTTAAGTTAGGAAGGTTCAGTAACAGAATGTCCGGGTAGTAACCTGATTGTTTGTTTTCCGGCTTCACTAGAACGTTTTTGCTGCTTATATCATAAAGAAGTTTGAGTTCGACTGTTTTTAAAAGTAGCATTCTTGCTAAAAACATAATTATTTGTTCATGTGTTCCAAGTGGTTGTGGCATTTTTACAATATTTCCATCGTGCAACTCATAACGAATGTTTTCGGGTTGTGTGTCTAAAAACACTAAGAATTCATCAAATGTGAATACTTTTTGTAGAGACTGAAGCATAATTATTGTTTCTTAGTTAGTAATATAGCAATTCTATTTCATTCGTGAACATCGCGCCTGCTCAGATTCCCGACTTCTTTAAGAAGTCGGGAATATTGTTTTAGAAATATTTATCTGACTTTCTATCACCACCCCTATTTTTATCTGTCACACTAGAGTCCCAAATCGGTGTCAGATTACCGATGCAATTTTTCCTCGAACTCTCCCTAAAATATTAGCGATCGCTTCAGTTTTTTTCCATGTAATATCGGCATGGTAAATAATCCCCAAGCTAAACCTGTAATTAAACCGAAGGGAAAGACAAGATAATTATTGAAACTCCACCAATTCAAAACTTCTGCGGCTAATTCTACCGGATAAGCCATCATCAAAAAGCTAGTTAGCACCGCACCACCCCAGCCATATTGAGTCAACCAGTAAAAACCTTTACCACTTGTTATCCCGTATAGCAGGCGAGTGATCAGCAATCCTGTCACGGTACCATAGCAACGCATGCACACAGCCATAATATATGGTGGTGCCAATGTTACACCCATATCTGGTTGCGGACACACATAATGACCCATAAAATAAATAATATCGGCAATTAGAGGAAACATCGGTAACCTCAACGCTGCAAGAATTGGTGCAGCTAGCGGTCCTAACACCATTCCTGCTAAAATGAAGTCAGCGATCGCACTTACCCAACGAATTTTTGAGCGTCTTCTAAAAGCGATTCCTGTCATGTTTTAAAGTTGAGCTAACACTACGCATTATAAAGTCTCTAGACATGAAAATTAATTATGCGTTCGTTGAAATCCATGGTATGGAGCTCCTACTAGAGGGCGAACAGCCCTTCGGGTGACGCTCGAGGACTCGCTAACGCTGCGCTAACGCAGTCCCCTACGGAGGGAAACCCTCCTGCAGGGCTGTCTCACCGTTCGCCCCTACGGAAGATGTCTATTTGAAGTCTAACGTACTTTAAGAGTATACGGACTCGTCAACTTATCCAACTGCTGCACTAACAGACTGAGGAATAATCCCACATCTGTCACCACACCAACTGATTCAACAGAACCGCGATCGCTTAACTTCGTAACGACAGCCGGGTTGATGTCTACACACACCATCTTCACCCCAGTGCCTGTCATATTCCCAACACCAATCGAGTGTAGCATTGATGACAGCATCAATATCATCTCT
Organism: Rhizonema sp. PD37; assembly: GCA_029379215.1. Taxonomy (GTDB): domain Bacteria; phylum Cyanobacteriota; class Cyanobacteriia; order Cyanobacteriales; family Nostocaceae; genus Rhizonema. The sequence continues at coordinate 12,830 of JAQYWO010000053.1, forward strand.
GCACCTTGAATTAACCTCGCATATTCAGTTTGCGCTTTGATGAGATCCATCTCGGTATCGGGCAAAGGGCCATCATCCCGAATAGAACCGGCAAGAGAGAAAGGCACATGATTGCGGACGCACTCATACATTACGCCACTATTCATCACTCCTGCCTCGACTGCTTTGACGATGCTACCATAACGGCGGATAGTGTTAATTACCTTGAGATGATGGCGGTGTCCACCGCGCACAGCGATCCCCCGCTTCATATCCACACCTAGAGAAGTCCCCATCATCGCTTGTTCAATGTCGTGAACGGCGATCGCATTGCCACCCAACAAAGCCTGCACATATCCTTCTCTAATCAGTTGTGCCAGATGTTCGCCACCGCCAGTATGGATAACCACTGGTCCGGCTGTGACAACAACTTTACCTCCAGCATCCCGAATTTTACGTAACTCCCAAGCCACTTGCTCAACGACTAATTCCACACGCCGTTCGCTGGAAACACCCGATGACATAAAGGTAAATTCCTGTGTATTCCTTTGTTCGCGGGATTCTGGTTTGCGAACAGTGCGGATACCTTGCACGTCTACAACGACTTGCTCTCCTACTTCTAAGTCGCGTAAAAGTTTACATTTTGCTACCACACTATTGGATGAAGAGGTAATAGCGATCGCCCCATCCATCCGTTGATTTTGTACCTTGATCCACGAACCGTTCACCCGCACCTCGGTAGGATAAATCGTACTAACGTAGAAATCATCGGGTGCGACACCTGGTTGAATCACAGCTTCTAGTTTGGCATCCCGCTCATCTTGCGGCAAGTTAACTGCACCCAAATCAATCAACTGCGAGAGAATCTCTTCCATCACCTCATGAGAGGGCGCTGAGACTTTCACCTCTGCTGTTGAGGTACTTTGTCGCTGTTCTCCCAACGAGAAATTCAACACTTGGAAGCTACCACCGTTGTCTACAATCAGATCCAATGCACGGTTAATCATGCCAGTGTCGAGCAAGTGTCCTTCTAAGCGAAGGATACGACTTTCTACCGAGACATTTGCATGAAGTTCTTCCCGTACGGGTTCGGTAACCCGCAGTGTCAAGCATTTAGCCGCGCCTCCTGCTTTCAAAAATTCGGTTAACTGTGTTTCAATGACTCGAAAACCGACATCCTCAAGGCGTTTTTTCAGTGCTTCGGATGCCTTGTTCATCACGACGATGCTTTCTATATTTACCGCATTACAAGCGAAATTGATTGCGTCGGGTTCTAAAATGGCAATCCGCTTTTCTGGCGATACTCGCATCTCGATTAAGCGATTGGAGTAAGAATCAAAAGCAGGTGGGTAGTACAGTAAGTAGCCGTTGTTGAGAGGACAGAAGCAAGTATCTAGGTGATAGAAGCGATCATCAGTGAGTCGCAACGACAGCACCTCAATATCTAGCCATTTTGCCAGGTAGGGGTGAGAATCTAATTCAGAACGGAAGCCATATCCAGCCCACAGCCAGCGTCCTTCGCGATCAAGGAGCGCATCTCCTGCGCCTTCAAACGGCAAATCTTTAGGTAGTTCCTGAACTGTGTAACCGTTTTCCTCAAACCATTGTTTGAAATAAGGTTCTTCTCCCTGACGTTCTTTATGAAAAAAGCGACTGAGGACAACAGTCTTCCCCAGCAACAAGCCTGCGTTGGCGGTAAACACCATGTCAGGTACACCTTTCTCTGGTGTCACCAAGTCTACAATCGCGTGTTCTTTAAGAATATGGTGCAGTTGCTCCCACTGTTCAACCGCGCGATCGCGTGATGACTTGTGAATATTCCCTTCCATCCAGGGATTAATCACGTAGTCCACATCATAGTGATCGGGGGCACACATCAAAAAGCGAATCTGGGAAGTCATAAAAAGTATCACACTAGGAATAGATGCAATCAGCCTTTGCAGAGTATAGATTTTTACCAATCCTTGAGAATTTACCACATTAACTTTTGACAGTTGAAGGCGATGCAAAGGCTATCCTCACTATATTCTATTATCCAAGAGACCTATATCAAATAAGGATCAAGGGAAGAAGGAGAAGCTTACGAAGGTAGGTATGTTGTATTTAGTCATTTTTTGACTATTTCAGCCGATACTCAAGTCCTGAAACAACCAAACCACGTTCAGCAATTGAGTATTTTCTCCACTATTTTTGCTCTGGTTAAAAAACCTACCCTTGAAAGAGAGAGAGGTAGATCTTGGATAAATCAAACTCATTCTTAAGGAGGAGTTGAAAAATTCAGCAAATCTATGCAGATCTAAAGATCGATCACATATGATGCTTATAATAAATATATGAAAGTAGGAATTGGTCGAGCTGCATCTGAGTTAGGAGTGTCCCGTGACACTTTACGCCGTTGGGAAGCTGCTGGAAAAATTACAGTTGAACGCACCCCTTCAGGACATCGCCGTTATGACTTGGTACAATTGCGAGGTCTTGTTCCATCTAGAGTATCCTCTGACAGGATCACACTGGCTTATGCGCGAGTGTCCAGTCAGAACCATAAAAAAGACCTTAACCAACAAATTAGTATCCTTGAATCCTTTTGTACCACCAATGATTGGAAGTTCGAGGTCATTCAAGACGTTGGTTCTGGGATCAATTACCGTAAAAGCGGTTTGCGAAAACTCATTCAGCGGATTTGTAATGGAGATGTTGGTCGGATAATACTCACTCATCGAGACCGACTCTTACGGTTTGGCATCGAACTTATTTTTTCTTTATGTGAACATTTTGGCACGGAAGTGTTAATTCTCAATGTCACATCCCAAGCAGAATTTGAAGATGAGATAGCTGAAGACGTAATGGAGATTGTCACTATCTTTTCGGCGCGTCTATATGGTAGTCGTAATGAGAAAAACCTTGACATTATTAGAAAGCTGAAAGACATTGCTAGAGAATTGGAGTCATAGGCTGAGGAAAGAGTTAGCGGTTAGCCAGACAGAAAAATACAAGCAGTCGTTAACTAGCAACTGTTATTCCCTCTGTTCCCGATACTCTCTTTCACACAACGTGCATAGATTTGCTGAAGTTTAACAAATATTTTGCAATATATTTCAAGAGGAAGAAGGTAATTAGTGAGTTTGATTGGTAAATTAAAGGCATCGACTTGAAAGAAGAAGGGAATTGAATTATGAATTTAATAGCTTGGATAGTTTTAGGTTTAGTTGCAGGTGCGATTGCCAAAGCCATTGATCCAGCAGCTAGAGGAAGTGGGATTCTGGGAACGATATTGCTAGGAATTATTGGTGCCTTTGTTGGCGGTATGCTAACAACTTTGGTTACTACAGGCAAATTAACTCTCACAGCTACAACTCTGAGCATTCCTGGTATTATCATTGCTGTCATCGGTGCGGTTATTGCTGTCTTTGTATGGAATAGAATTTCTGGCTCTACAATGTAACAATATTTAAAGCCATCTAAGCTATCTTCAGACAAGACTATTGCCCCAACTGTTGAAATTTATAGAGAATGGACGTATAAACCTGTTTTAGAAGCCTTGATTATGACTCGAATTGCCTTTATGTGTCGTTCGATGATAAATATATCTAGGCAATTACTGACAAAGGAAAACAGGATTATATGTCCTATATTTGTTGCAGTTTCTTGCAGATTACAGTCTTGACGATCCACTAAAAAATAATACTTAACAAAGTAGTACAAATGTACATTCCCACTCCTAACTTAACACAAAAATTTTCGTTTGACAGATTACTAGTGGGTAAATGGAACCAGCAGGCGTCATGAATGCAGATGAACAGAGACTGAATGGTTTACGAATACTTGTCGTAGACGACAATAAAGATAACCGAGATTTTATAGAGTTTTTGCTTCAAGAGTATGGCGCAGAAGTGCTAGCAGTAGACCTTGCAAATGAGGCTTTAAAATTATTTGCACAATTTAAACCAGATATACTGATAACGGATCTCTCTATGCCAGAGAAAGACGGATATTGGTTGATTCATCAAGTTAGAATCCTTGACACTGATTTGGGCGCAAGAATTCCAGTCATTGTTTTTACAGGTAAGGATTTAGATGATATATCTGTTTCTGAGGTTGAGTTCCAGTGTTATCTCCGTAAGCCAATCGATCCAGATGAGTTAATTAGAGCTGTTGCCAAGCTAGCTATACGTCAAGAGAAATGATGTATGAGCCTTAGTCTTCAGGCGTTCTGTGTAGGGTACGGTTAAAGCGCCCCAACATAGAGGTATCAATTAACGCATAATTAATTGTTAAGTTTTTAACATACACGTCCTGGTGATGTTGTGTTGAATGATGGAATCATTGAGATCGAGCAAACCAACCAAATAAATATCTTTGCAGAAATCAAGTTGGCAAAATTCATTTCAGACAGTTTTAATCTGATTATCAATTACCCAATACTTAATTCCCAAATCTAAACTTGTGTTTATTCATACTAACTTTATTGCATTACTCTTTGTCAATATTTAGCGATCGCACCATTCCAAAGTAATCTCAAGATTAGCTGTACTCGAACTTTTTGCCAGTACGGCTGTAAGCTTGCCAGACTCAATACCGATATCTATGCCAAATTTTACAGAAGCTTTGTCTGGTTTTACCCGATGAACTGTTTCTGCAATTTCTTTGGTTAAAGATTCGATGGCGGTGGAGACTTCCTCAAATGGTCTGGTTTGAAAACTTATTTTGCGTTCGCCAATTAGCGTAGCCTCAACTCTGATAAGAGTACCATCTGTAAGTTCTACTGTAACAATTTTGGTTTGGAGTTCCATTTTTATCTAACTGGATTACTCTAGCTTTTATAGCATTCAATCGCAAGTACAATTTGTCAGAAGTCAATAGACAGGAGACAAGGTATACATACACAGACTTGAGTGTTAAGCTGTTTTAAACTGTCTGTTTATTCATACCGTACTTTACCAGCACATGGGGTGCAGAAATAGAGTCCTGATCTCAAACAGCCAAAAACTCTTGTATTTCAGGCTTTTTCATTCTTAATTTCGCGTACTCCTTCACAAGAAGCAAGCGTGACAAGCAGCGTCTAATAGAGAAGCGGTACTAGCCATAAATTTTAAGTAAACAACAGGGCGATTGGCACTCCTGTGCTACTTATGAAAGAAAGTTTATACACAACTATATCATCGTCCTCGTTTTCCCCATAGCAGTACTAATTAATTTCCGCCGACGTTCATGGCTGCGATAACAGCCTTCTGACTGACATCCTTATACAGGGTATTCAAAGACTTCATCACCACTTCAGTTGTCGTTAAATTTGCCAGATTTTCCTCTTCCTGTGATAAAGTAATTGCTCCTAATACATCTAGAACTGTTTCGCTACTAGATGGTACAATCACAACCAAAGAGGATTCTAAGGGCTGATTATATTGCCAAAATGTATCTATCCTTTCTAAGAAGTGAGTATTAGATATAGATTCTTGCAAATCTGGCGTTTCAGTTGTTTTTGATATTGCTGGTAATTTTTCTAAACTCCTAGTACTACGTAACTGACGTAAATCGCTAATAATTTTTTCTTTGGTACGTCCTCGTAATTGAAATAAGACAAACGGATCTTCACTAAAGCGATCGCCTAACTGATAGTAAACTGCTGCAATATGCTTGCAGGGATTAGCTTTATCAGGACAAGAACACTTACTATGGACATCAGACAGCGTAAACGGAAAGAGTGAAAGACCATTTATTGTAAATACTTCTTCCATATTTTTTGGCATTTCTCCCGCTAATAATTTCGCGGAAAAAATAGCCTTTTGAGACATAGTTTCAATTATGTAACCCCATTCTTCATCGCTAAAAGGGTCAAGAGAAAGGGAAACTTTGTATGGTTCCGGTTCACTTCCTTGTACTCTAGATAATACCTTAGCACCTTTGAAATCAATACTAAGGACATTTCCTTGCCGCGCATAATTTCTTGCACGTTCTAAACGTTTTTTAAATCGGTAGGAATCCAATAAATCAAGCCATCTTTGTGACCACCATTCTCGACTTGCTTGCAGAGTGTAATTAGTCATTTGTTAATTGTTGATTGTTGATTGTGAAAGATTACTATCGTCTCCTGGCTTTTATTTTCTGACTTCCCTCTTTTACTCATTCCGTGTCTTCAATCACCGTACTGCGATCAAGAATGAGTAAATCACGGAGTTGATTTGTATTTAATTCTGTCAGCCATTGTTCACCTGCACCTACAACTTGTTCGGCTAACTGTTTCTTACTTTCAATCATGTCGTGAATTTTTTCTTCCAAAGTGCCAGTACAGACAAATTTATGCACTTGTACATTGCGAGTTTGACCAATACGAAATACTCTATCTGTCGCTTGATTTTCAACTGCTGGGTTCCACCATCTATCAAAGTGAAAAACGTGATTGGCTCGCGTTAAATTCAAGCCGACGCCACCAGCTTTTAGTGATAAGATAAAAATAGGAGGTCCTTCGGGATCGTGTTGGAAACGATCTATCATTTCCTCACGTTGTTTTTTGTTAGTACTGCCATATAAAAACAATGTTTCTCGCTTGAGTTGTTTTTCTAAGTATGGTTTTAGTAACTTGCCCCACTCGGCAAATTGAGTGAAAATTATAACGCGATCGCCCTCTGCTAAAGCAACATCTAACATTTCCTCCAAGCGCTGGAGTTTTCCAGAACGATGTTTTGATGTATCCTCCTTTAAATATTGAGCTGGGTGATTGCAAATTTGTTTGAGCTTGATCAGTAAAGCTAAAATCATCCCTCGGCGTTGTAACCCCTCAGACTGTTCTATCTCAGCCAGTGATTCTTCTACAACTTGTTGATAAAGTGTCGCTTGTTCAGTACTCAAACCACAAAATACAGTCATTTCCTGCTTCTCTGGTAAGTCTTGAATAATTGAGCGATCTGACTTTAAGCGACGCAGGATAAAAGGTTGGACTAAGGAACGCAACTGAGTTAAAGAAGCGGCATCTCCATATTTTTCGATGGGGATGGCAAACCGCCGTTGAAAGAATTGTTTATTTCCCAAATAACCCGGATTGAGAAAATCTAAAATCGACCATAGTTCTTGCAGTCGATTTTCTACAGGTGTTCCCGTTAAAGCAATGCGAAATGTAGATTCTAGCTGACGCACCGCTTGTGACTGCTTCGCATCAGAATTTTTAACATTTTGTGCTTCATCTAAAACAATGCCCTGCCAAGAAATACTTTGTAATGATTTGACATCCCGGTGTATGAGCGAGTAACTGGTAATGACTAAATCGTGCTTTGTCATTGCTTCGGTAAATACCTTACCTTTAGGGCGTTTGTCACCGTGATACTGCAAGACTCTTAGCGAAGGACCAAATTTCTTGACTTCCCTTTCCCAGTTTCCCAAGACTGAAGTTGGGCAAACAAGTAGTGTTGGTTTTTCCAACACTTCCTGTTCTTTGAGGTGTAGGAGAAAAGCGATGAATTGAATCGTTTTCCCTAATCCCATATCGTCTGCGAGACACGCACCCAATCCCCAACGTTCTAGAAAAGCAAGCCAAGCAACACCGCGTTCTTGATAAGATCGCAGTTTTCCAGTAAAACTTGCAGGCGTGGTTATTGGTGCGCTTGCCTGATTGTTTGTGAGCGTGCCGATTAACTCCTGCAATGCCCCCGAAGCCTCAAAGCTGACTACTGGTAATTTTTCAATCGCCTGAGTATCTCCGCTACTTATGCGCAAAGCATCTTCTAGGGAAAGCGCCACTTGATCTTTACGAGAAGCAAAAAAGGTTTGCGCTGTCTTGATATCTTGCGATCGCAATTCCACCCACTCGCCATTAATTTCCACCAGAGGGCTATTCAAAGCCACAAGTCTGTCAAACTCTGCTTTGGAAATAGTCTGTCCACCGATTGCCAAATCCCACTGAAAATTCAGCAAACTTTGTAAACCTAAACGTCCCTGTTTTTTCTTCGATGTTTGTGCAGTGATTTTCAAACCCAAACGGTTTGCCCAGCCTTCACGGTTCGCCAAACTCGGAGGCAAAACTACTCCCAAACCATTATCTTCAAACCGCCACGCCACAGATTTGATAAACTCATAAGCTTGTACAGGAGTGAGGGTGCTGACGCACGGATCTGCCGTTTCTAAATCGAGTGCAATGAGCGGGTACAATCGCGAAGCCAACCCTAAACCGCGTAAAAATGTTTCTTGTGGACTGTCAATGGTTCGATTTTGATAAACTAATCGTTCAACTGGGTTATTCCAAATCGTCGTTGCATCTACCAAAAAATTGGGATTGTCTGCAGCTTGTAGGGAGTACGCTAAAGTCCAATTTGTTTGCCCCTCCTCTGGAACACGCAATTCAAAACAGACGCGAAACAGGAGAGTCCCGGCTATTTGGTATTGTAAAGGCATAGTCCAAGCCTTTAACGCCGCCTCCAATCGTTCCACCCCAAAAGGATCGGCATTGACTGTGTTTAATATAGCTGTTAAAGAATGCAACCACTGGCGCACTGCAGCTGGTAGAGACGCCATGACTTTTGTTTCTACCAAAGATTGGGAACCCTCCATCATTCTTATTTGAGCATCTATCGTACTGTTCAGAAATCCCAGTAGTAATTCTTGGGGTTCAATGGGAAAATTTATATAGAGAGGGGAGGAGGGAGTAGGAATTTCTTCATTTTCTATCCTATGCTGATACATCCGGCAAGCTAACGGCATTAACTGAGAAAATTTTTCTACACGAGTCCCATCCAATGAGCTATCAAGAAGTGCTTGCCATTTAGCGATGATGGAATTATCTGTTTGTCGTTGAATTGTAGGTAAAAATTTACACCGAGAAATTAAGTCCAAGCTCCAACGGGCAATCTGCACCCAGAAACGTAAATCTCCTGCCAAAAAGTTATCCTCGCCGTTAGCGTTACCTAATGGTAGAGATGTCAGAAATTTTACGGCTTCTTCGGGGTTGAGATAAATACCATTCACTTGCCAAGGGTGTAGATATTGCGCGTCTTCTGTTTGTCTTGACGTTATGTCCATATCTACTGTCGCAGAATGCACCGGAGATATGACAATTCCATCACTGCTATCTTGAATAGAAGTTGGCAGGACAATTATTTGATTGTGAGTTGGGATGTTTTTATTAAGACTTGCAATGCGTGTTCGCTCTGCTGGCAGTTTTAAAGTTCCTTTTATCATGTTGTCCTGATGCAAATATTCCAGCAATTCTGCTGCTGTCATTGTCATCGGGTGTAGTACTACATCTGTTGATGAACTCTTATTAGAGTTCGTTCCTCGCCAAATTTCCCCCCAAACAAAGAAAGAATCACCGTGATTTTGTGGTACCCAACTACCGTGTAAAAGAGCCATTTGCTAACTACTCAAATATTCAAAAGACTAAAATCTCGAAATTACTTATTTTTTAAACTGAAAAATCGTAGCAATTCATTTTATTGGGATTTTTGATAAAAAAAACAATCGGAAGTAATCAGCTAGAAAATATACATAACCTTTAAATAAACAACCTGAAATTAACATGATGACAAAGAAATTTAAATGATTACTAAATAATCAACTTCTAAGGTTTAAATACCTTTGTGGTTGGCAAATACCAAAGAGAGCGAAAAGTTGAACTTTCGCTCAAACATTCCGAGTCAGTGCAAGTATCTTTGCAGTACTATTTTTATTGTACAACCCAGACTGCGTTCTTGAAGCATAGGGATAGTAGTACTTCTGTTGAGAGATGCTAAGCGATCGCGCTCATTAAAAATTCGTCTTGGTTAATTAAGTGACGAGAAGTTGCGAGTCCTGTTTCCAAACAGATGTCAACTTTGGGAACAGAAACTTACTCAGCACTCATTAAAAAGCTTGCAATATAAGGCATTTGGATACTTTTGGTAGTAGCCTTAGAGAGCGCCGTGATCTCCTAGCCCCTAAAACCAGGTTTTGATTGCCAGAACTCTATAAGCATTTATCCTCAAGTGTTGGAGGCTTAAACATCAAGAGACATCTCCAAAAATTAATGATGTTTTCTTCAAAACCCTTGGTAGGGGCGAACAACTGTACCTGACATCTTGCACCTTCCTTGAGGAAGAGTAGGGTGGCACGGCTTACTATACGAAAAGATTAGCTTTTTAGGCTTTTCTTTTCGCAACAAGACTGTGGTAAAACCTCTCTTGGAGATGTCTAATAGATATGTAGGAGAAATTCTGTCCTCTTATGTTCGCCTAAGTACTTACAATAAAATTCCTGGTTGGGATCTCACATTCTTCTATACAGTATGCTAAAGCGCAATTACAAATTGTTCTTTTAATTACAAATTATTAACCGAACATAATGTCAGGGCACTCCTACTAAAAGTTTTGATAAAAGCGTCTTGCACTTCGCCGCGCCTTTTAAAGCAGCGTCAGGGGGTGAAGTTGGCATCGGCAATTTTCACAAACTCTCTAATATCTCTAATAAATGATGGGACTTGTACCAACTGAACGAACGTCGATGTAGTATAAATACTTATTTGAGCAGCATCTTGGGCATCGGCACACAAAGTAAATTGTGTTAGACTTCTATTATAAGTAAAAGTATAAAACAACTAAATCTTGACAATTTAGGTAAATCAAGTGTAAGGGTTCCCCCACTCTCGCCAAGAAGCGTTTGAAGCTTAACGAGGCACGAGGAATTTTGAATTATTAATTCCGCTTCGCGTTACTAGTTGTTTATCTTTGTATGCAATTTCAACCAGCAATAGTGCATAAATGTTAGGATTGCCACAGAGCGAGAATAGCGAAGAAAGAAGGGAAAAAAATTGAATGGGAGAATTTGAGAAGTCAATATCCTTCGATGGAAGGGATATTCGACTGAAAGTTGGCAAACTAGCTCCCCAGGCTGGTGGGTCGGTGTTGATAGAATCTGGGGACACAGCAGTTTTAGTAACGGCTACGAGATCAACAGCCAGAGAAGGCATTGATTTTCTTCCCTTGACAGTAGATTACGAAGAAAGACTGTATGCTGCGGGTAGAATTCCTGGAGGAATGTTACGACGGGAAGGCAGACCGCCAGAGAGAGTGACTCTCACCAGTCGTCTGATAGACCGTCCGCTACGTCCTTTATTTCCATTATGGTTGCGAGATGACTTGCAAATTATAGCATTAACGCTCTCGATGGATGAACTAGTCCCGCCTGATGTGCTGGCAGTTACTGGTGCGTCGATCGCTACCCTCATGGCTGGAATCCCCTTTAACGGACCGATGGCTGCAGTGCGGGTAGGCTTAGTGGGAGATGATTTTATTATTAATCCCACCTATGCAGAAATTCAAGCCGGAGACTTGGATCTCGTAGTAGCAGGTTCACCAGAAGGTGTAATCATGGTGGAGGCAGGAGCCAGTCAGTTGCCAGAAAGAGATATTATCGAGGCAATTGATTTTGGCTACGAAGCAGTGCAAGATTTAATCAAGGCACAGCAAGATTTAATTAAGGAACTCGGGTTACAAGTGGTCCATGAAGCACCACCAGAACCAGATATGACTCTGGAAAACTACATACGCGATCGCGCTAACAACGATGTGAGGAAAATCCTCTCACAGTTCGAGTTAGATAAACCAAGTCGAGATGCTGCTTTAGATGTAGTTAAAGATACAATCAAAGCGGCGATTACCGAACTACCGGAAGAAGATCCGATCCGTCTTGCCGCAGCAAAAAATAGCAAGGCAGTTGACAGCACCTTCAAAGAAATCACTAAAAAGTTCATGCGCCGTCAAATCATCGAAGATAATATTCGAGTTGATGGTCGCAAGCTGAATGAAGTACGTCCGGTTTCTTGTTCTGTTGACATTTTACCCAAGCGAGTTCATGGGAGTGGTTTGTTTAACCGGGGACTTACCCAAGTGTTATCTACTTGTACTCTGGGAACACCGGGGGATGTACAATTCTTAAACGATGACTTGCAAGCAGATCAACAAAAACGTTACATACATCATTACAACTTCCCACCTTTCTCTGTTGGGGAAACGAAACCGATGCGTGCGCCAGGGCGTAGAGAAATCGGTCATGGTGCGCTTGCCGAACGAGCGATGTTGCCTGTAATGCCATCGAAAGAGCAATTTCCCTACGTGATTCGGGTGGTATCAGAAATCCTTTCTTCCAACGGTTCTACATCAATGGGTTCAGTGTGCGGTTCCACATTGTCATTGATGGATGCAGGCGTACCAATTTCCAAACCTGTCAGCGGTGCAGCTATGGGTTTGATTAAGGAAGGTAACGAAGTCAGAGTCCTGACTGACATTCAGGGGATTGAAGACTTCTTGGGAGACATGGACTTTAAGGTTGCTGGGACGGACACTGGGATTACCGCCTTGCAAATGGATATGAAAATTTCTGGGTTGTCCATGGAAGTGATCGCCCAAGCCATTCACCAAGCCAAAGAAGCGCGGTTGCATATTTTGGAGAAAATGCTCCAGACTATTGATAAACCACGCGACGAGATGTCACCCTATGCCCCACGTTTGTTAACCATCAAGATTGATTCAGACATGATTGGTCTGGTTATTGGTCCGGGAGGCAAGACGATCAAGGGAATTACAGAGGAGACTGGTGCAAAAATTGACATCGAAGATGATGGCACGGTGACAATTTCTGCTGTGGATGAAAACAAGGCAAAAAAAGCCCGTAACATCATTCAAGGCATGACGCGGAAGCTTAATGAAGGTGATGTCTACGTAGGTAGTGTGACTAGAATTATACCTATAGGTGCATTTGTGGAGTTTCTACCAGGTAAGGAAGGAATGATTCACATTTCGCAATTGGCGGACTACCGTGTTGGTAAAGTTGAGGATGAAGTTGGAGTTGGTGATGAAGTGATTATCAAAGTGCGAGAAATTGACAGCAAAGGTAGAATTAACCTCACCCGCTTGGGTATTCACCCAGATCAAGCTGCTGCTGCGAGAGAAGCTGCAACTGTGAATAACTAACTAGTGCAACAAGGCAAAAGTAAAAAGTCAAAAGGCGAAAGAAAGAAATCCTTTTATATCAAGCTTTTGGCTTGAGACTCACTGGTTAGTTATTTCAGCCAGCAGGCACTACTAACGCTTTGTGGAATTCGCTCATTCAAAAAGTTTTTATTCTGGGGTTGCTGACTGTTTTGAATGGTAGCTTAATTTCCACTTTCATTCGTATTAGCTCCCCGGACTTGAGATTTTAGATTGATCACAAATCTAAAATCTTCTTTTGTGTGACTTTGCGATCTAGAGATTATTTGTGGGAAAAAATCCGCCTCATTTTTCTTTGCTCAAACACGGACTTCATTCCGGGCGCTTGCTGCTCCAGGCAGACGAGCGCTTTGCTGTGGAAGTTCATCTGTTTTGTTCTTGAGCGCGAAGAAGAGGACAGAATTTTCTTTTAAGCAGACTTTGCCTCAAAATACTCCACTGAGAGTCGTTGAAGCGCTCTCGATTTTGTATATCTTTTGTCCGTTTTTGTTTAACTGTGTTCATCCCAGCCTGGATTTCTCACTCGCCAGCTGAAAAATCTGGTGATTATTTGTACTAAAGACAGAGTATACAGGACAAATAACAGTCTTAACGGAAGATTTCTTGAATCATTAGGATCGGTATACTCATTATATGTTAGGTAATTGTAAAAGTACAATTAGTTAGCCTTAACATAAGCCTTGACAAAAAGCGTTGTGAGTGCAAGGAGATTACCAGAAACTACTGCCCACGTCAGGATCATCCGTCAATCTTGGCAAAATGGCTTGTTAGAAGGAGAAGTGAGAGCAGGCGATTATGAATGGCAATTTCAATGGCATTTTCGTCGGGGAGAATTGTCAGTTAAGCCGTCTCAAGGGCGAGCTCTGATTAAAGAACCTCTTGGTCGCTTCTTAGAACAACGAGATTACCAGCTTGAACCAGGTGGAGACTATGCTTTTACAATTCGAGCAGAACTATGAGCGAACTACCCACACTTCCCTTCGGGTTAATGTGGGTTAACTCAGATCTTGCACCTCTCCGTAAAAACCTAGATAACATAAAAAGAGGCACAATAAAAGTACCTTATTTTTATGGGTTTTTATCGCTAAATCAAGGATTTTAGTTCAATACTGAGTAATTAAATCACATTATATTTTTCAGGTGCAAGATCTCAGTTAAAGTATCCACTAACAATTAACAATTCACAACTCACAAATGACTAATCCTACTCTTCACGTTATTGCCCGTATTGTTGCTTTACCTGAGAAAGTAGAAGCACTGAAAGCCGTTCTGCTGGAATTAGTTGAGCCAACTAGACATGAAGCAGGATGTATTAAGTATGAACTCTTACAAAATCAGTCGGACCCGACAGACTTCACTTTTGTGGAAGAATGGACTTCTCATGATGCCCTCAATACTCATTCAGTCTCAGTCCACATGAAGGCAGCAGGAGCTAAATTTGAAGGCTTGGTAGCAGCTAAACCAGATGTCCGCCAGTACAATCTGTTAGCGTAGGTGAAAGGAACTACTGACTGATGTGCATATATCCGTAATTCATTTTTTTGCTGTTGAAGAAATTTATAGTCAATTCTACAAATGTTAAAGAAAGATGGTTCATCCCTCCGGTAACGTGCATTTGGTCAGCACTGAGAATGTTAACAATATTCTGCGCGATGGCGATCGCAATACGGTTCAAGTCATTTTGGTTGTTTAAGTTTCATATCCTTGTGCTGATATATACTCAGGTTCCAGACTTCTTTAAGAAGTCTGGAATCTCGTACAAGACAAAGTGGCGGAAATAAACATATCTTTTGGAACAGGCAGAAAGCCTACAATCCAAGCTTTTTTTATTTTTTATTTTTTATTTTTAATTCTAAGGCAGCAGTAACAACACTAATTTCAGGAATTGCCTCCAATAAATATGTAGAATGATTTACCGAATTCTAATTGTAGGAAAGTAGCAAAATGTCGAATTTAACCAATGCGCTTCTGAAAGGATCAGCAACAAAAGCTAAGCTCTTTTCACAAAACCCGCGTCGGCGACCTCATTACCATATTCTTGTAGAGGCAAAAAATCAGCAGTTTGACATTGCAGTTAATATTGCCTCAGAAGATCCGAACACAGACGATGTCCGTGTTCTTTACGCCATCAAGAAAAATATTACACCACCGAATTCTGAGGCATTGCTGAGTCTGCCGAATGGAATGTTTGGACTGCCGAGTCAAGGAATTTCCGGGATTGACTTTATAAGCGATCACTTGGTGACAAGAAATGAGATGCAACCACTCCCTCTGTTCAATCGCTCAGCGCCTATTGAAGATCAGGGATCACAAGAAGTCAAGCAACTCGTCGATGACGTTGTTGCCGATCCAAATGCTGTGCTGTTTGCGTTTGGGCACCGATACGATCAAAGATCTGCTACTAATGCAGCATGGGGATTTCAGCCAGACGACGGAATTCACAACATCCACATGAATCAGGGCAACTACACGGGTAACCACGACAACGAAAATGGTCGTGGTGAAGATGGTGCGCTTTTTCTATACTTCCCTAACAGCAACACTTGGCAAGCTGTGTTTATCGCTTTTCAAACACAATCCTTTGACAATGATGCTAATGGCTACCCAAATGATGATTCCAATCGTACTAATCGACATAATACTGGTAGTAATCAGGGTGATGGTCAAAGCAACGGTGGTAGTCACAAGCATAGTCACCATCATAGAAATAATTGATTTGAAACTCCCTCGACTAGAAGCCTAGGGATTCTAAGATGCGTCCGCACCTGCCATCAGCTTCGCAAGTGCCGGACGCTCGCTGCATCGCTGTAGCCATTCTAGGACGTTGGGGAACGGCGTTAGATCCACCTCCATCGTCCTGAGCCAGCCAACAAAACCTTGCAAGTGCGTATCCGCGAGGCTGTAGTCGCCGAGCAAGAAAGATTTTCCCTCCAAGCCCCCGTCAAGAATTTTGAGACAGACGGCGAGATCAGCCTTTGCCTTTTCCACTGCGATCGCGCTCCGTTGCTCGGGAGGCACCCAGTCCAACGAGTCAGACTGGACTGCTCCTTCACTGCCACTCGGCACAGAAGCGGCCAATCGTCCGCCGGCTTCGGCGAGCGTGACGTTACTCCAGGTAATCCACTTCATCGCTTCGCCGCGTTTTGGGCCAGGCTCTGGGTAAAGTTTGGCATCCACACCGAATATCTCACCGAGGTACATCGTGATCGCGGATGACTCCCAGATCGGCGTTCCTTCATGCACAATCGCAGGGACTCTTCCGTTAGGATTGATTTTGAGAAAGTCTGGCTTCCTGGTATCTTTCGCACTGATATCGAGCTTCACTCGCTCACATGGAGTGCCGAGTTCTGCTAAAACGGCTTCGGTAATGCTCGCGGTAGACATAGGGGCAAAATAGAACGTGATGCTCATCGTTTGTTTTTCCTTTGAAAATGGCGTCGTGCATGGAATTGCATCTTATCAAGATGTCAGTTTGAACTATACTCTAGCTTGATAAACACTAACAACTTCAGCCGAGGAGTGAACATAAATTAGTATAAATAATATGAAGCGTGTACTGATTTTAGGTGGTACTGGGGATGCGTCGGAACTAGCAGCAAAAGCCTCGACTCTTCCCTTTGAGGTGAGAGTTTCTCTAGCAGGTCGTACTCGCGAGCCTCAAAATGTCTCAGAAAATACACGTATTGGTGGTTTTGGTGGTGTTGCAGGATTAATTACGTACCTGTGCGAGCAGAAGATTGATCTGCTCATTGATGCCACCCATCCGTTTGCTACTCAAATATCTTTCAATGCGGCAGCAGCAGCAGCAGAACTAGGGCTGCCAAGACTCATGCTAGTTCGACCCGCATGGCAGCGGATTCCACAAGACTGGTGGCAGGAAGTAGATACTGTAGAAGCGGCTGCAGATGCTTTGACAAAGCAAGCAAAACGGGTATTCTTAACTGTTGGCAGACAGCAATTGGGATCATTTGCTCACCTTGATGTTTGGTTTTTGATGCGATTAATCGATCCGCCAGAAGAGAATGCAACCGTACCGAAAGGGTTGCTGCTGTATAATAGAGGACCATTTAACCTGGCAAGTGAACGTCAGTTACTTACGCAGTATGAAATTGATACTATCGTCAGTAAAAATAGTGGTGGCGGTGCAACTTACGCCAAAATTATTGCGGCAAGAGAATTAGGAATAAAAGTTGTTATGGTCAAGCGTCCAAGCGTTCCTATAGGAGAACAGGTGGAAGATGCGGAGAGCGCCATATCTTGGCTTGCCAGTAAGATATAAGTTGTATTGCGATCGCTATATTTACAGAACAATATAGTTCAGATAAAGTTTTTTTATCGTATTCATCTATCATAAGGATGAAAAATTCATAAACCCTTCGGTATACGAATATTCGCGCTCGCTCTTTTGTAATTATTAAGAAAAAATCGGTATTTTCAAGGTTTTGATTTGCCCGCAAACCAAGATATGACTGAGGAAGCCAAATCAATCCACTTCATAAAAAGTTTTGGAAAAGTTGTAGAGGTATTGATTGATTTGGTTCAACCAAAAAATAAATTTAAATTCAGGTCATAAATTCAATGATTAAAACTAATAAATGGCAGTCGGGCACTGCTTTACTAGTAGGATTAAGTGCGATCATGAGTTCGATAACGCCTTTAATAACAGCAACACCAACATTAGCACAACCTACCTTCAGCGATGTTCAAGGTAGCTGGGCGCAATCATGTATTACACAATTAGCAAGCAATGGTATTATTAGCGGCTATCCAGATGGAAGTTTCCGACCTAATGCATCTGTGACAAGAGCGGAGTTTGCCGCTATGGTCAATAAGGCTTTTCCCAACACCCAAAGGACTCGTAATTCAATTCAATTTAATGATGTCCCCTCAAATTACTGGGCATATACGGCAATTCAAACAGCTTCTCAAACAGGATTTTTATCAGGTTACCCCGGTCAAATTTTTAGACCCAACCAGAATATTCCTCGCGCTCAAGTTTTGGTGGCTTTAGCAAGTGGATTAAATTATTCTCCCACTCAGCCTGTAACGACAACATTAAATGCTAATTTTACTGATGCAAATGTCATCCCCAGCTATGCCGACAATGGAATAGCCGCAGCAACTGAAAAACGTCTTGTGGTCAATTATCCTGACGTTAAGTACCTCAAGCCCGATCAATTAGCTAGTCGGGCAGAAGTCTCAGCTTTCCTGTGTCAAGCTTTAACCGGATCGCGACAAGCTTCTTTAATTCCCCAACAGTATATTGCGGGTACTGGCACTTCATTCACTGCACTGATTTCGTCTGGAACTTTAATTCCGGTCAGGTATTCTCAAGCTAAGCGGATTATTGTGAGCCCCAAAGAAACTGCACCTTTAACATTAACTGTTGCGGCTAATGTCAAGAACGATAACGGCAGTGTGGTTATTCCTGTAGGTAGTCAAATAATTGGTCAACTGCAACCAACGACTGGCGGTTCCCAGTTTATCGCTAGTCAGGTTATGATTGATGGTCAGCAGTTTCCGATTAGCGCTTCTTCTCAAGCGATTACAACTACCCGCGATGTACGAGATACTAACTTCTTAGGACTTTTACAAGATGCAGTTTTAGGATCTGCCGCAGCCGCAGGAATTTCTGGGATAACGGGTGATAGAACTATTACTGCAAGAAAAGTCTTGACCGGTACAGTGATTGGCACTGCTATAGGTGCAAATCAAAATCGTGACATTCTATCTACAGTCCGAGATACCGCACTTGGAGCAGCAGCAGGAGCCGGAATTTCCGGAGTCACGGGAAATCGAACCATAACTGCTGGAAAAGTGATCGGGGGTGCGGCACTCGGCGCAACGATTGGGGGTATTGCTGATCGCACAGGGAATAACGTAGTTGTCATCAATCCTAATACCGACTTGACTTTGACGTTGAATTCTGACCTCGGTAGATAAGCAGATAGGAGTATGCAACTGGTTTAATCTGACTGAATCTCCCCTGGCGCTCAGCCCTTGGGGATTCTTTTGAATCAGAGTTAAACTTCGTTTGCCATAGTTTTATTCAACTTACGCTAGTCAAACATCAATATTTTTTCTTTCTTTCTATTACCCGTTCCCCATGGTTTCAAAACCCCAAAGCTCGCGCACCTTGGTAAAAAATAAAACTTGTAACCCATGCTAACCCTACTGACCAAGCAACTGACATCCAAGCGAATTTTGTACTCTTAGATTCAGTTTTGATGGCTGCAACTGTTGATAGGCAAGGTACATAAAGTAGGGTAAATAGCATAAAACTGTAGGCTTGTACCCAGTCGATTTGGTGAGCGATCGCCCCCATTAAGCTAGCATTATCTTTTTGAGAATAAATAACTGCCAGACCACCCAAAACAATTTCTTTAGCAACAAAGCCGAAAATCAGTGCCACTGCTAATTGCGGATTGATTCCCAAAGGTCCTAAAATCGGCTGTGACAATTGACCTATTATTCCAGAAATAGTTTGCTGACTCGCTGGTGGTACATTAGAAGGTAAGTTATTCAGCAACCAAATAATCATGACTCCAAAAATAATAAACCGTCGCGACCAGTACAAAAAGTGCTTAGTTTGATGCCAAGCTTGCATTATCAGTTGGTTGAGGGTGGGGAAGCGGTAAGGAGGTAATTCCAGCAATAATGGTTCAGTATTCGGATACTGACCTTTGAATAAAACCGCTGTTAAAATTGCTGCAGCAAAGCTAAACATGTACAAGCTAAACAAGACAACAGGTGCCATGCGGGGTGTGAACAGCGCTGTTGTCATAAAAACAAACACATTAAGTCGTGCAGAACACAGAGAAAAGGGAATCACCAACATTGATAGCATTCGCAAGGCTTTTGAACGCATGACTCTTGTGCCCATAATTGCAGGCACATTACAGCCAAACCCCATCAGCGACATCACAAATGAACGACCATCCAACCCCAGGCGTTCCATAAAAGCATCCATTAAATATGCAGAACGCGACAGATAGCCACTATCTTCTACAACTCCCATGCAGATGAAAAACAACAAAATCACCGGGATAAACGATGCAACTGTTCCAATTCCTTCATAAATGCCATCTACCAAAAAATCATGGATGAATTTTGGTAACCCACTTACTAAAGGTTCCAAGGCATTGTCTTTAACCCAACTTAAAGCCTGAGCCAAATAATCTTGTAAAGGTATCCCTAAGGCATAGATAATTTGGAACATCAAGAACATTGTCCCAAAAAAGATCGGTAATCCCAATACTGGATGCATCAGGATTTTATCTAAACGAGTTGTTAAGTTTTGTTTGACTTCCGTTTCGACGTGAAACGCATCCTGCAACAGAGTCTCCATTTCCGAAGCGATCTGTTCAGAGGAAGCAAGATTATCTAACAGGCGATCGCTACTTACTGGCTCGTTTTGTTTTTTCAGTGCGTCTTTAATTGATTGATAAGCTTTAGCGTAACCTTGCCCATGTTTGGCACTAATCGGTACAACTGCCATGCCCAAGTGTTCGGCAATGCGATCGCAATCAACACTCACCCCAAATTTCGGCGCTTCATCTGCCATATTCAGTAGAAGTACTACTGGCATATGTAAACTTTTTACCTGTAAAGCCAGACTGATTTGGCGGTCTAGTTGAGTTGTGTTCAGAATCATGATCAGCAAGTGTACGGGTGTCGTTTCTAAAAACCGTCGCACAACCTCCTCATCTTCAGAAAAGCCATGTAAATCGTAAATTCCCGGTAAGTCTACAACCTGGACTTCTTGTTCGCCGAGTTTCGCTTTCGCTATCATGAGGTCTACAGTCATTCCTGGCCAGTTCCCAATAGTAGCGTTAGACTTAGCTATCTTATTAAAAAACGTTGATTTCCCTGTATTAGGCATCCCCAAAACAGCAATTTTTTTCACTCCACTCGTGGAGTCGCTCTCTGGTAATGTTTGAGTACTACAATGTGTCATAATGATAATTAGGATATAATGTTTGTTACTTGAATCGCTTGAGCATCCCGACGACGCACCATCACCTCAGTTGTGCCGACACGGATGTGCAATGGTCCAGACAACCAAGCTTTACGAATCATCATTACTTGTCTACCAGTACGAAAACCCAGTGCTAGCAAACGTTGTTGCAGACCTTCTTCCGCCACCAGTCCCGAGATCAAAGCAGTTTCCCCTGGTTTTAATGAAGCGAGTTCAGTCGAGTACATTTACTATATAAAAATTTTTAACAATTGATAATACTTTCAATTTAGCGAAATTTACAAGCTAGCACAAGGAGTTGGGAGTTGTTATTCTCGCCTATCTTTTTGGCTTTGACACTTTAGGTAGTGCTATAGTGGTGTCATGTCTACTGTTTCTTTACTTCGTGTTGTCATCGATACCAACTTTGTCTTTGAGGGGTTAACCAAGCAAGGCGGTGCTGCTGGTCTGGTTATTGACCGAAGAAAGGCAGAGGGCAGCCCTTGGCGGCTTGACACCTGCTGAATTAATCATCCAACTCGTATCTTACGGGAGTTAGCAATGAGTCGATTGACACTTCGATTACCTGAAACACTCCATCAACAGTTAATTCACTTAGCTGAAGGTGAAGGTGTTTCCCTAAATCAATACATCGTTTACGCTCTAACTCGACAAGTCGTGTTAGGGTACTCAATTCAGGAAATATCTGAAGAAGCAGTTACTCAGCAAAAGCAGTCTTTCGCCGCACTGCTACAGCAGCTTGAAAAAGCCTCTCCATCTAAACTCGAATCAATTCTAGCAGAACGTGAACAAATTGAACCGGAAGCAGAGTTAAGTTCTGAGGTGATTGCTCATATTCAGCAAAGAACTCATAAACGTAAAAAAATGTCAACTCACAATCCAGATTCTATTATAACTTAATCGCTACCCATTGCGTCACGGGTGCCAATGCACGCCAACCTAAAAATGTCCCGACAGGTTCAGCCCGTTGAATAGCTATGCGGGTTAAAGTACCCCCGACGCGATCGCGCCATTCTAGGAGTTTCTGTTCGCTCTCGATTGTAACGGCATTAGCAACAAGACGACCTCCTGCTTGAAGTGCCTGCCAACAAGTTTCAAACAATCCCTCGGCTGTAGCACCACCTCCAATAAAGATGGCGTTGGGTGACTCTAAACCCTTAAGGGCAATCGGTGCTACACCCTCAACAATGTGAAGATAAGGGGTGCCGAGGGCGGCGGCGTTATCGGCAATGTAGCGCAACCTCGACGGGTTTTGTTCAATAGCGATCGCACGACACAACGGATGACTCCGCATCCACTCTATTCCAATAGAACCACACCCTGCCCCGACATCCCACAATAGTGAGAAGGGTGTAGGAACCAGTGCGGCTAGTGTCATTGCCCTGACTTCACGCTTAGTCAGTTGCCCATCGTGATGATAGGCGCTATCTGGCAAACCTGGGATACGGGGAAGTGGTACTATGGGTGTATCTGCAATACATTCTAGTGCAATTGTGTTCAAGTCTGCAACATCTGCCTGCCATGAAGTTGCAACACCCTGAATAATGCGCTCATTCGGTCCGCCCATCCGCTCTAAAACTGTCATCTGACTTTTGCCAAAACCTCTTTGCACCAGTATTTGAGCGACAATATCTGGAGTAAGTCTCCCCTCACTCAAAATCAGCAAACGTGCTTTTGGATAAATCATTGTCTGGAGTAGGGATGGGGGACGACTGACTAAGCTCAAAGTTTCAACCTCAATTCCAGACCATCCTAACCGAGAACAAGCAAGGCTAAATGCAGATGCAGCCGGAATAATTGTCATTTCTGAGATGGGAATCCGTCGGCACAGTGTTATCCCAATCCCGAAACACATTGGATCGCCGCTTGCTAAAACACAAATTGCTTGTCCCCTTCGACGAGTGATTTCCTCGATAGTGCTGGTGATGGGTGAACTCCAAACTAGTTTTTCCCGAGAATCAGCTTCTCTGAGCATCGCTAAGTGGCGATCGCCTCCTACTAACACCTGTGCTTGTTCAACAACAGAACGGGCGACAGGACTCAACCCAAGTAGCCCATCCTCTCCAATACCGACTACAGACAGCCATTTGTGCATCACAATTTACCATTACTACCAGAGAGGAATTAAAAATTAACAAAAGTTGATTTGTGGGCAGTAAACCATTTTAAATAATAGCTTGATTTCCGCGCCCCTTATGTATGGAGAATCAG
Organism: Rhizonema sp. PD37; assembly: GCA_029379215.1. Taxonomy (GTDB): domain Bacteria; phylum Cyanobacteriota; class Cyanobacteriia; order Cyanobacteriales; family Nostocaceae; genus Rhizonema. Next base: position 35,945 of record JAQYWO010000053.1, read on the forward strand.
GAATAGGGACAATAGATTCTGATCATTTCTTATGTACAAACTAGTTAAGCCTCTGTGTACATAAGAAATAGTATTTTTATTTGCTTTTTTCCTTATTGAGATATCTACTCTTTTAGAAGAAAATCAAGGTCAGTAGTGAAATCATATTCCCCGACTGGATTATTAAATTTAAACAGACACATTGTTTTCTCCCCTATTAGTTTTACTGATGCTCCTTCAACTCTCAGCATGGTTTCCTCTTTCAGCCCGACAACGTAAACAGTGGGATTTAAAACTAAAAACTCTCTAATTCTTGTTTCTCTAGTTTCTCCATTATGGTTTGGAATAGTTTCATCTGTATAATGAGGATTTATTTGAAAAGGAACTAAGTTTAAGGCTTGGAAACTAACAGGTTCGATAATTGGCATATCGTTGGTTGTTTTTATTGTAGGACAAGCAACGTTTGCTCCTGCACTCCAGCCGATATACGGTGTTCCATTTTCAACTTTTTGTCTGATAGTTCCGATTATGTCAGTTTTTTGCAACCAGTGAACAAGATGAAATGTGTTTCCACCTCCAATAACTATAGCTTCTGCATTTTTTAATAATTATTGATAATTTTCAGAGAGATTTATCTTATGTGTGTCATAACCTATATCTTTAAAGACTTTTCCTACTTTATCGGTATATTCCTCATAAGTTAAAGTGACACCTGCAAACGGTATAAAAACTATTCTTTTGACAGAAGTTCCTAGAAAGTTTTGAATTTCTAGACGTGGGTAAAACAAATAATCTTCACTCTTCTTGGTTGAGTTGCTAAGCAATAATAATCTTTTTTTCATAATCTGCTTATACCAATTCTTTATGAAGCTGCGCTAAATAAAGCTTCAAGAATAAAGTCGT
>JAQYWO010000470.1 GCA_029379215.1 Rhizonema sp. PD37
AAATTTTACTTTCTAGTACAAAAAGTTTGTGTATGTCGAATTTGTGACTACGTGAGAGGCTTCTCTTCTTTAAACAAATCGGAACTCGTTCCAATGTTGATTGTAATACTGCTTTTTCAACAGTTTTATCAACAGTTTACCCTGGAGTAATTAGTCAGACACAGAAAAATATAATGAAAAGTAAAGTTAGATTAAATTCTCTTGATATCAGCATAGCTGTTATGTATCAAAGAGAAATTATCACCCCCACCTACTTATAATTTAGCAAACTATTAAGAAGAATACATAAGTCAGAATTTAAAACTCCGAATACATCTGTATTCTTATTGAAAAATATTGACAATACAAACAAAGTAAGAATATACGTGCAAGGGCATTCTCTAGATTTTTACATTTTACAGCCAATATTGTAAAGCTTGCAGGCATTGCAGATGTATGAGTGAGAGATAATCATATTCAGATTTTTTCAAAAGCAGTGAAGACCGTATTCGCTCGTTTAAAATTTGTTGAGTTCAGGAAGGTTTTCGTCACACAACTATATGTTGCTTCATGATTTGTTGTAATATAACCGATGACAATACAAAGCTAGCAAAAAAACTAAACGAGGTTTTCATTCGTTTAATTTTTTCTCTAGCCGCTTCTCTTCTGTCAAGTCGTATACTCGGCGTTAATTTTTACGTAGTCATAACTCAAATCGCAACCCCAAGCCTTCCCTGAAGCATTTCCGTTGCCGATGCTGACGGTAATGATCACTGGATTATCAAGCCGTTGCGTTTTTATTTGACTGCGATTGCCTGACAAATCATTGCTCATATCCGTCGCCACCATACCTTGTGGCATTGCAGAATCAGCAGCTTGTTTCAAATACGCACTCGCTGTTGCACGATCAAAAGTCAATGGTTGACCATTTTCCATCAGCAAGAAATGACCTAGTTGAATTTTTAGACTTTCCTGCTCAAAAGGCACACCAGCACGCCCTGCGGCAGCGGCGATGCGTCCCCAGTTAGGATCGCGTCCAAAAATGGCAGCTTTAACTAAGGAAGAACCAGCAATAGTTTTGGCAACTTGAGTGGCTAATTGTTCATTACTTGCGCCAGTGACTTGTACTTCCATCAAACACGTTGCACCTTCACCGTCACGGGCGATCGCTTTTGCCAAATGCTGACACACTGCTGTTAACATTGCCTCTAATTTTTCTGCGTCTGCCCCCATTTCTGTTAATGCTGGGGTACGTGATTGTCCGTTGGCTAAAGCAATTAAGCTATCATTCGTACTCGTATCTCCATCTACGGTAATCGAATTAAACGAACGATCAGCAGCCCGACTCAACATTTGTTGCCAAAGAGTTGGAGACACTGCCGCATCACATGTGACAAATGCCAGCAATGTTGCCATGTTGGGATGAATCATTCCAGAACCTTTAGCAATGCCACCAATTCGCACTGGGCGATCGCCGATCATTGTCTCGAGTGCAATAGACTTTGTCACCAAATCTGTGGTAACGATTGCTTCTGCGGCTGCATCTGAACCTGTTTCACTCAGCGCTGCGACAAGTTGGGGAATCCCTGCTTTGAGCTTATCCATCACAATTCTTTGCCCGATGACCCCAGTTGAAGCTAGAAGTACAGATTCTGATGGTATATTCAGCTCTTGTCCCAAAATCATGGCACTTTCCAAAGCATCCAGCCAGCCTTGGGAACCTGTGGCAGCGTTTGCTTGTCCTGCATTACAGAGAATAGCACGAGCACTTTGTTTTGAGAGCAAGCGCTGACGACAATAGTCAACACAAGCGGCTTTCACCTGAGATGTTGTGAATACACCTGCGGCGATCGCTTCTACATTTGATAATATCAAAGCCAAATCTGGTAATCCCGAAGGTTTCAATCCAGCCCTAATTCCTGCCGCTTGATAACCTCTTGGTGCAGTTACACCACCAGTAATTTCCTGCCAGTCTGTCATTGTTCTTCCCTCACAACTATCTCGTTGCTGAGGAGCGATTATACCAAGCTTTTGTGCTGTGTTTTTGATTAATAAATAAAAAGAGAGCTACTTGTGCAGCTCTCCAGATCATCAGGGTGCATCTTCATAGCATAGTATAGCACTTTTGCCATGTTTGGTCACACCCCTCATTTATTTTTTCTCAAAAATTTTGCGGATAGCTATTTAGCTGTCGTATATTATCCTAATAGCTTGTTTTCAAGCGTATTTATGAAAATTTTGCATCTTTTAAAGACGTGCTGTGGCACATCTTTACTTTTGTAAATTATTGTAACTGAATGCAAAGCTGCTAATTGCTTAGCATTCTGACGCTGAAAAAATGCAGAACCTTGGTTCTGCATTTCCGTCCCTTACCGCAAACAGCGAATTGCCTCCAAAAGACCTCGAGCTTTATTTAACGTTTCTTGATATTCTTTTTCTGGCTCAGAGTCGGCAACCAATCCAGCACCTGCTTGCACGCTGACACAATTATCCTGGACAACCATTGTCCGAATTGCTATGGCACAATTCAGTTGTCCTTCAAAATCGTAATAACCGTAAACACCAGAGTAGACTCCGCGACAACAAGGTTCTAACTCGTGAATAATTTCCATTGCCCGAATCTTAGGTGCGCCACTAACAGTTCCTGCCGGGAAACAAGCTTTTAGTAAATCCCATGCCGTTTTACCGACGCTTAATTTACCCACAACATTGCTGACAATATGCATGACGTGAGAGTAGCGTTCAATTGCCATTAACTCATCAACGTTTACGCTACCACTTTGGCAAACGCGTCCCAGATCATTGCGTCCCAAATCAATAAGCATAACGTGTTCGGCAATTTCTTTAGGATCACTGAGTAATTCAAGAGCTAAAGCCGCATCTTCAATCTGCGTTTTTCCTCGTGGACGTGTGCCAGCAATTGGACGTACAGTTGCTATCACCTCAGATTCGGCATTGCGTTCTGCTTTCACCATCACTTCAGGACTAGAACCAATAATTTGCCAATCCTGAAAGTGAAAGTAAGACATGTAAGGTGAGGGATTGATCTGACGCAGTGAACGGTAAAGAGCAAAGGGATCGCCAGAGTATTGTGTTGTCAATCGTTGGGAAATGACAACTTGAAAAATGTCTCCGGCTTTGATATGCTCTTTCGCTCTCTTAACGCGGGAGCAAAATTCATCCGGCGTGAAGTTACTCTTGTAATCTTCTATCCCCCCAATTTCCTGACTTCCTGGTGGCTTCCACTCTAACAAAGTATTTTGCAATTCTAGGGGTGATGAGAGCTTACTTACCATCTGAGTAACGAGATTGCAAGCTTTTTGATACGCTGCTTGCAGAGACGCGCTTTCGTGTGTCTCGATATTTCGCAAATCAGCATAGGCAACAGCCCAAATTTTCCGCTTCACTTGGTCAAAAATCAACAGGTGATCAACCTGCATCCATAAACCATCGGGTAGATTTCTCTCATCTGGTGGATAAGTTGGTACACTCGGCTCTATCCAACGAATTAATTCATATCCCCAAAACCCAAATAATCCGCCAATTCCCAATGGTAACTCTGGCAACTTTACTGGGTGGTAAGGCTCCAAGCATTCAGCTAAAACCTTAAAGGGATCGCCCTCAAATACGATCTCCGAACCATCGCGATGTTTTTGGCTAGTACGGTTGCCCCTTGCTTCTAAAACCCATAAAGGATTGCAACCCACTAAACTGTATCGTCCCAGTTTTTCTCCACCTTCTACTGACTCTAACAAAAAACTATAAGGTTGACCGGCACAAACCTTATACCAAGTAGATACTGGTGTATCTAAGTCTGCTACCCATTCCTGATACACCGGAATAAAGTTGCCACTGTTAGTAGTAGCTAGGTGTAAAAACTGCGAAAATTCGGGAAATATCATAAATTCAAATACTTAATAGGAAGGGAGTAGGGAATTGGGAAAAAGGGGAAACGGAATAAGTCATAGGTAACTATATTTTACTTACCCATTCCTTATTACCTACTACCCATTACCAATTCCTTACTCCCTAACTACCCCTTACTTTGTCTTCGCGGGACATTAGCGTAACGTAGGGGTTCGTTTCTACTCCCTAATTACTCATGACTAAGGAGCGTCATAAGTCTTAGTACCACTGAACTTGAGTTGTGCGGGGCTGGGGTTATTGCCGATGTTGCGGTCTACATAGCGCACTTTATCACGACCTTTGTTCACCTTTTCTGGGAAGACGCCATCAGCTGGGTGAATATACTGAATTTCTCCATTTGGATAAATCCGGTAAATTTTGTAGTCATTGATTTTCATTTTCCGGAATTGTTGACCACCCAAGAAAATTCCATATTCTTTACGAGCCAAGTAGAGCAAGTTTTCCCCTTGATGCATGATGGCGGTGCCACCGGTAGGCATTTCAAAAGGTTGCTCCTTGGGGCTAGTCCAAGTGATGGCGTACTTTTCTTCTGTTTCTGCTTTTGTCAGCAAGCCACCGGTACTACCACCAAATTTAGGGGTTTTTCCAGACAGTTTTTCAGCCATATAGGTTTCCTCAACTATACAGGTTTTCCGGCATCCTAACACCGTAACCAGACCTATGTTGCGATCGCGTCATAGACTGTAACAGTTTTTCGTTATCGGTCAACGAAGAGGCAGAGGGGCAGGGCG
>JAQYWO010000471.1 GCA_029379215.1 Rhizonema sp. PD37
TTGGGGGATGGACGGCGATCGCATGAAGTCCGTTACCATCGGCAGGTTGATCGCTTACTCTCTTGGGCATACTCTTTTCTTTTCGGATCTTCAGTTTGAGAACGAGGATCAAATATCAGACCAATGTTTTGAGGTAGTCCAGGTTTTATGGAAACCTTGTTCTTCTACAACCGCCAAACAAGGAGGCATTAAAAATTCCCCAATAACCGTAATAACTTCAGGCAATGAAACTTCTTTTGCTTTTAACTGCCCCTTCTTAACAAAAGCTATCCATTGTCTTTGTTTATCGTTATCTTCAGCAAATTCTGATGTCAGGGCAAAGGGTAGTGTTGTTGGCAACGATGTTCTGCGTCGATTAAATGTGTTTTTAAAAGCTTTATAAAGAATACCTCCCTGAAATTCAAAATGTTGACAAAGAAACCAGATGTCATAAAAATCTTTTAGTCGGCTGTTTCTTATGCCAAGAGTAACCATTGCCTGGAACTTTTCAGCAATTACTGTCTCACGAGGATAAACAAGCAAAGAAGGTGCTGGTAAATTGAGGATGGAGGGAAATTCAGCTTCTTCAGCTATTGGTGTAACTGCATCACCAAACGCAATATCTACTTGAACCGAGATATTAGTAGAAGCCAGTTGACCTGTTAGCTTAATTCTTATCCCTTCATACTCTTGTTCTTCCTTTATTTTTTCTGCCGTAACAGTTTCTTCCAGAAAAACAATGCCATCTTGGTCAAACGAAATGCGGCAAATTTCCCGAAATACTTGTTTCAAGAATGAGGATTCATTATTCCCATGAGCAAGCAGGTCTAAATCTTTAGTTGCCCTATGAAGCTCATTATTCCATATCCTGAAGAGAGTCGCTCCCTTGAGGATAAACCGATGCTTGTATGAAGATTGACTAAGCCTATATAAAAGGCGATCTGCGGCATAAAGTGTGAGCAGGTAATTGAAGTCCTCTCCTTGCTGTTTTGATAGTTGAAGCAATCGCGTTTTGATAGAGGCTGGTATATTCTGAAGCTGTTTTTTACTCATCCAAGTGATTCGAGATAGGGGCGCATCACGTTCTGCATTCGGCAAATCTTAGCATAATGCCAAATTTGGTCTATGGTGCAGCTCCTTTCTCTCAAACACTCTCGCAGTGCTTCCAAAGCAACATCAAGACCAATTTTGTTGCGAAACTTAAAACAATCTACAACAGTTTTGGCAGGAGAATAAACCGGAACACGCACTCCTTCAATATTATGCTCCTCAATCCCGGATTCTAAAGCTTTACCCGACATATAAACAATCCGCAGAGGAAGAATATATTCTTTAGGCGCACGAGCTTTTTGAGGTATCGCTAGCCATACCTCAAAGGGGGCTTGGGTTGTAAGTTCATAAAAGCTAAGAGCAGAAAGCAGACAGATTACACCATGAGGAACCCGTTTGACAGCCTCAACCAGACTATGACTCTCTGTAATTTCTGCAAGTGTGGAAGTATAAATACCACGGGCAGAACGAATGAGAAGTCCTTGTTGCTCAAGACGCTTGAGATAGTCTCGATGAATTCCTTTTGCTTCTGCATCTTTGGCACGGATCGTACCTACATTATGAGCTAGTTCCAATACCTGGTGCATTTTGGTCATACTCTGATCCACCGCTTGGTTTAGCTTCTATCTTTTCACGTATCAGACAAAAAGTTTGTATTTGTATATATCTACCGACACTTTAACACAATAATTTGCAGAAATTGGCTATTTTGTGATGAAACGTTGGTATTTATCTAAATTAAATAACGTTTCATCATAAGCTTTCAAGCTCAAATCTTTGAGTGCATCGATTAAGTTTCTCCGGTTCCCCGATGTTGCCTCACTGCCCAACCCGGCGTTCACCAACAAACATCCTTGAGATGCACCACACTTAATTTCCATTCTTGGGAACAATACCTAATTTACATGACTTTCAGCCTTAACTGAACCGTAATGGGTTTGAGAGGATGTTTTGTTGGCGTTTGATGTTGAATCGATGAAACCCGCCCCTACCGATGACTGTACGGGCGGGTTTGAGAGGATATTTTGTTGGCGTTTGATGTTGAATCGATGAAACCCGCCCCTACCGATGACTGTACGGGCGGGTTTGAGAGGATATTTTGTTGGCGTTTGATGTTGAATCGATGAAACCCGCCCCTACTCCTTACCTTCGACCTTTGGCTAATTTTGATTTTGAGACAATGCCTGTAGCCTAGTAATAGGAATAAATTCTTTCACTATGGACTCAGAGCAAATACAGCCTTCTTTAGCACCAATTGGAGATATTGCTGGTACAGCAGGTTACGCTGTGATGCCAGTTGTAGCAGAAAAGTACCTCACTGATCCGACAGTCATGAGCAAGCTTACCGAACGCGTGTATGAACTGTTTCTAGAAGATATGTGCTGTCAAGGGGAACGAGTAAGAAACTATGGCAAGCAAAGGTGGTTGTAATGGTTAATGGCACTTCCAATGATGTTAACGGCAATGTCAAACATGAGTTAAATTACGTTACTACCAATCGTTTTTATGTTGAAATTGGTGGTTCTATAGCTGCATCTTTTACGGAATGTTCGGGATTAGGTGTTCAAATTCAAAAAGACACTTACTTTGAAGGAGGCGTTAATAATCAGCAACGTATTTTTTTAGGTCATGCAGAATTTGAAGATGTCACTCTCAAACACGGTATCACAGATGATCTAATTTTTTGGTCATGGCTCTGTGAAATATTTCAAAAACAAGAGACTAGTCGGCGAAACGTGAACATTATTGTGTTCAATCAAGCGGGCGAAATCATGAAAAGTTGGACTCTCATTGGTGCGATTCCTGTAGCTTGGAAATCTTCCGCTCTTGAAGCTGATGGAAATGTTGTCGCTATTGAGGAATTAACTCTAGCATTTGAAGGTTTGAATGTTGGGAAAAAAGCTGGAGGAGGTAATAGTACGAAACGTGCTAAAACTGGATTCTTTTCTAGTTCGTGAGTATTCATTGGTCAGCTATCAGCAGCATGAATGCTCAGGAATTGAGCTATGCCACCTGACTATAAAGTTATTTTCTAAGCTGAAACTGACCAATGATTGCCGATAATTAAACGTGGATAATATTATAAGATTTTATATTTAATTTAATTATGCAAATTCTTAAATCTCCATTAGGAATAAATACTTCTATCCCAAGGATAGGAGTAGATTCATCTCCCCCGAGTCTTCTATTACAAAAATCTTCTTTTCCTACTTTGCTAGGTGGATTGCTTAAGCCACCCACGCCTTTAAACTCTTCGTTGAGTTTAAGTAAAGTATCTGATTTTTCGCCAATATCAGATGGACAGATGAGTGAATGGAATACTAACAAACAGCAATTTGAAATTGATTCGGTGCAGTCAAATAACACTATTCAAGTTGAGAAAGTTAGTAATAGCAAAATAGAAAAAAATCTTAATAGAAAGGTGGAACAGAAGAAAGCAAGGCAATCTGCGACTGAATTAACTGTACAAAAAAAATCTAAATCTAAAGCTAATAAAAAACAAACTAAATCTAAAAATAATCAAAAGCAGTCTAAATCTAAAAAAGCCGCAGTTGCTTCTGGATCTGTAGAAACAATTTCCCCATCTCTTAAGCAAATAAATAGTGGTAATGCATCAGGCGACATAACGCATGAATTGGCAAGTGAATTTTTAGAAAGTTCATACTCTACTCTACAAGATCGACAGACAGTATTGAGAAGCCCCATTAATAGTGAATTACCAAGTGTTTTATCGTCACCTATCATGCCGCTACATGAGTTAGAAAGCGATCGCACTCTGATACGGAAGCAAAATATTGTTCCACAACACCCAACAATCGTAGAATCTCCTCAAATTGTGGAGTCAAAAACTAAATCTAGCGACACCACACAAATACAAGCTTCACCACAAGAGCCAACTTCGACACCACCACAAAATATTCGGGAGCAACACCCAACAATCGTAGAATCTCCCCAAATTGTGGAGTCAAAAACTAAATCTAGCGACACCACACAAATACAAGCTTCACCACAATATCGTGAATCACCAAACCTGACACCAACTTCGACACCACCACAAAATATTGTTCCACAACATCCAACAGTCGAAGAATCTCCCCAAATTGTGGAGTCAAAAACCACCTCTATTGACAACACACAAATACAAGCTTCGCCACAATCTTCTCAACTACCAAATCTGACACCAACTTCGACACCACCACAAAATATTCGGGAGCAACATCCAACAGTCGAAGAATCTCCCCAAATTGTGGAGTCAAAAATCAAGTCTAGTGAAACCACACAAATACAAGCTTCGCCACAATCTTCTCAACTACCAAACCTGACACCACCACAAAATATTCGGGAGCAACATCCAACAGTCGTGGAATCTCCTCAAATTGTGGAGTCAAAAACCACCTCTAGCGACACCACACAAATACAAGCTTCGCCACAGTCTTCTCAACTACCAACTTCGACACCACCACAAAATATTCTTCTACAACACCCAACAGTCGTGGAATCTCCCCAAATTGTGGAGTCAAAAACCACCTCTAGCGACACCACACAAATACAAGCTTCGC
>JAQYWO010000472.1 GCA_029379215.1 Rhizonema sp. PD37
CTTAGGACATCAATTAATTATAAAACACGGAAACCAAGGGACTTTCAAGCCTGCTAGAATGCTCCCTGCTATATGTACATGCAGCAAGTAGCCTGGAGGCATAACCTCAATTAATGAACTACTAATAGAATAACACCGAGAGACGTCGCACTAATAAATATCCACAGTACTACCGCTTGAACCATCGGTTTCCAACCAACGGCTTTGAGCATTCGCCGAGATAAACCTGCACCGATGAGAAACAGTGTTAGCGTCAAACCTGTTTCCGAGACGTGTGTTACCACTGGTGACCAAGTTGAAACTTGAGGGATAAATGTGCGTGCGACGGAGGCAAGGAGAAATAGACCAATAAACCAGGGAACTTGAGTTTTATGTGCGACAGTCTCACCTGATTGTTTATGTTGACGTTGGAAAATGTAGCTTGCGGCAATGGATATCGGCACAATCCACAAAGCACGAGAGAGTTTGACTGCCGTGGCTGTATATAATGCACTATGACCGTAGTGCGATGCGGCACCGACAACACTGGAAATGTCATGGATTGCTACACCCGACCACGTGCCGAACTGTGTCTGCGTTAGGTGTAATACGTGTCCTATAAGTGGAAACACGAATAAAGCAACGGCGTTCAGGACAAAGACTGTTCCCATTGCTACGGAAATCTCGCTTTCGGCAGCGTTGATGACTGAACTGACTGCAGCGATCGCACTTCCGCCACAAATTGCTGTTCCCGCAGAAATTAAGGCAGAGGCTTTGATCGGAATCTTCAACCACTTCCCTAGAAAATAGCCAAGAACGAAGGTTGCTGTGATGCTGCCGACAGCAAACATTGCACCGCTTGAGCCTGCCTTCAGGACAACTGCTAAATTCATCCCAAAACCCAGCATAATTACGGATGCTTCTAGTAAATATTTAGCGGCAGGGCGGCTAATCCGATGAAATGGGTTTTCGTGAGTTAGTGCTAAAATAATTCCCAACATCAGTGCTACTGGTGGCGATGCCCAAGGAGTTAGACAAAATATTGCAGCCAAGAGAAACACAATTTGTCGATATAGAAGCTTATGTTCTGGACTTATTCGCTCAAGAAGCACTTTCAAACTATGTGCTAATGGTAACTGTTTCCTCTGATAATCTGGCTTCATATCAATCTCCTACTCAAGCGGCTAATCTCACATTACATAGTCCAATCGATAGAAGCAAACGTTTTTTTATTTTATAACGATAGTTTTAATCTATTAATATTTCTGTTGGCGAATTCGGAAAACACTTATTTTGTGCTTGTCAATTCAGCCATGAAGCGATTTAGAGCTTTTCGGGCAACTTTATATCCAGGAGCTTGTTTGCTCATTGTCGTTTAGTCCAACTGATATCTGCCTGTTAAAACAGGTCGTAGTAGCTTTGATTTGACTCTAAAATCATAGCAAAACTATCTTCAACGTATTCTTTTAGTTCATCTAAATGCCAGTAATTCTTCTGTTTGAGCCAATCAATTAATATTTGTCTTTGTACGCTGTTAAGATAACCTTTCGACCCTTGATGCTTCAGTTTTAGTCCTGCAATACCTGGTTCCACAAACCTATATTTCCACTTATTGACAAAACCTACGGACACACGCAAAATTTGTCCAATTCGAGAATGGGTTTAGTTTTGCATCACCATCTGCACAGCCAGTGCCCGTTTTAATTCCGTCGGGTCTGGGGTTCGCTTCAATAAAATCTATCAATTCCATTACTCTAGTAAGCACACTGTTGATACTGCTTATCTCAAGATTATCAAGAAGTTTAATTTTTCACAAACGATTTAGGATTGCTATATTCTTTAGAAAGGGAATACTTCCTGATCTTTAAATGCGATCGCTTATCCACCAACAAATGATTGACCACATCCTCTAGTTATGAAAAAGCTAATAAAAATCGCTTTCATAAGTGCTGTTTTAATGATGACACTCAGTATAAATATTCCGGCTCAAGCTCAAGAAAAACGCCTGCTGACGCTTGAGGATCAGTTTGCCTTTCGCCAAATTAGCGATCCCCAACTTTCTCCCACTGGAGACTGGATTGCTTACACAGTAACTAATACAGATTTGAAAAATGATACACAAGATAAACATATTTACATGACTTCTTGGGATGCTTCCCGAACGTTACATTTAACTAACGGTAAAGATAGTGAATATAACCCTCGGTTCAGCCCAGATGGGAAGCATCTAGCTTTCATCTCCAGCCGTGAATCTGGAAAACAGCAAATTTGGTTGCTCAACCTAGCAGGTGGTGAAGCCGAAAAAATATCCGACTTTGCTGGTGATGTTAGCGATTTTGTCTGGTCTGGTGACAGTAAACGACTAGCCGTAATTGCCTCTCAACCGGCTCCAGAAACTCCCTTTAATGGCAAAACCCCACCACCGATTGTTATCGATCTGTTTCACTTCCTTGAAGATGGTGTCGGTTTTATCGACAACAGTCGAGAACATCTTTATGTATTGGACTTAGCAACTCGCAAAACAGAGATTCTCACCCCAGGTTCATTTAATGAGTCTTTACCTGCTTGGTCAAGTGATAGCAAAAATATTGCTTTTGTGAGCAAACGCGGTGAAAATAGCGAGCGCAACAATAATTGGGATCTTTATGTCATCGCTGCCCAAAGAGGAGCAAAAGCCCGCCAGCTAACCACTTTTTCTGGACCTGACTGCGATCCTGATTGGGGTAGCCGTCCAGCTTGGAGTCCAGATGGGAAGTCAATTGCCTATCTTCAAGGAGGTTCACCCAAACTCATTGAATACGCAGTTTACCATCTAGCGGTGATTCCTGCCCTTGGCGGCACTCCGCGTCTACTGACTAAAAGCCTTGATCGTAATGTTGTCAAACCGCGTTTTACACTAGATGGGAAATCAATACTGTTTTTAATTGAAGACGATGGCAACGTTCACCTTGCAAAGATACCCGTAGCTGGCGGCACTCTTGAGCGCTTGTTAGCAGGAAGGCGAAATATTAGTAACTTTGATTTAGGAGGCGATGACAAAATCGCTTTACTTTCTTCAACGCCACAACAACCAAATGAAGTCTTCGCCTTCAAAGGTAAAGATTTGCGTCCATTGTCGCACCAAAATGATCAGTTGCTAGTTCAACTAAATTTAGCAACTACAAATGAAATCAGCTTTCATAGTAAAGATGGAACAGAAATTCACGGCTTTCTCGTCAAGCCACCTAACTTTCAGTCACCGAAGAGATATCCGACACTGCTGATGCTGCACGGCGGACCTGTGGGGCAGTTCACAAATCAGTTTATGTTTAATTGGCAATTGTTTGCGGCGAAAGGTTATGTCGTTGTCGGTGTTAACCCACGCGGGAGTTCAGGAAGAGGTGAAGCCTTCTCCAAAGCGATTTATGCAGACTGGGGAAACAAAGACGCTCAAGATGTTATTGCCGGTGCTGATTATATGATCGCTAGCGGAATTGCTTCGCCATCGGGTTTAGGAATTGGTGGGTGGAGTTATGGTTCTATGTTAACCAACTATACTATTGCTCAAGATACTCGCTTCAAAGCCGCAGTCAGTGGGGCTGGTGAATCAAATATTCTTGCGACCTACGGTACAGATGAGTATATTTATGACGAAGAACAGGAGTTAGGCTTACCGTGGAAGAACCTTGATACATGGTTGCGGATTTCTTTCCCATTTCTTCACGCCAACCGAATTGTTACACCGACAATATTTCTGGGAGGTGACAAGGATAGTTCTGTACCACTGCACAACTCTGAGCAGATGTATCAAGCCCTCAAAAGTCTCGGAATTGATACCCAGTTAGTAGTTTATCCAGGACAGTCCCACGAAATCAGCAAACCGAGTTATCAACGTGATGTCCTAGAACGTTATTTAGCTTGGTATGATAAATACTTGATCCCCTCGACCCCAACTAGTGGAAAATCGTCTTGAATCAAGCTCGGTAGAGTCGTTGGCTCTGCCGTCCTGATCGCTGTTCCACAGAATATAGATATCCCTTACGCTCCATATCGTGCAACATCGGGTAGAGCGTTCCGGCACTAAGTTTATAGCCGTGGCGTGCTAGTTATTCAATGATGCCAAGCCCAAAAATTGGTTCCTGAACTGCATGATGCAGAATGTGAAGCCGAATCAAGCTAGAGTAAAATTCTCTTCCATCCATTGAGCAAGACTTTGCAAAACTTAGAACTTGATTTTCGCCTAGATCGGGTAAAACATCTCAAAAAAATGGCAGTCTGATCAAAAATAGTCAGGGTCAAGTTGTAGATTTATCTTCAAGTCTCACGAATGGGGTGCCTCACTGGCAGATCAATTGACTAAACTATTGCGTTTGGGCAAAGCAGATCGGCGGATTTGGTTCAGTCTTCGGTATTTTTATATCTGGAACTTTATTCTGTCTTTAAGTTTTATCAATTGGAAAATTCAGCTACGATGCTATTTTTCCCTGTTGTTTTATTAAGGTGTGAAGAAATTTTGCTGTAATCGCTCTTGTTAATTAAAAGCTATTCTCATCTATAGTCAACTTCCAAATTAAATTTATTATTGAATAATAGCAATTACTTAAATGATTCCGCTATTACCCTATATAC
>JAQYWO010000054.1 GCA_029379215.1 Rhizonema sp. PD37
TAGCCCGTAAGCATCGTTGTTCAACCGCTTAAGATTTATTTTATAAACACCCTCTTAGACTTGACGATAACCGCTGAATTCTCATCATCTCTCACACCCTAGAAAGCAACTATCAATTAAATGACAACATTTATTGATAATAATGGGGTCTAGTTTATAGAGACGCAATATCTTTTGTCAATAGCAATCATCTTATAAATCAGTCATCGGATAGAGTTAATTTGTATTGCTTTTGTTGTAATCAGACGAGAAACTACATCTGCTGATACTAGATAAATGATATGATCTGACGAAAAAACCCTCATTCGGCTAGCGCTGGCGACGGAGTTTTCTTCGTGGCGATCACTTATAAGTTCATTTAGTCGTCAGTTCCTCGAAACTGTTTCTATGTCTTGTATAGAGTCTATCGGGGGAAGCTTGTTCTCAATCTGCCGTGCTGCTTTCAAGGTGGCTTCGATCGCCCCTCACTTTTAAAACATCCTCTAACGTGAATTCGATAAAAGCTGTAGGGGCGGGTTTTAAATCATATCTTGGATGTACTCAGATATGATCTCAATTAAACCCGCCCCTATTCAAATACAGATCCTTAACGCCGTCTACTACCGAAACCTGAACGGCTGGGAGCACGACGTCCACTACCAAAAGCACTGCCAGAAGGACGTCTAGCAGAACCGGAACGACCGGAGGGTTGGAGGATACTGCCACCATAACCAGAACCTGTGGGACGGTTTATAGAAGAGTTGGGTGGGACGGTGCGTCGTACATTA
Organism: Rhizonema sp. PD37; assembly: GCA_029379215.1. GTDB lineage: Bacteria > Cyanobacteriota > Cyanobacteriia > Cyanobacteriales > Nostocaceae > Rhizonema. Next base: position 768 of record JAQYWO010000054.1, read on the forward strand.
AAGTCATTAGGAGACGATCTTCTAATTGTGCCAGTACTGCGGAATGCAGTCCGGTTTCTAACTTCGGCAGGTGGTGTATTGTAGCGTTGGCGATAACTGCTGACGGCATCGCCATAGCTTCTACCATAACCACCGTACCCATTCAGCACTGATACTCCTGGTTGATAGACTGGTGGCACATAGTAATGAGGTCTAAATAACAGGCTACCTATTGCCTGACCTGCCACAGCACCAGCAAAGGGTGCCCAGAATCCATTTTCTCGACGAACTACGACCTGTTCTTGTTGTCCTGTTTGAGGATTGGTTCTATTTTCGGTAACGTTGTGGACGTACTCGATTTTGAAATCCTCTGTTAGGTATAAAACCGACTCACCGTTCTGCACTTTTAGGTTAGTTTTCTGACCCTGCTTAATTTCCTCATCAGTCAGCCTTGCCATCTGTACATTTTGAGTTCTAAAAGTTGGTGGCGTCGCGTTGAGTAAAAATAAGGTGTACTCCCCATTAACATCATCATAGGTAGCTTGTTGTACAGGGTACTGACCATCATTTAGCTTTGTAGCAGCAGTTGACGGTTGACGGAGATTCCCTGTAGGAGGTAAAGTTTGCTTAGCTCCCCCTCCGCAAGCAACTGTTGTAAAGCACAAAGTCAGTGTTAGAAAAATAACTATCAGTTTACGCAAGATTCTCATAAGGCTTTGATTATGGTTCTACTTTGAGCTTAATCGAAATTTTCCTCCGATCGCCACTCATCAGATAGCTTACGATCTGACATGTATTCATACAACTGCCAACGTGCATATACCTCAGCTTGAGCTTCTTGCAGTAAGCGTTTGGCAAGGTCGGGATTGCTCTTAATCAGCATCTTAAAGCGATTTTCTTGGTACATCGATTCCTCTATCGGTTGCTTGGGCGATCGCATATCCAACTGCAAAGGATTCTTTCCTGCAAGCTGCAACTCGGGATTATAGCGATACAGCAACCAACGACCTGATTCTACCAATGCCTTCTGTTGACTCATGGCTGTCGTCATGTTGATACCGTGGGCAATACAATGGCTGTAGGCAATAATCAGGGAAGGACCGTCATAAGCCTCTGCTTCTAAAAATGCCTTGAGAGTATGTTCATCTCTAGCACCTAATGCAACACTCGCTACGTAGACATTGCCGTATGTCATGGCAATTAGCCCTAAGTCTTTTTTCGCTGCTGGCTTACCACTGGCAGCAAACTTCGCGATCGCCGCCCTTGGTGTTGCTTTAGATGCTTGTCCACCAGTATTAGAATAGACTTCTGTATCCATAATCAAAATATTGACATTGCGACCGCTAGCCAATACATGATCTAGTCCGCCAGAATCAATGTCATACGCCCAGCCATCACCACCAACAATCCAAACACTTTTCTTCACAAGATAATCAGCCAGTGTCAGAAGTTGTTTCGCTTTTGAGATGATTTTGGCGTGAGAAGAAGATTTAATGAGCTGTAAACTGTCAGCTGCTAGCAAACTCTCTAACTTTTGCTTAAGCAGTGCAACTCGTTCGCGTTGCTCGTAAATATCAGCTTCGGTTGCTTGAGGTGCAGTGACAATAGACTGAACCAAATCTTCAGGAATAACCGATTGTAATACCCGACTTCCCAATTCAAGCAAAAGTTGAGTCGCAAATTCAACTTGCTTGTCTAGAGATAAGCGGAAGCCAAGACCGAATTCGGCGTTATCTTCAAATAAACTATTAGACCATGCCGGGCCACGTCCATCGGCGTTTTTTGTCCAAGGAGTTGTGGGCAAGTTGCCACCGTAGATTGAAGAACAACCTGTGGCGTTGGCAATCATCGTGCGATCGCCAAACAGTTGTGTCAGCAATTTCAAATAAGGCGTCTCACCACAGCCAGCACAAGCACCAGAAAATTCAAACAAAGGTTCTTGCAGTTGTTGTTGGCGAATGTGGTTAACTTTGAGTTGCCGTCTGTCGGGTAATGGTAACTTTAAAAAGAAATTCCAGTTTTCCTGTTCAAGCTTCCGCAAAGGCAATTGCGGTTCCATGTTAATTGCCTTTCGTTCTGGGCGAGATTTGTCTTTAGCAGGGCAAATATCCACACAAATACTACAACCCGTACAATCCTCAGAAGCAACTTGAATGGTAAATTTCTGACCTGTAAAATCTTTATCCTTGGCATTAATTGATTTAAACGTGCTTGGAGCCGCAGCTAACTCATCCTGTTGATAAATCTTACTTCGGATAGCAGCGTGGGGGCAAACCATCACACACTTGTTACACTGAATGCAGACATCGGCTTCCCAAACGGGAATCTCTTCTGCCACATTGCGTTTTTCCCACTGAGAGGTGCCAGTAGGATAAGTACCGTCAGCAGGCATGGCACTCACAGGCAGTTCATCACCCTGCCACGCAATGATTTTGCCCAAAACGGATTGTACGAATTGAGGAGCCGTGTCGGGAATTGGGTTCGTGAAGGCATTCGGGAGTACTTTTTCATTTTTGTCCCATGTCTCACTGCTTAATTTATGCAAATTCTTCAGTGTATTATCTACGGCTTGCAAGTTCATACGGACAACTTCCGCGCCTTTTTTGCCGTAAGTCTTTTCAATTGCTTGCTTGATTTTAGCGATCGCTTCCTCTTGTGGCAAGACACCTGCTAATGCAAAAAAGCACACCTGCATCACCGTGTTAATCCGTCCGTTCATACCACTGTCACGCGCCACCTTAGTAGCATTAATGACGTAAAACTTTAGGTTCCGACGAGTAATTTGCTGCTGCACCTCCACGGGAAGATGTTTCCAAGTGTCAGTGTCGTAGGGACTGTTCAGCAAAAAAATAGAACCAGGAACAGCAGCTTTGAGAACATCAAGACGTTCTAGGAATATCCAGTGATGGCAACCAATAAAATTCGCTTGATCAATTAAGTAAGTGGAACGAATAGGTTCGTTTCCGAAACGTAAGTGGGAAACAGTGATAGAACCTGATTTCTTGGAATCGTAGACAAAGTAGCCTTGGGCATAGTTATCGGTTTCTTCACCAATAATCTTAATTGAGTTTTTGTTCGCACCAACTGTGCCATCTGAACCCAACCCGTAGAACATTGCCCGAATCACGCTATCTGGTTCTGTAGAAAAGTTAGCGTCAAACGTCAGGGAAGTGTGACAAACGTCGTCATTGATACCAATAGTAAAGTGATTCTTCGGTTTCTTTTGAGCAAGGTTATCAAAAATACCCACCACCATCGCTGGGGTAAATTCTTTGGAAGAAAGACCGTAACGACCACCGATAATTTGAGGATACGGGGAATTTCTCTCACTCCCCCACGCTTCATGAATAGCAGTGACCACATCCAAGTATAGCGGTTCACCAATGCTGCCTGGTTCTTTGGTACGATCAAGGACAGCAATCACCTTGGTTGTTTTAGGAAGCGCGTTAACAAATAAGTTGGCATCAAACGGACGATACAATCGCACTTTGACAACACCGACGCGATCGCCACGAGTGTTCAGGTAATCGAGTGTTTCATGCACCGTCTCACAGCCCGAACCCATCAGCACAATTACTTTTTCAGCATCAGGGGCACCGTAATATTCATAGATCTGATAATACCGTCCCGTGCGATCACCGAATCGATCCATCTCTTGCTGAACAATTTCTGCACAAGCATTGTAGTAAGGATTAACGCTTTCACGAGCTTGGAAATAGACATCAGGATTTTGAGCGGTTCCGCGCAAAACTGGGCGATCTGGAGTTAAAGCACGAGTTCGATGAGCAAATATCAGATCATCATCAATCAGTGCCTTTAAGTCACTATCCTCCAACAATTTGACTTTCTGAATTTCATGAGAGGTGCGGAAGCCGTCGAAGAAGTGCATAAACGGCACTCGCGCCTTGAGTGTCGCCGCTTGAGCAATGAGGGCAAAGTCTTGGCTTTCCTGTACAGAAGCAGAACATAGTAGAGCAAAGCCAGTTGCACGCGCTGCCATGACATCGCTGTGATCGCCAAAAATTGATAAGGCTTGCGTCGCTAGAGAGCGAGCAGCAACGTGGATCACAGCGCTAGTGAGTTCACCTGCAATTTTGTACAGGTTGGGAATCATCAACAACAGTCCCTGAGAAGACGTAAATGTCGTCGTCATTGAACCCGTTTGCAACGCCCCATGAACAGCTGCTGCCGCCCCACCTTCGCTCTGCATCTGAATCACACTCGGAACAGTGTCCCACAAATTAGGGTGCCCTTCAGATGACCAAGTGTCAGCCCATTCACTCATTGATGAAGAGGGAGTGATGGGATAAATCGCAATAACTTCATTTAAGCGATAAGCAACACGGGCAACAGCCTCATTCCCGTCGATGGTTGCAAAGGTTTTCGTCATTACAGTTAAAGCCCTTTGACTGGGTATAGGAGTGTATGATTTTAGTTTTGATAAGTGATGAAAGTTCGTAGTAAGCACTTTAGTGCTTAAAATTGAGCAATAAGAGTGCTCACTACGCTACCCCTCAAAGTTAATGACGTGAACCACTAATGGTGCGTCTCATTAGTTCTAATAGGTTGCAAAAGTTCGTAGTCAGCACTTTTATTGCTTAAAATTGAGCGATTTATCGCTCACTACAAATCCTACAAAATTAATGACATGGAGTACTAGTGTAGGGAGTCGCAATAATTAGATTTAGTATCTCACCCCGGAAATTACATTCATTAATATTGATTAATAATGTACTCAACCAAAAAATATCCGACTTGGTGAGACTTTCACAGAACTGAGATTTTTTTGAGAGATATAGGTTCGGGATTCGTAAAAGGTTTGGTAGAGGCGTAAGATAATACGCCTCTACACAACTATCTGTTAATAGAGCTATCGGCTCCATTAAGGCTTGACTTCTTGCTCCATCGATTTCTTAACTACAGTTGACTGATAAGTTGCAAATACATCCAGTAAATCTTCTGCATCAGATGCTTCCAAAACAAAGGAACGACCAGTAGGTTTAAGAAATCCTTCTGTCACCGCTTTGTCAAATAATTTCAGTAAAGGATCGAAATATCCTTCAACATTTAACAAACCGCAAGGTTTTTGGTGAAGTCCCAACTGTGCCCAAGTGAGGATTTCACAGAACTCATCTAGAGTTCCGTATCCACCAGGAAGTGCAATGAAGCCATCAGACAACTCCGCCATTTTGGTTTTGCGCTCATGCATTGACCCAACAACGTGAAGCATGGAGAGTCCTCGATGGGCGATTTCATTGGCAATTAGAAAATCTGGAATCACCCCAATGACTTCACCTCCTGCTGTTAAAGCTGCATCAGCAACAATACCCATTAGCCCTACATTTCCACCTCCATAAACTAATCTCAAATCTCGGCTTGCTAAAGTTTCTCCAAGAGTTTGAGCCGCTTCCCTATATACAGGTCTAAGACCCGTGCTAGAACCACAAAACACTCCGATAGATTTCACCAAACAATCTGCCTCACAATCGATTCAGAAAGATTAACACAAGATTTGTGAGGGCGATCGCTCTTTAAATGATGATCGTATGGTATTATGTACCAACCTTGATTAAATTCCGGCACCATCAAGAAAGTCATCAATCAAACCATCAGTATTCCACTTGCCGTTATCGATTTCTTCGCCAACTAGAATTGGAGACAAAGGGGGGTTAGTGTCCAACTGTTCTACCCGTTTTTCTAAAGCTTTGACTCGTTCAAATAAAACTCGAATAACCTCAGCTTCCACATCTCGGAGTTGATTGTGAGCCAGAACATCGATACTCTTTTTATCTTGACGGGTGACACGCCCTGGAATCCCGACTACAGTAGTATTGCTGGGTACGTCTCGCAGTACCACAGAACCTGCACCGATACGGACGTGATCGCCAATTTGAAGATTGCCCAATACCTTTGCGCCTGCTCCCACAACAACGTGATTGCCTAAGGTTGGATGGCGCTTACCTGTCTCTTTTCCAGTACCGCCTAGAGTCACTCCTTGATAGATTAAGGCTTCGTCTCCCACAATCGCTGTTTCCCCAATGACTACCCCCATACCATGATCAATAAAAACTCCATTGCCAATTTTGGCTCCTGGATGAATCTCAATCCCAGTTAAAAACCGACTGATTTGGGAAATAAATCGAGGTATAAAGGGAAGTCCCTTATTGTGCAGCCAGTGTGCCAAGCGATGAAACACCAAGGCTTGGAGTCCAGGATAGCAGAATAACACTTCCAGCCAATTACGGGCTGCTGGATCGCGTTCATAAATTGTGCGTAAATCAGCTAGCAGCATACTCGGTTTCAATTCTCTTTAATAGATATTGCTCTTGAATCAAGAATCTTCTTTCATTTCCACAACTGATGGATGAAATCATCAGAGTGGAAATTCTGTTAGAATTCTTGAAGACAAAGTACTGTAGATTGATATAAATACAGTATTTTTATGGATGTGCATTCGGTTGCGATCGCGTATACATAAATTCATATTGATTTTAGTACTATAAATCTATCGGCAATTAGTAGTATCTTGAGAAAAGAATTGAATATCCATAATTACGCTCTCCTGGATCTGTCTTCTAAAGTTGAATACGCTGTGCTAGCACTTTTAGAATTAGCAAGCCACAAAGGGGAAAAAGCTCCTCTAACAATGAGCGAAATTACAGACAAGCAACCAATACCTGATCGTTATCTGGAACAAATTCTTGCCAGTCTCCGGCGTGCTGGTTTGGTAAAGAGTCAACGTGGTTCCAGAGGAGGGTTTGTTCTAGCCCGTGAACCATGGCAGATTACATTATTGGAAATTGTGACTTTAATGGAAGGTGAGCGTAAGGAAGGTGAACACATTGCTAGCACCACTCCTGAAAAGGATCTCATTTATGAGATTTGGGATGAAGCTAACGCTGCCTGTACTAAAGTTTTGAGACGTTACACACTCCAAGACTTGTGTGAGCAACTAGAGGCACGCAGACAGCAAGGTCCGATGTATTACATTTAGTCATTGAGGAGTTTCTAAATACGGTTGACAAAAGATAACACATGAAAAGCTGATTCGTATTCACACAAGATTCCCAAGTTGTCAAACAGCAATGGCACAAATTCTGGTATTTGCACCAAAAAGAGAATTTTTGTGGAGGCGATCACTTAAGCATTGCTATGCCTCCACAATGACCACTCTCTCATTCTAGCAATTCCATAGATGATAATCGCGCCCGAATGAAGAGCAAGTGGGAGAAAATTAGTCCTGAGTTTTGAAGTGCTGAGAGTTAATTATGTAATTTTTCAGTTGTTTACTACAAACGGTTTTCTCTTGGTAGGTCAGGATTGTGGCCACTTCTACTCCTGCTCTACTCAGCAACGCAATACAGGAGTGTACTGGCTCCTCAGCACTTCAAAACTCTTTATTCCATTCCGGGTTGCTTGAACAACACCATCAGTTTGTGTTTGCGACCGTGAGCTTGTATTAGACTTGCTCGATAGATTGACCAATTTGCTGTTCTCTCAGACGCTAAGTAAGCAGCCCGTGCTTTTTTTAACCAATCCATAGCATGAAGATAATATTCTGCTTTACCCGCATCCATAATAGATTCAGCGCGGCTACAGGCATTTTTGAGCACCCAATCAGGATCGTGAGATATAGCAGCATCCATAACTTTATAAATTATAGTTGAATAGTAGGAACTGAGTTCAGTGACTGTGGCGATCGCTTCATCAACTAACCCCTCGTGCAAAAATATATCAACTCTGGCATCCTCCGTTCCCCAACCTTTGTAGGCACGGAGTACATTAAGTAAATCTATTTTCACGCTTGCCCAGTTTTCAACAGCCAAATTCTCTATTTTCCGATACTCTGTAAAAGAGGGTATGCTCGAGAAAGCGACAATTCTTGCGTCTAAAGCCGCTTGATTATCTCCCAAACCCTCAGCCAGATCGCTTGTCCAAACTGCGAAGTCATACTGACAATCTCCTGGTAACGTTAACCCAACTTCAGCAATATGTAGTGCTTGCTGTAAAGCCTCTTGATCTCGAAGAGTTTTAACTAAGGCAAAGGCTTCATTCATAGAAGTCATTTGAGTTTGTGCAAGGGAGAGTGCTTCTTCAACCCGACCTAAGCGAGCTAGCATTGTTAAGTATTGCTGAGTTTGCCCTTCCGCTTCCGCCAAATGGAGGTATTCTTGGTACCGCTCCTCACGTTCGAGGATTTTTAACCGAATAAGTGCTAAATCGTCAGCGTAGTCTGGTGCGTCTTTCGCAGTTGCTTCAATTTCTGTCTTATTTCCTTGAAGAACCTGCACGAGTGGTGGATAATCCCAGCCTTGGTGCAAAGCTTCTAAGGCTAATCCAAAATCCGCATCCCACTCATTCTGCCAGTTTTCTAAATTAACTTGTATGTCTTCTTTTTCCTCCGGGATAAGTTCGGTGGTAAGAATTGACTCACACCAAGCTTCGTTCAATTCTTGAACAATCTCTTCATTTTCAGCACCGTAGTCAGCAACATCATCCCAGTTTTCCACACAGGTAGAAGTAATCGCTTCCAGAATAGCGATCGCTCCCTTTCCGTCTCCACGCTCGCTAAAATCGACGGCTGTTTGTATGATATTAAGTAATTCCTCGCTGATTGGGTCATCCTCATAGCCGCCTTCCAAGCAGCGTACTGCATTACGGAGAATGGCTCGCACCTGACGTTGAAAGGGAGTGGGATCGATTGTGCGATAAACCGATTGTCTTACTGTTTGAGTTGGACTGTGAGTTATATGCCCGAGTAGACTGTCAATCTCTTCTACCAATTCTGGATGTTTTGCTACCATATCTTGTAACAGTCGTTGGGTTTGTGCAAGATTCAGGTGAGAAAGTCGTTTTTCCCAAGAGGTAAGTTGCTCAATAGACATAGGCGTAATTTTTTGTTGTACAATTTTTGGATCGAGTAATAACGCTCATCCTGAATAGGGATTGGGACTGTGGAGATGAATACCCTACTAGCCGATCTCTAGTTAACACGTCTGGTCGTTTAAAAAGAACACCCTAAAAATGTAAAAATTTTGACCTTAGTCTGGATAATAGGTTTTGTAGCAAAAGATGCTAATCTACTAATAGTAAACAGTTAAAAGTTATTTTCCCCAAAACCTAGTGAAAAAGATTATTGAAAAATATACTTATAACTCAGCACGAGTGAAGAAGTTCCCCCCCTAGCTACTACAGCCTTTCTAAGAACTGCCTTAACTAACATCATTAAGTATATAGATAAAAAAGGTCAGTAGTATTATACATGACTTTAAGTTATATCGAGCATCAATTTCTTCCTTCTGGTAACATAAATCATAAAATTGATTTAGCAACAGCATAAAATTAAGGAACTTGCACTGATTGCTAGGTCAGTTCAGAATAAATAGACGAAGCATGCGGGGAAACTAAGGTGAGTCAGGTATTTGATTACGATTTAGTGATTGTAGGCGCTGGAGTAGGTGGACACGGCGCTGCCTTACACGCCGTGAGTTGTGGTTTGAAAACAGCAATTGTCGAAGCGGCTGACATGGGAGGAACTTGTGTCAACCGAGGCTGTATTCCTTCTAAAGCATTGCTGGCGGCATCTGGACGCGTGCGGGAGTTACGCAATGCACATCACCTCAAGTCTTTGGGAATTCAACTCTCAGGTGTAGAATTCGATCGCTCTGCCATCTCCCACCATGCGGGAAATTTGGTAGCTAAAATTCAAGATGATTTAACGAATAGCCTCAAACGTCTGAAAGTTGACATCATCCGAGGTTGGGGGAAAATTGCCGGGAGACAAAAAGTCAGTGTGATGACAGATAGTGGCGAAAAAATTATCACAGCTAAAGACATCATTCTTTCCCCCGGTTCTGTTCCCTTTGTTCCTCCAGGTATTGAAGTTGATGGCAAAACAGTTTTTACCAGCGACCAAGGAGTCAAGTTAGAATGGCTTCCAGAGTGGGTAGCGATTATAGGCAGTGGTTACATCGGTTTGGAGTTTTCTGATATTTACTCGGCTTTAGGCTGTGAAATCACCATGATCGAAGCCCTAGATCAGTTGATGCCAGGGTTTGATCGTGATATTGCCAAACTTGCCGAACGTGTCCTCATTACTCCTCGAGATATTGAAACGCATGTCGGAATTTATGCAAGAAAAGTTATCCCAGGTTCACCAGTGGTGATTGAATTGGCTGACTTCAAAACTAAAGAACTCGTAGATGTGCTAGAAGTTGACGCCTGCTTGGTGGCAACAGGGCGTATCCCAGCTACCAAAAATTTAGGACTGGATTCTATAGGTGTAGAACTCGACAGACGGAATTATATCCCAGTGAACGACAGTATGGCTGTACTGTCAGCAGGTGAGGTTGTACCGCATGTCTGGGCAATTGGCGATGCTAACGGTAAAATGATGCTGGCACATGCGGCATCGGCACAAGGTATCGTCGCTGTGGAAAATATTTGTGGACGACACAAGGAAGCCGACTATCACAGCATTCCAGCCGCCGCGTTTACACACCCAGAAATTAGTTATGTGGGAATGACGGAAACCGTAGCTAAGGAAAAAGGTAAGGTAGAGGGATTTGAAGTAGGTATAACAAAAAGTTATTTTAAGGGTAACTCTAAAGCATTGGCAGAAGGTGAAGCTGACGGTATGGCAAAGGTGGTGTACCGCCTCGACACGGGTGAAGTTTTGGGAGTTCACATTTTTGGGATACACGCCTCAGACTTAATTCATGAAGCGTCAGCAGCGATCGCCAACCGTCAAACAGTCCATAACCTGGCTCATTTAGTTCATGCCCACCCAACACTCTCTGAAGTGCTGGATGAAGCTTATAAAAGAGCGATCGCTCATTAGTTATTTGTTTCAAGTCATTAGTCATTTGCTCATAGTGTCAGCCTGTTTATGACGAAGGACTATCACCAATAACTAATGACTATAGATCAATGACTATAGACCAATGACTATTAACTTAAGAAATGCTTATTCGTCGTCGTCAACCTAACCCAGCTATTGCAGTCTCCATATTGCAGTATCAAGTAGCTTTGCCAGATGCTCAGCCAAAAAATATTTTGGAGGAAATCATCTGGCACAAAGAAATAGAAGTCGATCAAATGCGGGAACAACTCCCTTTACAGGAGTTGCAACGTCAAGCAAAAACGAAAGAGCCTCCCCATGATTTTGTAAGTGCATTACGCCAAAGTACAACAAAGCCAGCGTTGATTGCTGAAGTCAAAAAAGCGAGTCCTAGTAAAGGGGTATTACGCGAGGATTTCGATCCAGTAGAAATCGCGCTCAAATATCAGCTTGGAGGTGCCAGTTGTATTTCGGTGCTAACAGATACAAAATTCTTTTCCGGTAGCTTTGACAATTTAAGTAAGATTCGCTCCGCAGTAAATTTACCGCTTTTGTGTAAAGATTTCGTAATCTACCCTTACCAGATATATTTGGCATATGTTCGGGGTGCAGATGCAGTATTATTAATTGCGGCGATACTTAGCGATCAAGATTTGCAATACTTCGTCAAAATTGCTAATGCATTAAAAATAGCAGTTTTAGTAGAAGTCCATACTCTAGCAGAACTTGACCGCGTTTTAACGATAGATGGCATCTCCTTAGTAGGTATTAATAATCGTAACTTAGAAGATTTTTCAGTGACGTTGCAAACGACTTGCGAATTATTGGCGAATAGAGGTGAGCAATTGCAGAAACGGAACATTTTAGTTGTAAGTGAGTCAGGAATATATAATTCCAATGACTTAAGTGTGGTAGCAAATGCAGGTGCATCTGCTGTTCTGATTGGAGAGTCTTTGGTAACACAGTCAGATCCAGAACTCGCGATCGCTAATCTTTTTGAGAAATCTTCAACAGAGCGATCGAGGCTTTAACCAATTAAATTTTTGGTATTTAACAATTATTAACAAATCATCTCACATCTACAATCAACTACATGGAGCAAATTCCTCTACCTTCACCTATCCACTACGAACTGATACTGCAACTGCTTGAAAGACAAACCATGTCAGCAGTGAGGGAAGATCCTAATCTACGTAATCAGGTGAACCAACTCATCATAACTCTGCGTAAAGCAGCTGCCCAACAAAAGCATTTAGAAGAAATTTGCCAGTCTTCCTCAATGGTAGTTGACCACCGTTGGTCGCTTAATCATCTTAATAATCGGCATTAAATGCTCCTGATTAAGGAACATCTCCGTTGCTTATCAGTAGTAAAGAGCTTTATGTGAGTAGCATTATCAGAGAATTAAAAATTCGTTTTGGAAAGTCAAGAGCAATTCTATTGACGTGCAGCGACTTCCTTCTGGATATGGTAGCTTTGTTTCCCCATTTCCACGCTCCGTATACTGCTACTCGACCCCATGAATTCGTCTTTATCCACAATCAGCGAAAATACTAATATAGCGGGTTACATTATCTACACGCTATGTCAAATTTTATTTAGATGAGTCAAAACTTATACAGTTAACTTTACGCTCTTTCAGGGGTTGAAGAAGGCAGAGTCGATGTAACATACTTCGATTCTCTTAAATAAGGTAGTTATAAGTATGCTGTTTCTAACCAATCATAAATTTTTTCTAATTGTTCTAAGGTAATCAAACCATACTGCCAAAGAATCATCGGCAATGGTCCTGGATCTTGCTCGCTGTGACGAAGAGCAACTCCTATTGCAGCTGTAGAAATTGCTAAGTCCTCTAGCAAAAAGCTCACTAATCTAGAATAACTTGACGGCAACATTTGTTGTATTTCACCTCCTTCAGTAAAATCGATTGTCATAGAGCAATTTATCATTCTTAAGTGGTTAGTAAGTAGTAATATATTTACTATCGTGCCTTCGTACCTTAAAGATACCAACAATGTTCGGTTGGCTAGCCTCAATGATAGAAATCTAGGAAATCTCAATCATGCTACTTGTCTGCTAAAAGGTCAAGTAGTATATTCCCTAGATAAGGACTAATTTTATCTTTTTTAATTCGGCGCTCTTGTCTATTACACTTTTGTTAAGAAAGATTCATAAACTTATAGTCTCTTATCGAGAACTATTTATACATACACCAAAAGAATGATTTTTGCAACACAACTGTGAGAGTGATGCAGAAAAAAAATTATACTACGCATGGGAAATGAAAGTCAAATTTATGCGTAGATGAGATATTAATCTTCAACTTCGCGAAGGATTGGAATTCAAATACTCAATCTTGACAGGAGTACTTACCTTCAAACCCAATTCTGCTGCTCGACCAGAACGCAGTTCAATCACCATGTCAAAAGGTTTTTTAGGACCATAGCTGGGACAAGGATCGTTCTTACAACCAGGTACAGAAGCTGCGACATACTCTACAACCCCATTTCGCAAAAAGACCATATCCAGCGCCACAGGTACATTCTTCATCCAAAAACCGACAGTTTCTGGTGGTGAGAATGGAAACAGCATCCCCCTGTCATCAGGTAAAGCTGGTCTGTACATCAATCCCAATGCCTGTTGCTGAGACGTTCGCGCCACTTCTAATTGAATTTTTGTACCATTAGGAACAATTGCTTGAGCTGAAATTGGTAGTTGTTGACCTGCATTTGTTGCCGTTAACATTTGATCCATATTTACTGATGTTTGAGTTTGAGAAGGTTCTGCTGGTGTTGGTGTCGAACAACTCATCAGCAAAAAGCCCAGTACTATAGAAAGCAAACCCAGCCGACAGTTCATAGCAATTTTATATTTTAAATTTTATACTTGGTAAATATATTTTATATTAAGGATTTTGGATTGGAGTACGCTCGGGCTTACGTAGCTACTTAAAATAATCCCAGAATAACCTCATAAACCCAAATCCAAAATCCGGGTATCCAAAATTACCTACGATTCTCTTAGCACGTACCCAACTCCTCGCACTGTCTGAATCAAGCGCTTTTGACTTTCATCCTCTATCTTCAACCGCAAGTAGCGAATATACACCTCAATTACATTTGACTCACCCATAAAATCATAACCCCAAACATTCTCGAGAATTTGTTCGCGAGTTAATACTTCACGAGGATGTTCCATTAAATACTTTAGTAGTTCAAATTCCTTCATTGTCAAGTCGATAGTTCGCCCGTTGCTTATAGCACGACGTGTTGCCAGATCTAAGACAAGATCCCCAAAACGTAACTGTTCTGAGTTATCAACTTCAGGTTTTAAGTAAAGACGAACTAAATTCAAAAAGTCTTCCCCACGGTAAGGCTTGAGGAAGTAATCATCAGCTCCTGCTTCTAAGCAAGCGACTCTGTCATCTACAGTATCCCTCGCCATTAGTACTAGTACAGGTGATTGCGTTCCAGTATTTCTGAGATTTTTGCATAACGAGAGTCCTGATTCTCCTGTGAGCATCCGGTCTATAACAATTAAAGCAGGCTGGCGATCGCGACACTGTTGTAAACCACTCATTCCATCATGAGCCACAACGGGTTCATAGCCAGCTTCCTTTAAATCAAAAGCAAGCTGATTGGCTAAACTCTCATCACTTTCGATCGTCAAAACACAGGGGTTGTGAGCAAGCTTCATATCGATTTTGGATTGTGAAGTTGGGTTTTTGGAGTTATATCATGTCCGCTCTGATAGTCACAGGGAGTAGAACCCCCTTTCTTAATATTAATTGGGGAGTTAGGAGAAGGAGGAAGCAATAATCATGAATCTTGTTTCCTGTCTCCTAAGTGCTAAAAAGCTTATTCCTCGTCCTACGGTAATTCCACAGATGAAGGTTTAGCGATATGTGCTAAACCCCAGCCTAATTTTTCTCGTAAAATTCGGAAAAACTCTGGAGGTTGTAGCCGGACGAAGCGGGCATGATATTGAGAGCGCGATAAATGCACCCGATCTTGTGGTAGAACATAGCATCCTCCATTCCCATCAACTACCATCACCAAGCGAGGAGTATTGACTGGATAGATATTAACTGGTTCGTTATCTGGAAACACCAATGCTCTAGAAGCCAAGGAATGAGGACATATAGGTACAAGTTGCAAAACTGGTACACCAGGGGTGACAACCGGACCCCCTGCACTCAAAGAATAAGCTGTCGAACCAGTCGGTGTAGATATAATGACACCATCTGCCGCAATATCCACTGGCGAGTGACGACCTATGGCAATTTCAAAATGGCACATCGAGGTTAAAGGCTCCCGATGCAGTACCATCTCATTCAAGCAGAGAGCTTCCCAGAGGACTGAATCTCCTCGAAATACTTTGATAGCAAGCATTATCCGCTCTTCGATTTCATACTCACCTGCCAGCAGACGCTCTATTGTTTGAGGCAACTGGTTAAGGTAAGCTTCCGTCAAAAAGCCCATATGACCCGTATTCACTGCTAATATGGGGATACCACAGGGAGCAACTAAACGGGCTGCTGCTAAAACAGTTCCATCTCCCCCTAGCACGATAGCAAACTTTGTTTCTGAGTCAAAACCAGGGGGTGTCAGGCCTTCTATTGGTGTGTGGCACACAGGACTATCTGGAGTAGAATATCCCAGCATACCACCTGTACCCGTTGTCATGCTTACGTTCCAGCCGACAGCGGTCAACTTGTCTCTCAATTCGATAGCGACGCGACACGCTATCGGTTTAACATCATTGTAAATAATGCCTGCTTTCGGCACACTTAAATATCCAACTTCATAGCGATGCTCTGTATTCTGTTAATATTGACATATTTTTAATGATTTAGTCATTAATTCTTTGCCAAATGTTTTATTATGTATCTTTTTTTACCATGACTAGTCACTAGTTTTTTTGAACGGAGTTCTTTGTTTCTGCTTTTTAGTTTTATCTTTCTCATAGTCTAACTCTTTCAGCTTTTTCATAATTCGGCTGAAATACTCTTGTAAGTACGCTTCCAGAGTCGTCGTTTCCTTTGGATCTAATCCAAAGACCTTGTAAACCTCATCCATTGGAGCATTAAGTGGTATTCCACTTGCTAGGACTTCTGTAAAAGCCAGTCGATCTGCTATGTTCCATGACCACTGGAACAACCGCAGCAAAGAGCGCATGGCACGCAGTACGCTGACTGGCATCCGCGTTACCCTGGCTTCTTTTCCAGACAAGCGTTCGCACAGCTTAATAATTTCCTCAGCACTCCAAGCACGAGTCCCCATTATTGGGAAAGTTTGGTTTTCAGTTTCTTTAACCGCTAAAGCACGGATAGCAAATTTAGCAATATCCTGAGTATCCATATAAGCTATGGGAGAAGACTCACCTGTCACCCATACTGGCTGTCCTTCCAAAATAGAAATTCCATATTGACCAATTAAGCCTTGCATAAAGCCAGCTAGAGACAATATGGTGTAATTCAAGCCTGATTCAGCTAAAAAGAGTTCCGTACAGCGCTTAATCTCCATCAATGGCACTCCCGGATACTTTTCAGCATTGAAGACAGAAAAGAAGATAAAACGCTCAACACCTGCAGCTACAGCTGCTTGAATTAAAGATACTTTACCTTCCCAGTCCACCCTCTTAATACTCAGAGGATCCGTAGGACGAGATGTTGAAGCATCAATAACTGCAGTTGCACCTTCAAGGGCGACTTTAAGTGTTCGCGGGTCACACAAATCTCCGCGTACGAGTTCTGCACCCCATTCTTTCAAAAATGCGGCTTTTTTAGGACTCCGAACAAGGCAACGGACTTTATAACCCTCATCGATGGCACGACGAGCCACTTGCCTTCCCAAGGTGCCACTTGCACCAATGATTAATAATGTCATGAGGGTTCTTTACTAAATTTAAACTTTTATGACTAAAATCTTATCAGAATCATCTATATAAACAAAGTTAACAAAAACTTTAATAAACTTTTTCCAGAAAGCAGACAGACAATGGCAAAATAGATTGCCCGAATCTTGTGGTATGGAATTACCTGCCCTTTTTCGTGCTTAAATTAGGTTTACATTACTCTATCCTGAGTTAAAAGTGTTAATACTTTAACTTTACAAGTCAAAAATATCACACTTTTTCAGGACTCAGGACGATAGATCTCAGGACTCAGGAGGACTCAGGACTATTCTTCTTCTGCACCTTGGACTTTCAGTAGTAGCACACCTAGACCCCAACCGACGAAGATTAGACCGAAGGATAACAGCGCCGCATTTAACATTTCGCCGCTCATGGGTGTAATTCTCCTATGCAAATTGTTTAATTAAATTAAGTCTATCAGAAGCTTGTTAGAGAAGCTTGATTCTTAAAGAGGTGTAAAGTCTTATGACGTTACTACAAAACCGACCACATCTTTTACTAACGCTGGGAGATCCGGCAGGAATTGGACCTGAGGTGATTTTAAAAGCTTTGGCTGACCCGGAAGTTGGCAAAAGTTGTCACCTGACAGTAGTAGGTAGCCAAGATAAACTGCAAGAAACTTATCACAAACTTAATTGTGGTCCTAATTTAGAACCTCTGGCAAATCCAGCAGAGTTGTCAATTCTCGATGTACAGTTAGAGAAACAGATAAAACGAGAAATTATTATCGGGACTGGTAATGCGGCAAGTGGTGCGGCTAGTTTTGCTTATATGGAAACAGCGATCGCCCATACACTGACTGGTCAATTTGATGGAATTGTCACTGGACCCATAGCGAAATCGGCTTGGAAGGCGGCAGGCTACAACTATCCCGGTCAAACAGAACTGTTGGCGGAAAAATCAGGTGCTAAGCGTGTGGGAATGTTATTTGTTGCGCGATCGCCTTATACTGGTTGGACACTCCGCTCTTTGCTAGCTACCACACATATACCTCTTTGTCAAGTATCTCAGGTATTGACACCGCAGTTGATGACGGAAAAACTTGACTTGCTGGCGGAATGTTTACAGAAAGACTTTGGTTTAGATGAAGCCAGGATTGCGATCGCGGGTTTAAATCCCCATAGCGGTGAACAAGGACAATTGGGGCGAGAAGAACAGGATTGGTTAATTCCTTGGATAGAGGAACAGCGTCAAAAACATCCAAACTTACAACTGGATGGTCCTATCCCTCCCGATACAATGTGGGTCAAGCCCAGTCAAGCTTGGTACGGAGATTCTCTCATCCAAAATCCAAAATTCGTCTTAGAAAGTTTGCCACGGAGGGAAACCGACGCTCTTATCCTACGGAGGGAAACCCTCCTGCAGCACAGGCTCCTCCTGACAACTTTCCGCCAAATCCGAAATCCAGCCGATGCTTATCTAGCACTTTATCACGATCAAGGCTTGATTCCTGTCAAGCTAATGGCTTTCGATAGAGCCGTAAATACTTCTATCGGTCTTCCTTTCATTCGGACTTCACCCGATCACGGCACGGCGTTTGACATTGCAGGTCAGGGAGTTGCTGATGCTACAAGTATGAAAGCAGCGATAGAATTGGCAAGTGTTTTAGCGTTACAGAGATTTCGTTATAGTCGATGATTATAACTCAATATGGTTGAGATCGTTTCAGTCAAGTTGCATATTTCGTAGTGTAGATACGTCATTAGTGTTTAGTGTCTACATTAGGCAGTAACAAGACACCAGGAGACGATCAACTTATGCCAGATGAGCAACGGCTAGAGGAGCAACTGCTCTCGCACGGAGCAGGAAAAATGATATCTGAGCAGCTCGATAAACTAGGAAAAGTAGACGTCGATGTGCAGACCGACCTGTTTAAGATGATTCAGGGACAGGTTGATGGTGTCTCACTATCCGGTGAAGGATTGGAATTGCAAGATATCCGTGTGCAAGAAATCACACTGCAAACAGATAATATTGCTATTAATCCTTTAAGCGCTCTTTTCGGTCAAATCGAGCTAAGTCAGCCCGTAAATGCCACCGTTCGGATTGTACTGACAGAAGAAGACATTAACCGCGCCTTGAGTTCGGATTCGATTCGCAGTCAGATGCCGACGTATGAATTGAATGTAGATGGCGAGATTGTCAGCTTGAAGCCGTTAGAGATGCAAATTCAGCTACCGAGCGATCGCCAAATGGGATTTACAGGAATTGTCTTGCTCAAAGAAAAAGGTGATACTCGTACAGTCGGTTTTACGGCAATGGTTCGCCCGCGCACGTCAACAGAGCCGATAATATTGGAGAGTTTCAACTGTACTCAAGGAGAAGGCATTTGTTTAGATACTGTTGCTGCTTTGATAGTAAAGGTCAAAGAACTAGTGGATTTGCCATCTTTTGAATATCAGAAGACAGCCCTGAGCATTAAAAGTTTGGTAGTACAAAAAGGTAGCATGAAAATTTTAGCACAAGCTCATGTAACGCAAATGCCTTCTTAATAAAGAGTTAGGAGTTAATCAGTAAATTTTATAGTGAGCGCTTTTAAACGCTCATAATAATTTATTAGCAAAGAAGACCAAAGCTCTTTACATCTCATACCAGTTTTAAAAAAGAATGCGACAGATAATCCAGTAGGGGCGACCTGCTGTTTGCCCTGAGGATGGGTCTAAGTATTGCATATATTTTTGAACTTTCTATCCCTTTTATAGCAGTTATATATAATTTGTAAAAATTGAGTTAATACTATCGCTAGTCAACTGTTAATTAAGTAAATGAACTGTACACGACTCAAATAAGATAGTTAGAAAACATCTTTCTTAAAGGTGAAGTTTATAACTAGAGAACGATGTAAAGTTAGTAACGGCTTACTAACATTGGAGAATATCTATGTAATCGCGAAAATTAGACTATGCAAACGTATGATGTTGTGATTATCGGAGCCGGACACAACGGGCTAGTTTGTGCCGCTTACTTGCTAAAAGCAGGTTATAGCGTTCTATTGTTAGAAAAGCGTTCTGTTCCCGGTGGCGCAGCAACTACGGAGGAGTCTTTACCAAACGAAGCTCCAGGATTTAAATTTAACTTATGTGCTATTGACCACGAATTTATTCATCTTGGACCAGTTGTTGAAGAATTAGAACTCAAGAAATATGGTTTGGAATATCTGGATTGCGATCCAGTTGTTTTCTGTCCTCACCCCGATGGAAAGTATTTTCTAGCTCATAAGTCACTAGACAAAACCTGTGCAGAAATCGCCCGCTACAGCGAACGCGATGCTAAAAAGTACAAAGAGTATACAGAATATTGGCAAAAGGCACTTGGTGCAATGATTCCCATGTTTAACGCACCGCCAAAGTCAGTTCTAGATATTGCTGGTAACTATGACATAGCAAAGATTAAAGATTTATTCTCAGTGATTGGTTCGCCATCTAAAACGCTGGACTTTATTCGCAACATGTTAACCAGCGCAGAGGATATTCTCAACGAATGGTTTGATTCAGAGTTTCTCAAAGCCCCTCTCGCAAGACTAGCTGCAGAACTAGGTGCGCCACCTTCGCAAAAAACCATCGCTATTGGTGCAATTATGATGGCAATGCGTCACGATCCAGGCATGACAAGGCCTCGCGGTGGTACTGGCGCATTAGTGCAAGCTTTATTGAACTTAGTCAAAAGTAAAGGCGGCGTTGTACTCACAGATCAGCACGTTGAGAAAGTTTTGATTGACAATAATCGTGCCGTTGGAGTGAGAGTTGCAAACGGTACAGAATATCGTGCTAAGCATGGAGTCATCTCAAATATTGATGCGAAACGTCTATTTTTGCAAATGATAGATGCCAGTGAAGTTGATGCTGTCGATTCAGATTTACGAGAAAGATTAGATCGCCGCATCGTTAACAATAACGAAACTATCCTCAAAATTGACTTAGCTTTAAACGAACCCCTACGTTTTGAACACCACGAACATAAAGATGAATATCTGATTGGCTCTGTATTAATTGCAGATTCTATGAGTCACGTAGAACAGGCTCATAGTAAATGTACCTTAGGAGAAATACCAGATTCCGACCCATCCATGTATTTAGTCGTGCCAACAATGTTAGATCCGTCGATGGCACCACCAGGAAAGCATACGGCGTGGATTGAGTTTTTCGCCCCCTATCAAATCGCCGGAGCAGAAGGTACGGGTTTGAAGGGTACGGGGTGGACAGATGAGATGAAGCACAAAGTTGCAGACAAAGTCATTGACAAGTTAGCACAATATTCTCCAAATGTGAAAAACTCAATTATCGCCCGTCGTGTGGAAAGTCCGGCAGAACTGGGAGAAAGATTGGGTGCGTATAAAGGGAATTACTACCACATTGACATGACTTTAGATCAGATGGTGTTTTTCCGTCCTTTACCAGAAATAGCAAATTACAAAACCCCAATTGAAGATTTGTTCCTGACAGGTGCGGGAACCCATCCAGGTGGTTCGATTTCGGGAATGCCAGGACGTAACTGTGCGCGGATATTTTTACAAGCAAAGCATCCGATCGCACAAACATTAAAAGATGCACGGGATTCCATTAAGTCCACTGTAGAGTCGGTGTTCAAAAAAAGTTAGGTAAAGCTATCTCGGGTTTTGTTTACAGCGATTTTCAGAATAGACCACAGTTTTGGAGTGAGTAAGGGTTTTATCTAGATATCTGGGTACATCCAATATTATCTAAAACCTGCCCTTACACGAGTGCTGTAGTCTATCAATGTGAAAACTGCTATAAGTCCTAAAAATTGACTTGGTGTAAATTCTTTGTAGAGACGTAAAATTTTGCGTCTCTTAGTTATATATGTGTAGGGTAGGCAGTGACAAAGTGTAAATTCACGCTCTATATTCGAGATTCCATGAGGCACTGCCCACCAAAGTAGATAATGGGAAATCTCAAGCTTTAATACTAATTTTATAAAATAAGGTGTTTATATCGTAGACATTTTGACGTTTTCTGGGTTAGTACGGATAGGTGTAAGATAGGAGTTATCTAACTGCCCAAAAGACAAAAGCGGGCGTGAACGAGAGTTGCGATCCATTGTTCGGCGACTTTGCCCCCTCAGCCTTCCTAGGAATTTTACGGACACGGCTTTATTCTTCTAACCAACGGAAGATCTCCCCAACAGTAAGGCGGAAGGATTCGGCAAAGGCTGGGACAGGAATGCGATCGCTCGGTTCTTCAAATACTGCAATGGTGCGATCAGCAAAATAAACAAACACCAGTTCTTCTTCTGGATCAATTAACCATCCCATCTGGGTGCCGTGAGCAAGACAGTGGAGAATGTTGCGGATGACTTTGGTTTGACTTTGCTCGGGGGAGAGAATTTCGACCGTCCAGTCGGGTGGAATCAGGAAGGTGTTAGACACCTTGCCGTCGTCATCACGAGGAATGCGCGTCCAGGTAAAAACCGTTACATCCGGGACGACGGATCGACCACCAAAGGTGCAGCGCAGTTCGGTATAGGCACGAGCGACGCGCTGAGGTTTGAGTGCAAGGTTGACTCCTGCACCGAGATCAAGCTGGACTGTGCTGTGTTTTCCTTGGGGCATGGGCTTCTGGATGATTTGACCGTCAATGAATTCGCTAGCGGGTTTGGTTTCCGGCAGCTTCAGGAATTCATCCAGGGTAAGGGGTTTGGTGGAGATTTGAACCATTGCCGTATGTTCGTGAATTGTGAGTGTATGTATTTGTTGGAAATAGATCCAGGAGTCCAATGCTACACTAGCCAACCCCACTAAGTCGATAAGCATGGTATCCGCCAAAGTATTCCCAAATTTCCTCTAAGAGCTTCTTCTTCTCATCAAGAATCTGTAACAAGAATTCTTTACTAGGTATGGCCTTATGCGTAAACGCTTCATCAAACCGTTGACACCATTTTTCAAAATACAGAGATATGGCGGAGGGGGTTGTCTCTTTAATGGGCTTTAACTTTGACTTTGTAGCTTTGCTGATAGAGAATTATACTCTATTCTTTTCTTCTTTTTTGTTTAAGTCCCGTTAACCAGGGTTTGAAAGATTTACTTGAAGAAACCTCTAAATACAAAACATGATGGGGAAGCAGTTCGCCACTAATCCTCGCGAACCCTGATACCCTTTCCACATAAGAGTGAAAAGTCAGAGTATGCCCGTGGCAAACTTCGCTGTTTTGGGAGATCAGGTGCAATCGATTTTGGACGAACATGGTGGTCCAGAATTGCTGCTAACCAAATACGAAGTGATTGCGGCATACAACACAAACAATCAGAAGATTAATCGAGCTTTAACCTGTGCAGATTACTTAATATAGCATATAAATGACTAATTTACAATAAATTGAGAGGGCGAGCAAAAAAATCGTAGGTAATTCCTATTTGATATATAACTCGTTAATTAAATTTTCAAAATTGGGAAGAATAAAGTTAGTAACTTGCATATCTTTAAATATACGCTTGATAAATATGAATTCTGATTTTGAACCGCCACCAAAAAGCTGGTCTGTATTAGCTACGGTGGGAGGAGTCGTTACCGCATTCAGCGTGATCGCACTTCTAAACTCTTGGTCTAAGAAACTTTCTTCAACTGCTTTTTTCCAAAAGTCTCAAATCTCAACTGTTACTGCTTCCCCTACCAAAGAAGTTGATATAGCAAAATTCGATAAATCTTTCGTTTTGCCGGGGACACCTATTCCTAAGAGTCAGCTAACAGCTACAGTAACTCCTTATATTGCAACTGGAGTCGGAACATTGACCCCAGAAGAAAAAGCGATAGCACGTCAAGCTTGGTCTTACTTCCAGCGCAACTGGAACTCAGAAAACAGCTTGGTTAATTCCGTCGATAACTTTGCTTCTGTAACTATGTGGGATCAAGCCGCTGCAATGGCTGCTTTAGTTAGTGCCAAAGAACTTGACATCATCCCAACGGCAGAATTTGACGCGAAAATGAAAACGATGTTGAAGACTTTGGCATCTATGCCTTTATACAAAGACGAACTGCCGAACAAAGTTTACAATACCAAAACTCTCATCCCGGTTAATTACGGTCAACTAGATAAACGCGAAGAAATTGGTTGGTCAGCTTTGGATTTGGGACGGATGTCAATCTGGCTAAAGATTGTTGAGTCAAAATATCCACTTTTGCAACCGCTTACGCAAGCTGTTTGGAAACACTGGCAAGTAGACCGTCTTACCAAAAAAGGACAAATGTATGGTACTGCTGTTGTTCAAGGTAAAGAACAGTATAACCAAGAAGGACGTTTGGGTTACGAAAATTACGCCGCCTATGGTTTAAAGCTGTGGGGTTTGGATGTCAAGCAAGCTTTGGATTATCAATCGAATACGGCATTTGTCAATCTTTACGGACAGGGAATTCCCTACGACAAGCGCGACTCTAAAAACTCTGGGGCAAATAACTATGTCCTTAGCGAACCCTATATTCTCGATGGCATTGAAACCGGATTTCAAGCTTTGCCTAAAGCCTATGCCGATAGGATTTTAGCTGCTCAAGAAGCTCGCTATCAAACCACAAAACAATTAACTGCTGTCACCGAAGATAATTTGGATCGTCCTCCCTACTTCGTTTACAACAGCTTATTTGTCAACGGACAACCCTGGGCTACCATCGCCGATACCGGAGTAAAATACAATAATTTACGCTTTCTTAGTGCCAAAGCCGCAATTGGGTGGCATGTGCTTTACAACACCGCTTACACGCGTTCTTTATATAATTTTGTTCAAACAAATCTAAAAGCCGAAAATGGCTGGTACAACGGCTTCTACGAGTCTCTACACAAGCCAAATAAAACTCTTACTGCCAACAATAATGGAGTGATTTTAGAGAGCTTGCTATACAAACAGGTGGGACAACCAATTACTGTTTGGGCAGGGGTGAGAAGTGGGGAGGTAGGAAGCGAGAGATTATCCGAACAGTATTGATGTTTACCATACTTCCATCCTAGCTTCTGACTCCTAAATTCTAACCCCTAAATTCTTGAAATTATGATAAACAAGCGCCTTCAACAAAAGCTATTGAGATGGGTTGCACTATTCCTGATTGGGACACTGATGCAATTGTCGATCTACATCTCAACGCCAGTTATGTCCCAAACTCCCAATGTTGCTTGTAATAATGTTATAGCCCCGTTAACAGCAGAAGAACAAATTTACGCTCGTACTGCTTGGCAGTATTTTGTCAAAAATTATCAGTCTGCAACTGGGTTTACCAATTCTACGGATGGCTATCCTTCGGCCACACTTTGGGATATGGGGAATTACTTAATGGCGTTGAATGCAGCGCGATCACTCAATCTAACTGACCAAGCAGACTTTGATGCTCGCTTAAATAAGTTTTTAACTACCCTCAGCAGCTTAAAACTATTTGAGGATACTTTACCAAATAAAGTTTACAACACAGCCACCGCACAGATGGTTGATTATGGAAATAAACCGGTTGAACGGGGTATTGGTTGGTCGGCTTTAGATATTGGTCGAATGCTGGCTGCATTTGATCTGATTCGCACCTGTCATCCTCAATACAAAGATTGGCTAGAGGGGATTGTGAAAAAGTGGCAAGTTGGGCGATCGCTTAAAGATGGACAACTGTACGGAGCCGCAGTTTCACCAGATAATAAAACATTATTGGTACAAGAGGGGAGACTTGGTTACGAGGAATATGCTGCTAGGGGATACGAACTTTGGGGATTTAAAGCACCCAAGGCAATCGATTTACAACCGTTTAAGTTTGTCGAAATTAATGGTGTCCAAATTCCTGTAGATACTCGTGACTTCAAAAGCACTAACGCAAATAATTATGTTGTTAGCGAGTCTTATATCATAGATGGCATTGAATTTGGTTTAAAAGGCGAGTTATCTGATTATGCTGCTAGGGTTTTAGAGGTACAAAAGCGTCGCTACGATACCACGGGGCAGTTAACTGCGGTGACAGAAGATAATATCGATCAAGAACCTTATTTTCTCTATAACACTGTTTATGCAAACGGTGAAAACTGGGCAACCATCACGGATCAAAATCAGTCTTACCCCAAGTTACGTAGCGTTAGTACAAAAGCAGCTTTTGGGTGGCATTATCTTTTCCCAGATAATGCCTATGCCCAAAAAGTTTTTGATGCTGTCAAAGACCTCAAAAGTCCTGATGACAATGGTTATTACGCTGGGATTTATGAGGAAACCAAGCAGCCGAATAAAGCTTTAACTGGCAATACCAATGGATTGATTTTAGAAATTTTATACTACAAAGCTAGAGGTAATCACCCTTTAATTGCTTCTAGTTCTGCTAATGTTGTCTCTTCTAGCAATTCCAGTACCCAACCTCCAACCACAAGTTCTGCCCCCAAAATTGTGGAGGTGAGCGTCGCACCCATCCCACCAGTTAGCAGCCCAGAGCCAGCCTTTAACATCAAGCTGTCTAAACCTCTAACGGTGATTGAACAACGCTATGCAGAGGCAGCATGGCGTTATTTTCAGGCAAATTATTACTCAAAGAATGGACTAATTAACGACCGCAGCGATTTTAAAGGTGCAACTTTATGGGGATTAGGAGATTATCTTGCTGCACTTCATGCAGCGCGATCGCTTAATATAATCTCTGCAAATGAATTTGACCTCCGCACTCGACATCTTTTAGGAGCGTTGACAAAACTACCTTTATATAACCAAGAATTACCAAGTCGGGGTTACGATACGCGATCGCTCCAATCAATAGATTACGGGGGTAATCCAGTTCCCGAAGGCAATGGCTGGTCATCTCTCGATATCGGACGGATGTTGGCAGCGCTTTATAATTTAAAGACCTTTCATCCAGAATACGCAAAATCTGTCGATAAAGTTGTTTTAGATTGGTCGTATCTGCGGGTTGTGCGGGATGGTATTCTTTCGAGTGCCACCGTCATAAAAGATCAAGACGGACGTATAATTAGCCGTGTTAACCCGGAAATACGCCTGGGTTATGAGGAGTATGCAGCCCGTGCTTTTCAATTATGGGGATTTGATGTGGGTAGCTCTGCTGTGGGGGGTGAATATAAAACTACATTGGTGGAAACCGTGCAAGTACCAATTGGTCGCCGTCGTTCGGATACCAATTCCAAAATTAACCAATATACCGTTAGCAATCCTTTCTTACTTTATGGTTTGGAATTTGGTTTCGATCCGCAGATGCTCAAGCTTGTGCTGCCAATTCTCCAAGCTCAACGCGATCGCTACCAGCGCACCGGAACCCTGACTGCTTCAGCTACCACCCTAATTGACCGCAAGCCATACACTCTCCACAGCACAATTACCGGGAAGGGAGAACCTTGGGCGGCTTTAGACGATAATGGTAAACTTGTACCAGATGGGCGATTGGTAAGTACGGCAGTGGCTTTTGCTTATTATGCACTACTACCAGAAGATAAGTATGCGACTGAGTTACTGCGAGCGACGACTGATTTATATAACCCACTCTTGGGCTATTACGAGGGTTTCTACGAAACAACGGGCAAAACAGCGATCGGTTTTACTAGCAGCACGAACAGCATAATTCTGCAATCTTTATTATACGCAGCAACAAATCGTCAACCCTTAATTCATCCGATTACTACCCTGAACTCTCCTTGGTTCAAGGCAATTGCTAATAAAGATTCGGGTCGAGGTTTACCCAATACTGCCACGCCCAAAGCAAAATTGGTTAGCGATCGCTTTCGTAGTTACTGGATTTCAGAAGCGCAAAAATAGTATTTCAGTAACATGAACTACCAGCCCTTACTTCGTTAAAGGGTTGGTTTCTACTTCGGGCCCAGTAGGGGTTGATTTTCGACGTTTCGTTTGAGCCACTTGCTTGAGAGGTGCGGAATGCGGGATACAAGTAATTTTACTTCATACTTACTTAATATTAAAATTTAATCCGCAGTTGCCCTGTTAAAGAATTACTATTATAGCTGCTTGTCTCAGTATTTAGATTGCGGACATTTGAGAAACTATAGCCCAGGTCTGTCTCTATATTAGGTGAAAGCTTAACCGTACAGCGAGCTTGGTAGGTATTGGCATTATCGAATTCTCCTTTGAGTCGCTGTTGTCCCAAATCAGCAGCCAGCCGACAGCGTAAAAATTTAGAAATATTTCCTTCCCAAGCTATTTCAACATTGTATACTAGAAAATCTTGAGGGGAAAAATAGCCACTTTTGCTCTCGAAATTGTTTTTATAGCTCCAAGTGAATAAGTTAGCTGCTACAGAAAATTGTCCCAACTTGTGTTCTAGTCGGCTAAAAGACTGCACCTCGGAATTGCCATCGTTGTAATTACCCAAGCGCAGTGACGAAAACAAGCTAGTGTTACGGTCAATTTGCCAGTATAAATCGGGTCCAAACCGCCAATCAGTAATTTGATGATTTAAAGTTCGGGCATTAAACTTTAGTGGTCCTTGCTCTAAGTTTGCTGATAACACTACACCCGAGAGCAATTGACCTGATGGTGAAACTTTTGCTGGTATAATTGGAGCATCGACTTTGGCATTAAAATTAATAGCTGAAGGTAGACGGTCGAAAAAATCTATCCCTGCTGCTGTCTGCACTGTTACTTGACCAATTTTTCCTTCCCATCCAACTTGAAAAGGAATGTTGGTAAGTGATTGCACATTTCGTTGCTCGAAATAATCTACACCAGTTTTAAACTTAATTTTATTGCCATTCCTCAGTCGTAACTGAGCCGTTGATTCGATGAATAAATTATGTTGACCAAAGTTATCTGTATCGTTGCGAAAGTCTGTTTGAATATTGTCCAATACTGCTTCCGGTTTCACTGGTTTGGTAGATGATTGTGGTGGATTAATTTTTTTGATTGGCTTAGGTATAGGTGGTGGCATCTGCAAACTAGGATTAAAATTTTCAGGTGCAGCAATTAAAAATGAGGAATTAGGAATGAGAATATGGGAGTTAGAAGAATTTAACTTACAAGGGGTTTGAGTCTCTTTTATTATCCCATCTTGAATGGACGAGACTTGAAGCATATTTACCTCTACCTGACTCCTATATTTTTTGGGTTCGATTGCAGCCAGTAACTTAGCTTCGGATAAAATTAAAATCCCTATGCTGCTAATCGCTAGCAATTGCAACCGCAGAAACCAAAAAATTAAGTTGGCGTGCAAGCTATGATTCGATCCAAAAAAATAAGGTCTAAAAGTACCTGCCATTAGTTATTAATACTGAATATTATTGTATAGACGAAAATAATTTGTCACTTTATGACTTTGTCTTGGCTTTATGATTCCCAAATAATGCCCAAAATATTCGCATTCACATCTAAAATTTTTACTAGGTAAATTCACCTTAGTGCTTTATGTCATGACATAAAGCATTAGCCCTCTTAAAAAGGTCAAAACTTTTGACACGAACTACTAGTACATAGAGAAAAAACGTAAAGAGATAATAACAATCTGCTCGCGGCACGGGAGCAATCAAAAACGGCTTTAAGCCAATCTTCAGTAAAATCACCCTAACGCTTTTAAGTCAACTACTGTCATTAATTGAAATAAGTTTGTTTACTTCAGATGAATATAGAACTCAAGGATGAAAGCACCACTACCAGATAACGAAGCTCAGAGAATCGAAGCTCTTTTAGAGTATAAAATTCTTGACACCCCGTCTGAAGGGGCTTTTGACGACCTCACCCGTTTAGCTTCGTACATTTGTGGTACTCCAATCGCCCTAATTAGTTTAGTTGATACTAATCGCCAGTGGTTTAAGTCTAAAGTTGGTTTGGAAGCTTTAGAAACACCCCGAGATGCCGCGTTTTGCGCTCATACCATTTTACAAACTGAAGTTTTTATTGTCCCTGATGCAACGTCTGATGCACGGTTCGCTACAAATCCACTGGTTACTTCCGCTCCTAATATCCGATTTTATGCTGGTGTCCCCCTGACTAACCCAGAAGGACAGACTTTAGGAACACTTTGCGTAATTGACTCTACACCACGTTCCCTGACGCCAGAACAAGTGGAAGCATTACGAATTTTAGGTCGTCAAGTCATTAAGCAGATGGAATTGCGCCGCAATTTAGCTTCTTTGGTATTCGCAAATAATCAAGATAAACAAGGACGGAAGGTACGTAAGCAATTTTTTAAAAAGATTGCTGGAGGGTTCGGGTTAGCGTCAGCAATTTTAATTTTGATTGGGATGGTTTCGTACCACAACACTCAAGTGTTGATTAAAAATGACAATCAGGTCATAAATACTCAAGAGAAAATCAACTCTCTTAAAGAACTATTATCTCTAATGAAGGATGCTGAAACAGGACAACGCGGCTATATCCTTACAAAACAAGAAGATTATTTAGAACCATATAAAAAAGCGCTCATCAATATCAATTTAGAAATTAAAGAGCTTAAGAATTCAGTAGCAAGTAATCGCTACCAAAACGAGCAGATTTCAACCCTGGAACGTTTAATAGCAGCTAAATTGGCAATACTTAAGCAGACTATCGACTTACGCCAAAACCAGGGATTTGATGCAGCGTTGCAGCTGATTAAAACAAATCAGGGAAAAAACCTGATGGATGATATTCGTAAAGTCATCTTTGAGATGGAGAAAGAACAGAGAAAACAGCTTTACCAAGACTCTCAAGCTGCACAAGCAAGTGCCTATAAATCACTGCTGACACTCTCCATTGGTATTGTTCTGACATTTTTAATTCTTATAGTAATTTATAACTTTATCATCAGTGAAGTTACTGAGCGAAAGTTAACAGAAGAATCGCTCAAAAAAGAACGTAATTTTATCTCAGCAGTTGTTGATACCGCTAGCGCTTTAGTTATAGTTGTCAACACTCAAGGGCAAATTGTCCGCTTCAATCAAGCCTGCGAGCAAATAACAGGTTACTCATTCGATGAAGTTAGAGGTAGAAAGTTCTGGAATATTTTTTCACTTCCCGAAGACGTGGAACCAGTCAAAGCTGTTTTCCAGGAGTTACTAAGTAATCTCAGCACAAAACCCTATGAAAACTACTGGCTAACAAAGAATGGTAATAAGCGGCTAATTGCCTGGTCAAACAATATTCTCCAAGATGATAAAGGTGCTGTTGAATACATTGTAGGTACTGGGATTGACATCACCGAACAACAAGCCGCGCTACGCGATCGCAATCGGTCAGAAAAGCACCTAACCGTGCAATATAGCACCACCCGCGTGTTGGCAGAGGCTACTACCATTACCGAAGCAACTCCCCGAATCCTCCAGGCAATCTGCGAAAGTTTGGGATGGGATTTGGCTGAAATTTGGATGTTGGATCGACAAAAAAATCTTTTACAATGTCTTGACATTTGGTATCAAAAATCTGTAGAAGCACAGGAATTTGAAACACTGAGTCGGCAAAGCACTTTTGGATTCGGAATTGGGCTACAAGGTCGCGTCTGGGCTAGTAATGAACCTGTTTGGTTAACGAATGTCGTCGATAACGTCCAATTCCTGAGAGGCAAAATCGCCACAGAAGTCGGACTACATGGAGCTTTTGGGTTTCCGCTCCGCACTGGTGACAACATTCTGGGTGTGATTACTTGCTTCAGTCAACAAACTCAGCAACCAGACTCAGAATTGTTACAGATGATGAGTTCGCTTGGTGACCAAGTAGGACAATTTATCGAGCGTAAACAAGCTAAAGAAGAACTCGAACGCCAAAACTTGCGATCGCAGCTTTTTACCGACATTACCCTGAAGATTCGCCAATCTTTACAAATCGCAGAAATTCTCCAAGTAACCGTCACCGAAGTCCAAAAAATTCTCCAAACTGACCGGGTATTAATTTATCAACCCTTACCTAATAATGAAACTATCGTTACAGAAGCAGTAGTTGCAGGGTTAAAAGCGATAAAAAATCAAAATACTATCGATTCCTATTTTCGCAGCGAATATCAACAACAGTACGGGATACGGCAATACCATCAAGGAGAAATCGACTCAATCTCTATTTTGCCAGAAATCCTAGAAAACCATTTAGAATTACTCCAACAACTAGAAGTCAAAGCAAATTTGGTCATACCCATTCTCATCAAAGAAGAACTTTGCGGGTTGTTAATTATTCATCAATGCATTAACTCACGTTCTTGGTCGAGTTCTGAAACTCATCTTTTACGGCAAATAGCCGATCAAGTAGGTATTGCCCTAGCTCAAGCTCAATTACTCTCTTCAGAAATTATTCAGCGACAAGAATTAGAAGTAGCTCGTCGTCAAGCCGAGTTAGCATCCCAAACCAAAAGTTCCTTTTTGGCAAACATGAGTCATGAAATCCGTACCCCGATGAATGCAGTATTGGGTATGACTGGACTGTTATTAGACACTCCCCTCACTCCAGAACAGCGAGATTTTGTTGAGATAGTTCGTGTTAGCGGAGACGCTTTATTGAGCCTAATTAACGAAATTTTGGATATATCTAAACTTGAGGCTGGGGAAATGGCTCTCGAAATTCTCGATTTTGACTTGTCTACCTGTGTAGAAGAAGTCTTAGATTTACTAGCTCCCCAAGCTCACAAAAAAGGATTGGAAATTGCCGCATTAATTTACCCCCGCGTCCCTATTCACCTTAAAGGAGATGTTAGTCGTCTGCGGCAAATTCTCATGAACCTAATCAATAATGCAATTAAATTTACCAGCGCTGGAGAAGTGATAGTACGGGCAGACATACTGGAGCTTTCCTCCACTACAGTTACTATTCACTTTAGCGTTACAGATACAGGTCTTGGTATTGCCCCAAAAGACCAAAGCAAACTCTTTACACCATTTACCCAAGTCGATGCTTCCACAACCCGCAAATATGGTGGTACCGGTTTGGGATTAGCCATTTGTAAACAACTTGTTAGCTTGATGGGAGGGGAAATTGGGTTAGAAAGTCAGTTGGGGAAAGGCTCGAAATTTTGGTTTGATATTCCTTTGACTCTTGCACCTACAGCTGTTTTCCCAGTACGCGATCGCACCTTAAGTGACAACGCTAGTAAGCATCACCAACTTTTTAATAACCTACGTTTATTAGTTGTAGATGACAACGCTACTAATCGTAAAATTATCCACCATCAAGCCACCTCTTGGGGAATGCGCGTGGATGAAGCTGAAAGTGCGGAAACTGCTCTTAAAGCTATTGAGTTGGCTACCGTGCAAAATACACCGTATGATATCGCATTAATTGATATGCAAATGCCCGAAATAGACGGCATAACGTTGGGAGGACAAATTAAGGCAAATCCCACGATTGCTAAGATACCCTTGATTATGCTTACCTCTACTAATCAGCGCAATGAAGTCGAACAAGCGCTCAAAATCGGATTTGCTGCTTATTTAGTTAAACCTGTTAAACAATCTCGACTGCTTGATACGATGATAAACATCTTAGAAACTCAGTTGCAACTAGAAGAAGGAAATTCAGTACTTATAAGTCAAGAATCAGGAGTAAAAAATTCCGAAAATAATTGTAACGATTATCCCAACTTCTATGGGGGTGAAAGCAAGACTACCCCTACGCCTAAATCACTTCCTAATCAACCAAGCTTAAAAATTCTCCTAGCTGAAGATAATTTAGTGAATCAGAAAGTCGCTTTAAAAATACTTGAAAGTATCGGCTACAAAGCCGATATTGCTGCTAATGGACAAGAAGTAATACAGCTATTGGAAAGAATTCCTTACGACTTAATTTTGATGGATTGTCAAATGCCAGTTCTTGATGGTTTGGAGACCACAAAAGAAATACATCGCTGGCAAGAAAGTTCTTTTATCAATCGTCGTCGTCCTGTAATAGTTGCGATGACAGCTAATGCGATGAAAGAAGATAAACAAATGTGTTTAGATGCAGGAATGGACGACTATTTAAGCAAGCCAGTGTTAAGAGCAAAATTAGCAGAGGTGCTAGAGCATTGGTCAAATATAATACTTATTCAACGAGAAATAATAGCTCCGACTACAGACGTTTGCTTCAACTTACCAATTGATTGGGAACACTTGCATCAACTTTCGGAAAATAACGCAGAATTTGAATTAGAATTATTACAATTTTTCGTTGAAGATATCCAACCTCGTTTGGAAATACTAAAAGCGGCAATTGAGAAAAGTGACTTTGAGCTAATTGATCACCAATCTCATCACCTCAAAGGTGCTAGTGCTAATATCGGCGCAGTACTCATGCACCAAGCTTCAGAACAATTAGAACAACTAGCTCAAAAATCTGAACGTAAAGGTGCTTTTGAGTTAGTTTCAAAATTAGAAGAATTTATCAACCGGATTCAAGATTTTTTGAACAGGGGTAATTGAGGAAGAAGGCAGGAGACAGAGGGCAGAAGGTATAATTTTGCACGATTGGTTGATAAATACTTGTTTCAAGCCGCCGATTTCAATCGTCGAAGAATATTTATCTCGTTGCAACTTTATTACTGGAGTTTAGACTAAGCAGTGCTTGCTGAGTTATCTCTCTTCTATCACTTTCCGGAGTAAGCAAGTAGTAAAGAAGTTAAATTATCCAGAAACCAAACCGGGTTTAAATTGATTGATCGCAGTAATTAAATAATTGAATACGAGCAATAACTTAGAATCGTGTAAAATGTCAACTCAGGGAGAAATTAACCTAAATAGTAAGAGTGTTTGAATAATTAAACGCAAATTATTTAAAGTATTCTTCCATCCGTATTTATGGTTTCATTGTTTATGAGTATAAAAATTGCTCTCCCTATTGTCTTGTACCTCAGTCTCAACTTTGCGAGATTGATTTATTCTTAAAAATGCTGGAGAATTTAAACTTATCATTTCATAAAATTCTTAACTCTTAACTCTGAGCTATAGATTTTAACTCTTAATTTTCAATATTTTTACTAATAAACAAACAATAACGGTTATCTACTGTTCGCTCGTAACTCAACTTATCTGCTATTGCTGACATAATTTTTAAACCGCGTCCGCGATCTTTCTCACTATCTTCAAATTCAGATATTTCTTGCAATGTCTTCTTTAAGTCAAAATGCTGACCTAATGACCAAATACGAATTTCTATTTCTTCATTTAATCTCACAGCCTCAATCTCTACTGGAGTATTTTGTGGTAAATTTTTATGGGCATGTTCAACAATATTAGTAAAGCCTTCTATCAAGAGCGTTTGACATTCCCACCAGATTTTTTGGTTAGAAAGAATGGGTTGATTTATTTGCTCGAACCATGACAAAACTTCAGATGAAGCCCTAAGGTCTGTATTAACTTGTAAATAAATTTTTTGAGACATTTTCACCTTTCCAAGTATTTTGATA
>JAQYWO010000473.1 GCA_029379215.1 Rhizonema sp. PD37
GCAGGGAGCAGGGAGCAGGGGAGCAGGGAGCAGGGAGCAGGGAGCAGGGGAGCGAGGGAGCCGTTCAGATAGTTCCCGAAGCGCGACGTGCTAAAATCAGTGCAACTGCTTCGAGTTGCCAACCCCGATTTGAGATTTAAGAAGTTTTTGTGTTTATCTGTCTCTAGAATTGTCCCGCTCTTGGTACAAACTGTTCCAAAGCGTTTGCAATTCGAGAGAGTACGACTTTATCTGACTCCAGATCGCTTGCCTGTTGCAAGGCAACATAAGCAACGGAAGTGGCAATTTCTTGTAAAGAGACAGCAGCTGCGTAACGCAGTCCCCAATCTTCCGGTGTAAGTAAAGCCCAAGTCAGTTTTTCCACAGCAACGTTGTACTGCGTCGTAGTATTTAACGCGGACAAAGGAAATGTCTTCTCATTGTCAATTGGAAAAGAGTCTTGGGAAAGAGCGCAGATGCGTCCCAGTCCCCTTGCCGCAATACGACGAATGTTTCCCTGACAGTGATTGGCTACTGTTGTGCCGACAACTTCAGCTAATAAATCAGTTGCCCTTGAATCACCAATTTGGGCTAAAGCTTGAATGATGTGAGCTTGTAAACCCTGATCGGTAGAATTACGGTAGGCAATAATCAGTGGTTCTACGGTTGTAGGCGCTAACCTTACCAAAACTTCAATAGCAGTAGTACGTACAGAAGGATGGTGATGGCTCAATGCTTGAATGACTGCAGCGATCGCGGCTTCAGTGGTTCCACTCTTCTCGAGCGCAGTGAGTGCAGAGATCGCATCCGTCGGTAATGAGGCGTTGTTTAATTGCGAAATCAATCTCTCAATGTCATGATTTTGTGTATTCATTGTTATGTATGGGGTAAGGGCGTGAGGGAATGAGGGAGACGGGAAGACTCAGAATACAATTCTTTTCTCTCCCATGAAAAAACCTGTAAAAAACAAGCTTTGCTGACGTATCCGTGAAAAAATAGGGCAACCTTAATGCAAAAATTTCTAAAAAAGAGAGTTATATATTATTTTTTGCCGAAAGTGACAAAAGAGTATTTTGGTAATTCTCGTTTCAGTCACATACAGAATTTTCTCACCACTCTTAGCATACACCCCTCTCCCAAGTTTGGGAGAGGGGCTGGGGGTGAGGGCGATTATCTATGAGACACAACTGAGAATCGCCATACCGCAAAAGGGTTCATCGCGATCAACCCCTTACACCGTTTCACTTTAAAGTTGATACATTTAGGCTTGCAGGGGAAGCAAATCGTATCAAGATTTTCGGGAAATGGTATCACAGCTGAATTAACAAATCATCAATTGCTTTAAACAGGATCTGAGATGTTTCCTTGTCCCTGCTTTCGCTATCTAAAACTGCTTCCAGAATTTGCTTTAAATTTAGTAACTTTAAACTGTTAGGAACTTTAGCGGCAATAATTGCTTGTACAGCTTGGCGATGCCCGATCGCTCCCAAGTCAAATATTGCTGCCCAGCGTAGATACATATTCTCATGATTAAGATTTTTGACTATGCGTTCAATGTATTGAGGCTCCTGAGTCAAAAGATACAAATAGCGAGCCGCAGCACACTGCACCCGCTCAGAAGGATGATTGAGAAAATTTTCAATCTGGGGACGCACTGTCCATACTTGCAAAGTTGCTAGTGCTTCAATTAAAGCTTCATGAGGTTGCTCGTGACTCGATAGCAGGAGATTGAGTAAAGGATGAACTGCCCTTTGATCGTTAATCGCCGCCAAGGCTTGAATAACTGCTTCTCGTAAACGCAAATCGGCATCACATTCTAAAGCTGTAATTAAAGCTGGTACTGCTTGAGGATTTTTGAGTTGACCTAGTGCCCTTGCAGCTTGACGCCGCAGGGGATATCCTCCAGATGGGATGCGGTAACGTTCATCAAATAAGGCTTCGCACAGCACCGTACAGCCTGCTTGTGCCTCATGCTTCCCCAGCCACCAAGCAGCATAATAACGGATTTGGTTGTCTTCGCTCAAAAGTGCTGCGATCGCTGCTTCTGTTGAAAGAATTGGTTCGATGTCTTGAGTTGTCGTCATAATTATTAGGGAGAGCGGGAGAAAGAATATTCTCAGTCCACCCACTCACCCACTCCCTATCTTCTAAGCTGGAGAAATGTTAACTATTTTGCCGCCGCGCTTATGAATTTCTTGATATGTTGCTGAGAGTTGCTCGTAGGATACAGTGTAAATCTGTCGGCTACGACGCACAGCTACTTTAGTGTTATTGGTACCAGCGATCGCTTCAATGATGAACATCCGGGAATCACCGCGTGCAGGCGAACTGATTAACGTGGATCCACCTGTAACGGCACCAGCAGGCCCTGTTGGTGCTAAAATCATATTTGAATGGTTCATTGAGATTTTCGACCGCAATCTCGAATTTTTCCCACCATATTGCGCGTTATCACTGTTGCCATCACCGCGATAAAGTGAGAGGAGGCGGTTGTATCCCACAGTTTTCATGCCTGGAATTGACTTAAAGCCACGGTAGTAAGGAACGACAGAAGTTCCAAAGGCATTATCGTATTCTTGACTGTAAATATAGGATTCAATGTCAGCATCATAGCCTTTGGAAGCGTAGATATCTCCGTGAAAAGCAATTTCTGATTGGTCCTCGGGGGCACGTCCTAGTAAGTGCTTGTAGTTCAACTCAATAAAACGCCCTTGGGAGTTATTGTAAAAAAAACATTCTTTGTAAAATTCAGATTTTGCTAAAAGCTCAACAAATTGCTGGACGCTAATTTTGCCGTTACGCAATAAAGATTCGGGGCTTGTAAACTTTTGACTAGCATAGACTCCTTGACGCCCAAATATTTGTTCGTAAGCAGTCCGAAACACGAGTTGCAAATCATCTTCGTTCCAATTCTGACGCAACTCTACTCTTTCTTCGACAAGATCTCTAATTCCTAACCTTTCTACGACTGAATACGTCATTTCTTTCTGGCTCCAAGTTTGTTAATTGCTAATTTTTATCTGCTAAAAACTAATGGCTAACTGCTAATTGCTAGTTGCTGATTGCTGAAAAGCTAATTGCTAACTATTTCTCTTAATTAGCGATTAACTATTAGGCATTAGCAATTAACCATTAGCTATTAGCCATTAACAAAGGACTGCGTATTAACTCTTAGCTCAATGCATTGATGGCATAGTTGATGTAAGTGTTGGCTTCTCCAGCAACGTCACCACTCAAACCATGATTGTCACGGACAAATTCTAGAGCAGCTACGTACCAACTGGGAGATAAACCAAGGGCACTATTGAGTTCGCTCAAACCAGCTACTACGTATTCATCTAATGGACCTGTACCACCTACTACACAGCAGTAGCTGATGGTGCGGAGGTAGTGGTCGATATCCCGCTCACACTTCTCTTTGCCTTCAGAAGTAGAGGCGTATTGCGGCCCTTCCATCTGTGTGGTGTAGGGAAACTTTTTATAAACGTGCTCGGCTGCTGCTTTTGACCATTTTTTGCCATTTTGTGACAATGCTTTGGCTGCATCTAAACCAGCACGCGCACGATTGAAACGACCAAACACTGCTTGTACTTCGGTGTTGCTGAGGTAAGAACCGCGAACATCTGCGGCGGCGATCGCTTCTGTCAATGGAGTTTTCATGATTTTTTTATCTCCTAAATTGTCAAGGTAATTATTAAACTGTTGCGATTTCAACTTACGTACTGAAAGAAAATTGCGAATTGCTATTAAGCAACAGCAGAAGCAGCACGGTCGAAATAGCTAGCGACTTCAGACATCAATTGACTGCAATCACCTTTGGTAATACCGTTGGGGTCATTGGCAATATTGACAGCAGACTCTTTCATTTTTTGAATTCCTGAAGCGACAGCATCACCAGGAGTTCCTAAGGCTTGATAAGTTTCGCGCAAACCGTTCAAGCAGCGATCGTCCATTGCACTAGCATCGCCAGATAGGACTGAATAGGTTACATAACGCAAGATAAATCCCATATCACGGATGCAAGCTGCCTGATTGCGGTTATGGAAGCAAGCACCACCAGCGTTAAATATTTGAGGGCGTTCTGCTACCAAACTTCTATAAGCATTCGCCACAATGGAGGAAGCATTACTGGTAAGTCTGTTAACGATGTCTAAACGCTTATTGCTATCAGCAACCATTGCTGATAATCCATTTATTTCATCATCGCTTAGGTAAGCACCTTTTTTATCGGCTTGTTCAACGACTTTGGAAAAAGCGTCTTGCATTTTTTCTATTTCTCCTGACTAATGCTGAATTTTATTTGCTAAAAAATAGCAACTTAATTTATCAATCAAAAAATATTTTTCAGGTTTTTCTGCATCAAACAATTAACAATCAACATTGTTATGTGCAACTAATTGCCAGAAAAATATTAATTCTTTGATTGACTTTTTAATTGCTTTTTTAAAGCTTATTGGTATTTTAAATATCCACAGAGCATCTTTTTTATTAATTGTTGTAAATTAGTGTAAATACGTATGCAAATAGGTGGAACGAAGTTTCTTGTATAGCTTTCAGTCTAATTGAAAATATGTCCTCTTT
>JAQYWO010000474.1 GCA_029379215.1 Rhizonema sp. PD37
GCTTTGTCTCCCCTCCCCGCTTGCGGGGAGGGGTTGGGGGTGGGGTTCTTTTATTTTGGTTACGCTACCGGACATGATATCAACCAGTAGCTCTTAACGTTGACACTTTCTCAAATTAACGAGGCTCAAACAAATCATTTCCAAGCCAATCAATGCGATCACTAGTGGTTTGAGAAGGCATTTCCCCAACAAAGTTGGCAGCATCGTCAATACTCCCCTTACCGCTATATCTGGCTTGCATTGGGTAAGGAAAGATTGGTCTTGTTCTGATAATAGTTGTATTGCGGCTCGTTGCTCTTGCAGTCGGATTGCTGAACCCTCCACTGGCTGAGTCATCAGCTGTTTGTGAGGCAATGATTTTAGTTGGGGGAGTGCCTTGTTCCACCCATGCCATTATGGGTGTGAGCCAATCCGCACGACTGGGACTTGTTCCCCCCTGGCAGTGATAAACTCCAGGCAGCAAAAACAACCTGGCAAAGGATTGTACCTTAGCAAGACCACCCATTGTCTCTTGAACTGCCTGATAGTAAGCAAGTGTACCTTGAGGAGGAATTGCTGGATCTGACCACCCATGATAAAGAATCAGTTTACCACGATAATCGCGGAATGCTTTCAGGTTAGGGTTCGTTGCATTGTACAAGTTGCCTAGCGATCGCAGTCGATTAAAGCCCTCAGATGTAAATGGCCAGTCTTTGTAAGAGAAGGATGAGGGGGGACTTTTAGGAAAAGCCAGATATTTCAGATAGCTGCTGGAAATCTCTGTGGCAAAGGGCGGCATTTTATTTGTGCCAATGCTGGAACCTGCCCACCCCAATTCTGAGCCAATTGTTTGGCTACCAGGGTAGAGTAATTTTCCCTGGCTGTCTACTGCACCGCCATAAAGTTTCTTCAAGACAGCAATCTGAGCCGTCGTTAGACAATTGGCTTGTTCTTGATTGCCGACACAACGAAGTGATTCCGGCTTAAAGGTGCAAACTCTGGGATCGGTAATTTGCCCATCTAATAAACCATCTTTACCATCACAATTAGCCATCGCCGCCTTGTGAATCAACGCCAGTTTATCAGCAGGCAGAATGGGATTTCCTTGGGAATCTTGGTTTGCAAGTCCATTCCAGGTTTCATATTCTCCATTCAGGGGTGCTTGGATGGCAGCAGGTGCGCCCGCAATAATGCCGTTAAAATCGTTTGGATATCGCTGTGCTTCGGAGAGTGCTTGTCGCCCTCCATTGGAACAGCCCTGGAAGTAAGAATAACTGGGACTTTTGCCATAGAAAGCGGTGGCGATCACTTTTGCAGCTAGTGCCGTAACGTGTTCCGAGCGATAGCCGAAGTCAATCCGCAATTGGGGTTGCTCCAGTCCCCAGAGTGCGCTCGCTGCACCTATGCCCCCGCCAACGTGTCCCGTGTTGTCAAAAGCTATCGCAAAATGCTGATTGAGTGCAGCATTAGATTCAGGTGAAGCTTTCAAACTACCGCAATATCCACCACAGCCAACTTGAAGATAACGACGATTCCAATTTTGTGTCGGCAGCTGCACCTCAAACTGAACTTGGGGTGTCACGTACCCTTTGACATCGCAGTATTCAGGAGTTTGAGCGGTAGCAGAAACGACTTGAGTCGAAAGGATTGCAGTGGGCGCATCGGGAATAGCGGCAAAATCTATGAGCGTCAAAGCACTACAAGGATTGGACTTCGTTTGCGGCATCGGGACTTGTGCCATATGAGAAGTCGAGGACGCTGTTGCATTAATACTTGATAGCAGTACTGACAATAGAAAGGCGATGATTAAGACTAGAGTAACCCTCAAACCATTCCAGAATAATGTTTGCTGTTTTTGAGATCTCACACCAAATGCCCTCTGAATTCTTTGCTTTCATACCATGTATTACACCGAATAGCTCGTTCCCCCTCTTCCTGTTGTGCAATACACCGCCAGTTAAAAGCGCTCTCCAAATATTACACGATATCAGTACAACTGAATGAATTTTGTCATCATTGTAACTGCTTTATTACCTAAGATCATCTTTTGCTTATCATATATATGTTATTATGTCAACAGGCTTAGCTATGCCGCTCAATAATCCGGCGTTGTACCTCATCCCATTAGCGCCCACAACCAGGGTTCGTCTCATAAACGGCTTTTCGGCGATCAAGTTCAAGCTTCTGTCCTTCGGAAAGAGGAATATCCTCGATACTGAGGCTGTCCCACAGGTCTTGCGCCAGCAAAAGTCGTTCGGAAGGGCTAAGATTAAAAAGCGCTTCGTGTTCCACGTTCATAGGGATATCCCAACGATGTGCTTCAATATTTTAATGCGTTGCCGTGGGGGCGATACGGCTTAATCCTCTTTTGTCATTTTCGCAGGATGATAATTAGCTGCGAGTGTCTCCAATGTATTCAACCAACTCGCGCTTTACTCAGATTGACTGCCAATTTCTACTAACCACTTAGAACGCAAATAGGCGATCGCCTCTTCCTTCTGTTTAGCTTCGACTTCTATCCAAGGTGCTTCCCGATACACATTTGGCATATCAGTAATCAGATTGCTATGTTTTCTGTCTTGGAAAGCTTCTTCACCGTTGGAAATGTGAACCAATTGCCAATCGGGGTTAGCCCAAGTTTCTCTGGCAGCATAAAACATTTCTGCCACACTCTTATCATCGTAACTATCTAACTTTTCACGGCAAACATGGTGATGAGCATCAAACACTAGTGGTATACCCGTCTGTTTACAGACAGATAGAATTTCACTTGCACTGTACGCGTGTTCGTCATTTTCTAAAGTTAAACGGCTTTTGATTGATTCTGGTAGTTCTAAGATTACCTCTACCAGTTGCTTTGTGCATTGAGATTTACCACCATGAATGTTCATCAGCGACCAAGAGGAACGTGGTAGACTCAGTAAATCTAATGTCCGGGCATGCCGTTCGAGAATTTTGATGCTTGTGGCAACGACTGTCGGTGAATCAGAACTCAGCACAACAAATTGATCGGGGTGCAGTACCATTCTGATGCCTGATTTTGCTGCCCTTTGCCCGATTTTAGCCAAATCTGCGCTCATTTCCTCTAATAGACTTGCGCCAATCTCGTCCTCTAAGTCGCATAAAGGAAATAAACCACAAGGCATACGATAAAGCCTTAATTCTTGCTCCTGACAAAAAGATAATGCTCCATCCAAACGCTGCAAGTTATCCCGATACAGTTCTTCAAGAGTGGATTTTCGTTGCTCTTCAGGAAGTTTTAAGTACCGCGTGCGCGTGATTGTCCGGTAGCGCACCTGTTTGGAGGAGGTTATGCAAACTAAACCCAGAAAAGGAGCAGCTTGTTGCGGCTTTTTGGCGATGGGTTGTTTGTTGATTTCAATTCCTGATAAGGATAATGACGCTTGTAATGCTGACATATTAGTCAATCGATTTGATCTTGCCATTATTTTGATTGATTTCCACGGTTCTTAGTCACTCTGTACATAGATATCTATCCACAGAGTGATTTTCAGAAAAATGTAAATGTTTATATAGTTTTCTGTCTATATAGTTACAAATCTTATTAAACATAAGACTTAAGATTTTTAGGGTAAAAGTATCGCCCGATATCTGTCAGAGCTTATAAGCCTTCCAAAATCAACGTGAATCCAAAATGGATATGTACTTTTTAGCATTGTTGTCAAGTAAAAGAAATATTTATTAAGATATGTGTAGGTAAGCATGAGGAGTCAGAAAAAATTTTTATCAGCAGAACTTCCTGCAAGGAAAGTCATCTGTAGCAGTTAACCAGGCATTTACCGACACTCCCCAGTCAACAACAATTAAAAACAATGAATAATCAACAATCACAAGACTCGAGAGAATTTGTCGAAAATCTCAAAAATGGGATTTGGCTATTCGGTGTCTCATCTTGGCTGTTTGGGATTACTGATCGCAGTATTGCGTCGTTCTCAGATGGTTATCTGTCTGCTTTAGATTTAACGCAACTGTTTACTGCTGCTACGTTCTTTGTTGCATGGCTTTTTCTCAAGCCAACATCTAAAGTAGTGGCTAGCACTGAACAAAAAGCGGATAGCTGAGGTTGAAGGAGATCGCTCTAACAGCGAGTGACGAATAACACTTTTTACAGCATCGGAGGTTCCATTAGTGCAAACATTAGGAATTCATCTCCTTGATAGCGCACTTCTTTTGTCCTGTTTCAGTTATTGACTAAATAAATCGTAAAACATTTACGAATGGTAGTATTTTCCGCAATTTTTCGTGATTCGGCTCTTTGTCTAGTAAAACACTGCCAATCCCAATCACTGTTTGCAACTCTCACTTCCTAGTTCATGAGGCGAGAAAATCAAATTAATATTCAAAATTATACCAATTATCCATCCGTAAGGAAACATATAGCACTCTTAAATCACCTTCAAATCAGTTGTGAAAATCTCTCTCTTTCTTCTCTTTGCGTTCTTCTCTACGAGACGCCTGACGGCGAAGGCAACGGACAGATTCTTACGGA
>JAQYWO010000055.1 GCA_029379215.1 Rhizonema sp. PD37
CTCCCAAACTTGGGAGAGGGGCTGGGGGTGAGGGCGATTATCTATGAGACATAACTGAGAATCGCTCTATTTCTTGACAAACTACTAGAGCGATCGCCACCCAGAAAAGCGGTAAGCGCTAACGGGTGACGCTCGTTCGCCCTTGGCGTAAGATCGCAGTCCCCGTGAGAGCGGGCTAACCCCAAGGGGAGACGCTCGGAGCGCGTTTACGCTACGCTAACGCCCCTACTACGTCAGTTGTTTAACCTATCTTAGGCTGCCCATTCGATGCGCTCAAACCCCCGTCAACAGGTAGATTGACGCCATTCACGAAGGACGCGTCCTCACTCGCGAGAAAAGCGATGACAGCTGCGACTTCCTCAGGCTCTGCTCCGCGCCCCATTGGACTGCGCTCTTTGAATTTTGCCATCAGAGTTTCATTCTTGGCCATATCCTGAGTTAATTCTGTAAACGTAAGACTTGGGTTTACTGCATTGACTCTAACGCCCATGCCTCCCAACTCCATCGCGAGCGATCGCGATGGAGTTGGTGACTGCACCCTTCGCTGCTGTATAGAAGCTTTGATTCCAATCTCCCCCCAATCCAGAGACGGAAGAGACGTTGATAATACTTCCTTTCGTCTTCAAAAGATGTGGGACAGCTATACGACACGCATAGAACACGCCGTCAACATCTGTAGCGAACACCTTGT
Organism: Rhizonema sp. PD37; assembly: GCA_029379215.1. Lineage (GTDB taxonomy): Bacteria > Cyanobacteriota > Cyanobacteriia > Cyanobacteriales > Nostocaceae > Rhizonema. The sequence continues at coordinate 692 of JAQYWO010000055.1, forward strand.
GCCAATCATCCGTCGAAGCCTCTAGGAATGGTCCATTGGGGGCGATCCCAGCATTGTTGACAAGGACATCTAGTTGCCCGAATTTCTTTATAGTGGCGTCAATTAAACCTTCGACGGCAGACTGCTCGGAAACATCTGCCAGATGAATCAGAATATCCTCGGCGTTCATGCCAGCAGCAGTCGTCTTCAGCTTCTCCTCAGTTCTGGCGCTGAGGACAACCTTTGCACCTTCAGCCGCAAACCTCTTCGCGGTAGCTGCTCCGATACCGGCACCGGCACCAGTCACGATCACAACTTTTCCTTCAAAACGTTCTGACATCTACTTTTTCCTTACTTTCTTAGATATGTGCAATACTTGCCGATCATTCAGGTGCGAAATCTTGGGTTGATCTCAGTTAACGAGAGACGCTTACTTGATCCGTCGGCTCAATCAGAAAACTCTCTGCAAGCAGAATTTGGTACAGATTAACATCTTCTTCTACCAAACAAGCATGACCACTGTGGGGTAAAATCACTACTTGAGCATGAGGGAAAATTCTAGCTAAGCGTTTAACTTCTGCTTCTGACGGTAAAAGTCGATCGCCCCTACTACCAATAAGCAAGACAGGTTGAGTGACTTGAGAGAGTTTTTGCTCATCAATGGTAAAATCTCTTAAAAGAGACAGACGTTGTTCAGCAGTTTTTTTCGGTGCTGAACTTACTCCTTCTAACAAAGCTTGTCTATCTGTAAATGTCAGTTGATTTAAATGAGCCAGAAAAGGCACAGCTATAAAGGAGGAAATTTTATAAAAAAAGTTTGGTGTCAACGGAAACAACATTGAACCCAAGTTGAGCCAAGGTACCCGATGGAATGAAGACGCGGAATTGATGACAATCACCCGATCAAATAGTTGCGGAAATTTCAGTAACACGAGCAGTGCTATACAACCACCGAAAGATTCGCCACATAAATAAACAGATGATCGAGGGCTTTTTTCTAATTCTGCTTGAGTTAAAGCAATGACATTATCTACCAAGTGATCCCAACTCGTGAGATCGTCAGCTGGAATCACAAAGCAGCGTACATCAAAAGCGGCTTCTAAACCTACTGTTTGAATTTTTATCAAGTCTGCGGCAGTCTCATCCATTCCCGGTAGAAAGATAAGCAGGGGATAGTTGGGATTGGATGTTAGGGGAGTTATAAAATAAGGATCGCTGGGAGTAGACATCTTTGATAATTAGATATTAAGCACAAATTTGTAGCGTTTTTTTCGGCGTTGCGGTTTAGCGCTAAAGCGCACGGACAGATTCTTCCCTTGGGAAACACTTGGACGTACTGTCCTCAACTACGAACCTTTATATATAGGATTTTAAAGCTGGAATTAAAAATTGTGTGAGTGTAAAGGCATCTACACCCAATTCTGTACGTTCGGCGGCGGCTGTGATTCCGGCGTGACTGTGCCACCACACAGCACTTTGGATGACTGATTCAACTGGAGTTTTTTTCAAAACTGCTTGGGCAAGAAGTCCCCCGGCTAAACCTGTTAACACATCTCCGCTACCGCCTCTTGCTAAAGCTGGAGTACTTTCAGGATTGATCCAAACACTCCCTTGGGAATTAGCGATCGCACTTCTTGCTCCTTTTAAAACAATCACAGCCCCAGATTGCTCTGCTGCAGTGCGAATTGCGACAATGCGATCCGACTCAGAAGCTAATTCACCGAAAAGACGCTTAAATTCTCCTGCATGAGGAGTGAGAACTGTGGGAGCTTGGCGTTTTGATAAAGTTGGAACAGTTCCTAAATGTGCTAGGACATTCAAGCCATCAGCATCTAAGACTAACGGGCGATCGCTGGCAATGACTTGTTCCATAACAGATTTTGCATCCATTGTCAAGCCCGGTCCACAAGCGATCGCGTCGAATTTGTCGAGTTCCGTTCCCTCTGGAAGTCGGGCGATCGCACCTGTTTCCGTCTCCGGACAACTCAGGATTATTGCTTCAGGCAAGTGTCCTGACATGATCATCTGGAGTGATTCCGGGACAGCTATATACTGCATCCCGACACCAGTCGCCCTTGCCCCCGAACTCGTCAAAATTGCTCCCCCACTATAAAGATGGGAACCGCAAATCAACAGCACAGAACCCATTTTATATTTGTATGTAGACTGTGGACGCGGTAAGGGAAGATGAGCAAGTGCAGATTTTGTCGTTAATCGCTGAATCCTTGGTTCTTTTAAAACAGCTCGCACATCAGCAATCTGTAGATCAATATCAATAAGTTCAGTTGTACCGATAAATTCCAATGCTTGATCTTGCAAAAAAGCTAATTTCCACAATCCTATGCAGAAAGTGTGTTTGGCACGAATAGCCGTTCCCAGCACTGCTCCTGTATCAGTATGTACACCGGAAGGAATATCTATACTGAGAATAGGTTGTGACCATTGATTGATTTGGTTGATAGTATCAGCAATCGAATTTAAGAGCGATCGCTCCTGTCCATAACCAAATAGTCCATCAATCAGCAGATGACAATCCTTCAAAGCTTCCACTGATTCAGAAAATGAAATCCCCAAGCTTTCAACATAACGAGCGTGAGTCGCAGTCAGTTCCTTAGATTTCGCTATAGGGCGGTAAATAAGAATACAGTAACCCAGGAAATAAAGCTCACGGGCAATCACCAATGCATCGCCACCATTGTGTCCTGGTCCCACAATAATACCAACTTTTGGAAAATCCTCACGAGCATAAAGTTCCCGAATTCGTTGTGCAATCAAGCACCCCACTTTTTCCATCAAAGCCGCAACTGGCATCCCTGCATCAAACACCCGTGCCTCTATGTCGGCCATTTGTTTGGCAGTCACAACGACTTGATTAATCTCCTCGACTCTATCTGCAACTTGTAACATTTCTGACTCCCTATAGCGAACCTGCTTCCTCAACTAATCTGCATTTGCCCACCCTGAGGTTTTGATAGTGCCTGTAGTTCTTCCCAAGAATAGTGTTTGAGCAGTTCGACAGGTTTGTTATTAGCTCCTGATCCCAAACTAGCTGTAGGGTGAACCACATCAAGAGCTTCTTCGGCTTTCTCACCTAAAGTATTAGCAGCAATACCACCTGCGATCGCTCCTGCAACGCCACCAAGCGCGGCACCCATTTTACCACCAAGCGATCGACCGAGTGCTGCTCCTGCCACGACACCTCCTAAAGCACCCAAACCCGTCGCAAGGGGATGAGAATCTGCGGGTTCTGATGCGGGATGTTGAGGTTCGTGATGCGGTTTATTTTGTTCAGAGTTGTTTGTCATTTGTTATTTGTCTTTTATTGATGGTTGATTAACAATTGGCAATTATCTCAGTTCAAGCGTTCAGCCAAATGATCCCCAATGCGTAACGCGTTGGCGATGATTGTCAGCGTTGGGTTGACTCCAGAATTTGAGGGGAAGAAACTACCATCCACGACGTAGAGGTTATCAACATCATGTGTGCGGCAGTTGAGATCAAGCACTGAGGTTCTGGGATCGCTGCCAAAGCGACAAGTTCCACATTGATGCCCTACGGCTTGAATGGGGACGTTGTTGCGCGGATAAATACTAAAGGGAAGGACGTGCATTGCATGTCGCGAGATGGATTTCAGCACTGATGTCCAACGATAAACCAAGCGATTAGCAGCTTCGGTGTTATTCAAAGTATAGTCTAAGTGTAACTTGTCCCCGACAATACGAACGCGATTATTCGGGCTGGGCAAGTCTTCGGTTTGCAACCACCACCCCACTGATCGCTCAGCAATTTGATGAAGCCCAAAGCTTGGAACTAGTTTTGCGAATGGTGCTAACAATGGAGGCGCTTCTGCGGGGATCATATCTGCAACCACATTGCCGCTATTTTGCACCATACCCATTGGATAGGGAAAATCTGGTTCACCCCAGTAAAAATCATTCACAGCGATCGTCTTTTGAAACTTCGCCCGATTCGGTTCGGTATGAATTGACAACAATGCGATCGCCTGATGCTTCATATAATTGCGCCCGACTTGATCGGAACTGTTCGCCAATCCATGAGGGTGCTGATCATTAGCCGAACGTAACAGTAAGGCTGCAGAGTTAATCGTTCCACAGGCAACCACAACAATATCCGCCCGGAAGTGATGTAACTCGCCATTGACATCAGTTTCTACTGCCGTCACTTGTCGTCCAGACTCACTAGTATGCAGCTTCAGGACTTTAGCATGTGTCAACAAGGTGACGTTAGAGTAATTTTGACGGGTAGGACGAATAGCATTAACCTCAGCATCAGCTTTTGCACCTACTAGACAGGGATAGCCGTCAAAAGTATCGCAGCGAATGCATGGACTAAGAGAGCGATCAACCTCATTAAGTTTGAGTCCCAACGGCAGATTGAATGGGTAGTAACCCAGCTTGCTGATACAGTCAGCGATTTCCTGCATATCTGGCTCGTGACTCACCGAGGGATAGGGATATGGCTCATTACAAGGGGGTTCTGTCGGGTCTTTGCCACGCTCTCCATGTACATCGTATAATTTCTCTGCTACGTTGTAGTATGGCTCAAAGTCTTGATACTTCAGTTCCCACGCAGGAGAAATACCCCCTTTGTGAATCACTTGCTCAAAATCTCGTTCTCGCAACCGTAGTAAAGCTGCCCCGTACAATTTGGTATTTCCACCCACCCAGTAGCCTGTCTGCGGACGAAAGGGCTTGCCGTCTTTGTCATACCACTCTTCTTCAGCGTGATAGCGTTCCTTTTGGTAAACCTCTTTGGCACTCCAGTTTTCTTTTTCTCTGGGGAGAAAATCGCCTCTCTCCAACACTAAAATTTTCTTCCTAGTGTGTGCCAGTCGATATGCCAGTGTTCCTCCACCTGCTCCGGTACCAATAATAATGATGTCGTAGTGTTCGTTCATGTTCATGAAACTCTTCCCGTAACAGTGGAAAATAGGTTGTTATCTCTTAGGATCATGTGTTTGCTAGAGTTATGAGCGATGGGGGCGATACCGCCGCCAAAGGCAATCGCTATTTGTTGTGTTCTATTTATAGCCAAGTCAACAATCGCAGGCGCAGTGTCAATTTTAGCCTTTCCTTGTCCTCATTAAAAAGAGAAGCGATTTTGGTATGAGCGAGAAACACTTTTCTGAAAAATCGGTTTAAGTGGTTGTTATTAACAACATTGAATAGCTCTTACGATAGATTCCTGTACTTAAGCTAAGACTCTAAGCTCAAAAATGTCCTCTATCCGATGAAATACTCCGGGTAAAATTTGCGTAAGCTGGCTCTCAAGTATAATGAAGCACAACCAGGTGTAAAGAGCAGGAAGGAAAGATACAGAAGAGTGTTATCCAAATATGGTAAATACTTTACATTGAGAGTATTATTGCACCTTAGGTTTGGTTGACAATGCAGACTGTTTTTTGGATACCCTCGTCAAAATAATTCGTAATTGGTTAAATATGGACTGGGAGTTTTAGGCTGTGGCAAGTACTGTACGATTGTTTTTAATTGGACTGCTAGCACTTTTGATCTTGAATATTTTCAGCTACCATATTCCCAAGCCGACTTATAGCAACAGTTGGAACCATTCCTCGACCGCATCGCGTTTACCTACTGCTACCCACTTAGTAAAACACGCAATGGGTGAAACGTTGGTTCCCCTGCAACCCCAACGAGTTGTAGCACTACATCCGTATGCCGCTGAAGTAGCCAGGATGTTTGGGATCAAGCTTTTGGGCGCTCCCAAACGAATCTTCTTACCCCCACAGTTGAGACAGAATGACATTGTAGACATTGGTTGGTTCCCACCCAACATGGAGAAAGTTTTGGCTTTGAAACCGGACTTGCTTTTGGGCAGTGTAGGTTGGTTTCAGGACACTTACAATTTGTGGTCACAAATTGCACCCACGGTTCTAGACAGCCAGGAATACCACGGGCAATGGAAAGAACCATTTATGCAGGTTGCAGAAGCATTGGGTCAAACCGAGTCAGCTAAACAGATTGTGGGACAGTACAATGCACGGGTAGCAGAGTTTAAACAAAAGATGGGGGAACGACTTAAAACTACAAAAGTATCTGTAGTACAGATTATGCCTGGGTCAATTGAATTTGTAAAAAAAAGTGCGTTTTCTGGCGTGATTTTAGAGGACTTGGGTTTTGCTCGTCCTCTGTTGCAAGATATGGATGCGAAAACCTCTCTACAACTATAGGAAAATTTAAATAGTTCCCCAATCTCTTTAGAACTGCTGCCCTTGTTAGATGCAGATATTTTATTTGTTGTCCCTATCACTGACGATAAAAATGGCAATTCCCAAAAAATGGTAGAGCAACTGATAAAACAGCCGTTGTGGAAAAAACTCAAGGTTGTACAGCAGGATAAAGTTTATGTAATTGGTGAGCATTGGCTTATAGGCAGTTATTTTTCAGCTAATAGAGTGCTGGATGATATATTTCGTTATTTGGTGAAGGAACAATAGTTTTTTTGACTTTGGACAAAAATGAGTGTTCAAGTAAATTATTCGCCAAACAAAAATCTAGGCAATATAACCTACCAAGCGTGTTTTTTAAACTGAGTATTATATCTAAACCCGAAGAAAATTTACGCTGATTTTCGTTTATAAAATTGTAGTCAGCATCTAAATCAAATCACAGGAGAGACTTGTGGCTAAAGGTATTGAGATCTATGATGAGCGCATGCAAAAACTTGTGCGTCCAGAGGCAACACTCCAGAAAATAGCCGAGGGCGTAGTTCATAGCGAGGGTCCAGTTTACTTTCACGAAGACGAAAGCATTGTCTGGAGTGATGCTCACGATAACCGCCTGTTCCGTTGGAGTGCCAGTGATGGAGTCAGTGTGCTGCGAAACCCTTCCGACTATCAAAGTGGAAATTACCGCGACTTAGAGGGGCGTCTTGTCTCGTGTTCGAGTGGGAAACGTGCTATAATAAGGCGCGAATACGATGGGCAGTGGAAGATAATAGTTGATCGTTATCAAGGCAAGCGCCTCAACAGCCCTAACGATCTCGTAGTGAAGAGTGATGGCACAATCTGGTTTACAGATCCTAACTACGGTATTACACAGCCTAATCAAGGATACGGTGGTGAGCAAGAACAACCTGGATGCTTTGTCTATCGGTTCGATCCAGTGACTGATGAAATCAATCCTGTTGTAACAGACATGGTGCGTCCCAACGGACTCGCGTTCAGCCCAGACGAAAAGTTGCTGTATGTATCAGATACCGCAGCTTTCAATATTCCTCAAGGACCTCATCATATCCGCGTCTACGATGTTGTAGAAGGTAGGCATGTTAACAATGGTCGCGTGTTTGCAGTCATTGATCCCGGTCAACCTGATGGGTTGCGTGTAGACGAATATGGTAATATTTTTGCAACCTCCCAAGATAGTGTGCAGGTGTATGCATCCGATGGCACTCGCCTAGGAAAAATCTTGGTACCGGAGACAAGCGCCAACCTCACTTTTGGTGGACCGCAACGCGATCGCCTCTTGATCGCAGCAGGCAAATTCTTATATGCTATTGACCTTAACACCCGTGGTGTACAGCAGCCTTAATTAAATCAGTTAACAATGTATGATTTATAAATTTGCTATTGGCTTTGCGATCGCCTTTTTATTAGGTTCATTTCATCTCCCATTAGGTCCTTACCTGTTGAGTTCACTCTCGGATGTGTTTCCCAATGGACTCGAAGGCTTGATGCTTCTACTGTTAAGAGTCAGCCTCGGAGTGTTATTTATGCTACATGGCTACCCAAAGATGACTCATCTTCGACTGTGGGCGGATGGTTTAAAAATGCCAATCTCCCTTTGCTTTTTGTCAGCACTATCTATGTTAGGCGGTGGAGTTTGTTTGCTAGTTGGATTCCTCACATTAGTATCAAGTGTCGCAATTTTTGGCTCAATGGCATTTGCCATGTTTTTAGAAATCTCCCAAGGATTGCCTTTCGTCGCTCAAGATCCATACTTAATTCCTGAAGGACAGTATAAAGGTCCTTTAGGAGTAGGGGAACCACCTAGTTGGGAAAAAGCTTTTATGTACTGCATTATGTTCATTGTACTCATAGTTTTAGGGCCTGGTGCGTATTCATTGGATGCTCTCATTTTTGGAAGGTAATCGCGAGGAGAGGATTGAGCTTGAGCCGCAGCCGATCAAACAACACGCACAGAAGAGAGAAACAAATCAGACGCATCCGACAACGTTTCTCAGTGTACGATAGCTACCATCTGTCAGATTAAGTTTCATCTATTACACATTAGGAGTAGCAGCATAACTCAGTTTTAGGCTATAAACATATTACGCTTTCTGAGCTTCTTTAGCGCCACGACATCCTTTCTGTTCTGAAAGCAAAGCGATTCTCGGCACACCACCCAGTGCTAATCCAAAGAACCAAGTTCGTTTACCGATCCACCAATCAAGAAAAACAACCATGAGCAATCCATCCACTCCACAGCGCAAGAGCGACATCATCAGCCCGATCACCGACGGCGTTCTACCCAACAAAACCTCCGCCGACGAGGCCCGCAAAGCTGGCCGCTACGCCCACGACAAGCCCACGCCGGACAACAGCATCATGTTGCTGGTCGATCACCAGATCGGGCTCATGGTCGGCGTGCGTGACTTCGTGTCCCTGTCCGAGTACAAGAGCAACGTGGTCGGTCTGGCGCGCACCGCCAAGGCACTCAACATCCCGACCCTCATCACCTCTTCCAACGCCCAGTGGCAAAACGGCGATACGCTGCCCGAGATCAAGGAACTCTTCCCCAACCAGCCGATCTACCGGCGCACCGGCATCATCAACTGCTACGAGGACCCAACCTTCCGCCAGGCGTTGGAGGGCATCGTGGAAAGCACGGGCCGCCGGCACATCATCATCGCCGCCGTGACGATCGGCACCTGCTGTGCCTTCCCGACGCTCTCCATGCTCAACGACGGCTACAAGGTGTTCCCGGTCGTGGACGCCTGCGGGGCCTGGAACCGCTACGAGACGGAAGCCGCCATGTCGCGCATGAGCAACGCGGGGGCCGAGTTGGTCACCACCTTCGCCCTGGCCTGTGAGTTGCAGGCCGACTGGAAGCTGCCTACTGCCAACGCCATGCTCGACCCGTTCAATCAGAACCTGCCGGAGTATGCCTTTGTGATCGCGAACTTCTGGAACAACGCCAACCAACACACGGTTTCTGATCCGTTTGGGACGGTAAAGTAAGCGACCCAGCATCTACGACGGCTGTGTTGCAAAAACAGGAGCAACAGGTGGTAGGGTGATAAATTGTGACCGTTCGTACCGTGGAAGATCCCCCGGCAGACTTTACGTGATCGTGGAATGGCTGAAACAAATGGAAATAGCCAAATGTATTGACCAAAAACTCACTCCACCACACGGAAACCACGAAGGACTGAGCTACGGACAATTGAGTGTATTGTTATTGACATACATAATCACCCAGTCAGACCATCGGTTGTCTGCCGTGGAACCCTGGGTAGTAGCACATATGTTCTACCGATGCATACAATCTTCTTATTCAATCTGTAAAGACATCAACTCCATATCAAAATATTGATTATCAAATTTATACGCCATTTTCTCTATTCCATATATTTTAAAGCCACATGATAAATAAAGTTGTTTCGCTGAGCTATTGGTTGTAACAACATCAAGTAATAATATTTCTATCTCATTAATAGTCTTTGCTTTTTCAATCAATTCATTAAGTAATAATTTACCTATACCTTTTCCTCGCTTTTCTTGTTTAACATACATACTACGAATATATGCTTTATGTCTTAGTTTTATTCTTAACTCTTGATGAAATGCGACTATTCCAATTAACTCTTTACCCTCATAGCCGCCTAGTATAAAATTATTGTTATCAATTAGTATTCTATCCCTAAATGTATCTATTGTCTTAATTACTTCTTCATCATACATTGTCTCAAAGGAATCCGGATTATTATATAAAGCTTCTAATCTGATATTTCTATAATCTTCCGCATCATGTTTTGTCAATTTTCTAAATATCATTGGATTAATTTATGATCAAAAGTGGCTCAAAGTAAGAGGCTATTTATAAAATAAATCTCAAGGTGAGTAGAAAGGAGTACTTCCAACGGGCAGTGTATTTACATATAGCAATCATAAATCATTTGCGAAAAAAGAGATCCAAGGGCAACTTCTGCGAAGTCAGGGATCTAAGACGTTGCTCACGGCACAAAAGTCTTAGTGCCAATGTGGTAACGACAGGGCAGGTAGACTGTCTAAGAACAAATGTAAGTATTGACACGTGTTAGCTAAGTAGATACTGGCATAATTATTGGGGCGATGTAATCTGCAAGTGCTTTATTCCATTGTAGGACTTACGCATTCCGTGAAGTCATGATAAAAAATGTAAACAATATTAATGATGTTGTCATAAATTTTACTTCAATTTGATAGGTCTCATATAGAATAATATCTATGAAATTTTCGACAACACACCACATATGAAACGACGAATTCTAATTCCGGTGATTACAGTCGCTGCTTTGTGCAATATATTTTTTTCACCAACAGCTTACGCGACCTCGAACTACAACTACAAACCAGGTGAATACGTCGTTATTGTTCACGGTCGCTCTCCGAATGGACGTTACTCAATCGCCTCGCATGGTGAGGGCGAGTTTGGCGGAGACAATTTTCACCTTTATTTGATGGATGCTCAAACAGGAAAAAAAATTGGTCCTCTCGAAGAAGTCAAGGATACATTTGATACAGGTGCCGACGCCTATTATGCAAAATGGTCAGCCGACTCTAGTCAAGTCTCCATTAGTTATCGAGTTGATAGACATGCGGCTGTCATGATTCGCTATTCTATCAAAGGGAGGCGTGCCTATATCATTAGTGGACCAACACCAGTAGACAAGCGATCATAATGAGCTAAAACCTTGTGCAGATCGCACAGTAACTTAAGAAGCGCACATAAGCCAAGCTGTAACCCCACATCTTGCATGCCTGATGATGTTATTTAGTCACTCAGTATTAAACCTAAAATCCTTTATTTATTGAGAAAAGTCAGGAAAAAAAATGTAGCTTACTCACACCTCTTTTTAGCTTTTACGGATTTATACGTACATGGGCAAGATAAGAGGAAAGCGAAAATACGGAAATAAGTAAATAAAAAGTGAGCGATTGATTACAATAACTGGGTTTATAGAAATATGCTAGATAAAAAATGCCAAAATGTGGTATCACACCATGTGTAATATCCTGTCGTTTAAGCGTTACATTGTTAAAAGGGAAAAATAGCATGGATAACAATACCATATTGGTGACAGGAATAAGCGAACCACTCCTACATCTTATTGATGAGCGGGCTAGTCAGAAAGGTGGTGATAGAGCTGCCTATATCCGCGATTTGATTGAATATGATATTTATGGATCATCTGATCCATACTCCTCATTGAATACATCAGAAGAAAAACATTCGTTTACCCCTCAAAGCAGAAAGCGTCCTTTTAACCCAAAACAATGGGAGGAGGATATGTTTGTTTTAACAAACTTTGTATCAGAAATACCCATTTTACCGTCAGAAGCATTTACCCGTGAAAGTATCTACGGGGAGCATGACTAATGCCATACATGGCAGATACAAACATCCTGTTAAGGTTTATTGCTCCAGAAGATCCGAATCATATTTTAGTTCGTAATATTATATACACTCTACTAAACCGGGCAGAAGAAATCTGTTACACATCCCAAAACCTGGCAGAATTTTGGAATGTATGCACTCGCCCGTCAACAGCACGAAGTCGATTTGGTTTATCGATTGAAGAAACTGATATTAGAGCGCAAATAATCGAGCGTTACTTCACGTTCGGTAGGGAATTCGTCTAGTCGTCACTATCCAGTAAAGGTTACACTCAAGTCCGCTTAATACTCTCAAGCGGAGCGGGGTTCTTTTATTATGGGTGATTTTACGGGCATCATAATATCATAAGTCAACTATAGCATAAACATCATCAGAACCTATTCTAGAGCCAAGATTGCTTACCACTTTTTGTTTAAGACAAATGCTCTTCCCGTTTTGCCTGAGAACCCTAACTTTCCTTAACTTATCCCCATCGACGCAGATATTGGCGACGAGTAAAGTAGAGAAGTCCTGAAGAAATGGATGAGTTCATCACCTTCACCGACAGGACAGAATGATTCAAACTATTTGCGAGTCTAAACTTAGCTCAAAAAGTGAAAGTTTCCTGAAAAACTAATCAACTCAACACCACAAAGTGAGAGAAAACCAAATGAAAACTACTAAAAAATTTCCATTGTTCAACGCGGGAGTCACACTAAGTTGCGCTTTTTTGATCGGAGCTACCCCTGCCTTAGCTGATACCTATCCCAGTACACCCCCTGAGGTTTCTGTAACCAATGCTGCTTCATTACAAGTAGATGCTATATTGGCTTCATCTGATAATCATACATGGCGCACGTTAAACCATAGTCATCCTATACCTGCTAATGAAACGAAAAATGTCGTATTTTTTAAGACGAATGATACGGGTTGCCAGCGATATTTAAAGTTTGTGTGGAGTAATGGAGAATTTACTCAGACAAAACAGTTAAATGTTTGTCAAAATCCATCTATTCGGATTACACGGGCTGGAAAATTTTAGTTGTTTATAAATCCCCTAACTGCCCGTCATGGGGATTCCCCTACTTTGAATGCTCTCTACTCCCTTTTCAACTAAATTGTGCTGAAACTTTTGTAATCAAAGGCTTGTAGCCTAAAAGATGAGCCTTTGACCACAGATGTGGTAAACACTTGAAACTAGTCTCTTATGATTCACTTAATCAAAACATATGTCTGGCAAAACTATATTTGTTCTAATTCACGGTTCATGGCACGGTGCATGGTGCTATGAGAAAGTTGCCGCACTCCTCAAGCTACAGGGCTATCCAGTTGTTGCCCGCGATCTGCCGGGACACGGTTTGTTAGCCAAATTTCCCACCTCCTACTTCCATCGTCCACTACCCCTACCGGGTGACTTTAATAGCGAACCCTCTCCAGTTGCGTCAGTTTCTTTAGACGACTATGTTCAGCAAGTAAGTAATATCGTTGAGGAACAGGCGAAGCTTGGGAACAAAATCATACTAGTAGGGCATAGTATGGCAGGCATTATTCTTAATGCTGTAGGTGAAAAACTTGGTCCTGAACTCATCCACCGATTAGTTTATTTAGCGGCTTTTATGCCAGTTTCTAATTGCTCAATGACTGAGATCTCTACCAGAGCAAGTCAAGCCGACAGCAAAGTTCCACCACTCTTATTAGCCGATCCGGCTCAAGTGGGCGCGTTACGCATCGATCCTCACTCGATCGCCAGAGCCTATCAATCTCAGGTGAAAGCAGCATTTTATACAGATCTCAGCGAGGAGGATTTTAGAGCTATCGCCAACTTCCTCACCCCTGACGATCCAGCACAACCCTTTAACGCCTTAGTGGAACTCACTCCTCACTCCTGGGGACGCATTAAGCGCACTTTTATTCAAACTGCACAAGACCAGGCAATCCTTTTAGCTACCCAGGCGCAGATGATTGCCGATATCGATGCGTTCACACCAGACAATCCAACGCAGGTATTCTCCATGAACTCCAGTCATTCTCCCTTTCTCTCACAACCAGAGGCTTTAGTCAATATCTTGATTGGGTTGGTTAAACAAACAGAGGAAGCGCAACAGATCGATGATCTGCTCTTTGAAGACTTGAGCCAACGCTCTTAATCAATTTTCAGGCTGACGGTGTTACGCTGGACAACCCCGGATAAACAAGGCAAACGCGATAGCAATTCTTTGACTACTAATAGCCAGAGAAAAGGAGCCGTCTCTCAAAGCTCGAATCATAATGTTTCGAGCGCCTCCCCAATCACGATCATGTTCATGACCACAATTAGGGCATTTAAATGTTTTTGCACCACCTAGTTTTGAATGCTTGTGCCCACATTTTGTACAAGTTTTACTGGTGTAAGATTCATTTACATCAATCACTACTACACCACGCTTGGCGGCAACTTGTTTTAAGTGACGCTCAAAGCGATAATGCCCCCATGTCAGCATCTGTCTAGCTGTTTTAGTGTGGAGTTTTCGTTTAGACTTAACAACCATTTGAGAAGTCTCAAATGTTGGCAGCAAAATAATCTTATACTGACTCGTCAAGCAATTAGCTACTTGCTTGTGGCACTCATCAACTAGGTTTTTAACTCTGATTCTTAATCGGTTGGCTGCTTGCACCATCCGTCTTTTTTGCGTTCCTTTGGCTTTAGATATCTTTCCCATTAATTGGTCAAGGTGAGAACACAATCTTTGAATGCGTCCAATGTCTGCCTTACCAAACTCTTGAAATGAGTCACCATCGTAGCCAGTTAAAAATGTTCTAACTCCAGGATCTAATGCTATTACTTTGTCTAATTCTTTTTGTCCTTCTGTTAGCTCCAATACTGGAATACAAGCAAACCAACGCTTTCTATCTCTCACAAGCTGAGTGGCAAATTCAGTGCTTGGCAATGACTCAGAAGCTCTAAAAGTTAAACCTTTAGTTAAAGCTGGAAACCAAGTTTTCCCATTGAAATTCCGACAATGAAATTTAATAGCTTGCGATGGTTGACGACAATTCCTAAAACTTGCTTCTCCTTTTGCTGCCAACGCTTGATTCCATGCATCCCAAGCATCGAAGATTGCATTTTCCTTTGGGTGTGAAGGTGCATCAACTACCCACGTCGGCAACTCTATTTTAAAGATATAGTCCCTCAAAGAATAGCCGCTAGTTATTTCAACACCAGCTTTCAAAGCAGCGAGCGCTTTGTTGTAACAGTAACGAGAAGCTGCGAGCCAAGATTTCCATTTTTTGTGTAACTCAAGCTCTGGGTAAACTCGAATCTTCAAAGTTTTGTTCGGTTGAGGCTTCTCCTTGTTTTTGTGCCTCGGCTTCTGTTTGTAACTCTTGCAAGACTTGATTTTCAATTCTTCGGATGGAGTAAAGTCGGCTTGAAAAGGAGTGGAGGATTGCGACGATATCTTGAACGAGTTCGGCGTGCGGAGAGAGACTGATTTGGTTGAGAACCACGATGTTGCAGTCAAATTGTTCACAAAGCCATTCGATGATATCAAATCCGAATCTTGCAAGTCTGTCTTTGTGGGCAACCACAATAATTCTGATATCGCCTCGCAAAACTCGTTCCAAAAGACAGATGAGTCCAAACCGCCTAAGATTGAGTCCTCCTCCCACTTCCTTAACAACTTGAGCGCTGGGATAGAGCGCTGATAATTGTTCAACTTGTCGATCAAGATCGCCAAGTTGCTGTCTGGTAAAAACGCGTGCATAGATGACAGTAGCGCGTCCCCCGCTTGGTTCTGACTCTTTTTTGACGAAGGCATCAATGTCGTATCGCCTTTGTCCAGAAGGGGTTTTAATTGTTTTGATTTTGCCTTCTGATTCCCAACGTCTGAGAGTTCGGAGGCAAACTCCCAAAGTTTTAGCTGCTTCATTTGGCTTGATGTATTTTGTCATACTCTTATTATCATCTAATATGTACACATTGTCCACTATTGTCTAGTTAATTTACGACTAAATGTGTAGCGATAACCACCAATGTAGTGGCTCAGCATTAGTCCTCCACGGATGAATATATTTAAAACTCAAAATCTTGTGTAGGTAGGTATGTTAGTTTGGGAACTGAGCTTTTTTTTTAATTATTGAGGGCAATAACTTTACTACCGAAAGCTCTCTTTATTTTAGTGAAGGTATTAGAGGAGTAGCAAAGGATGAGTTTTGTTCTAGATCACAAGACAACGGCGTTGGTGCTGATTGATCTGCAACACAGCAACATTGCTCGGCAGCTAGCCCCGCACACATCAGCTAAGGTAGTGCAGAACAGCTTTTTGCTCGCCAATGCGCTGCGCGAAAAAGGAGGAACAGTAATCTTTGTCCGAGTGCAAGTTACCGAACTGCTGGATTTGCCAGTAGATGCGCCTTTTCCCAAAGGAAGCAGCAAACCGCCGAGCAATGCTTCGGATCTGGTTCCGGAAATAGGTGTACAGCCACATGATTTGATAGTGACAAAACGTCAATGGGGCGCGTTCTATGGAACAGAGCTAGAGCAGCAACTACAGCGTCGCGGTATCCGTACTATTGTGTTAGGCGGTATCGCCACAAATTTTGGGGTGGAATCAACCGCACGAGCAGCCTTCGACAAAGGCTATGAACTTATCTTCGCCGAAGACGCCATGTCTAGCATCAGTGCAGAGGCACACGCCTTCGTCGTGAACAACATCTTTCCGATTATGGGTCGCATCCGTAGTACTGAACAAATATTGATAGCATGCAATAACTGTGAATGACATTGCTACACGAAATTGCATCTGTACTAAAACTTTAATAGTTCCACCAGGTAAACCTCATCAAAAGCTAGGAATTCCCAAAAAGTATACGGAAGGGTACTACACCTCAGAATGTACTCAAATTGCTGATAGTTTAGGTAAACTCCTCACTGCAAAAACCCATAGGATTACTTATACCAATCGCAATCGTTATCGAGGAAATATACGGTTGTTAGTAAGCGTTTAATAATATATAGCAGGGAGCTTTCTAGCAGGGAGCTCTTAGCAGGCTTGAAACTCCGATGGTTTCCGTGTTTTCTCATTAGTTAATGTCCTAAGAAACCTGGCAACTGCTATACAACCAGAAAGCAAGTAGAAACTAAATAAGGGAATATACGGTTGTTAGTAAGCGTTTAATAATATAAAACCAGAAAGCAAGTAGAAACTAAATAAGGGGATATACGGTTGTTAGTAAGCTGTCAATAATCTACAACATATATAATCAATGTATTATTTAGAAGATCTTGAAATGCGTATACCCAATAATAGAAATCAGCAAAAAGTTGGAATTGATGCAGATGCTACCAATAAAAATGAAGAAATTTTAGGTCACATTCATGCTCCCGATTCAGAAGCAACTGCGTGTGGATTTGTAGAAGAAAGGTTAAAAATCGTGGCGAAATTAGATGAAGCACTGGCGCGATGCCTATCCACTATTCGTATAGAAGAGGATTAAAGCTTTACTCTCCTCCTCTCATCCAAAAACTTTAGCTGCTGGTATACACAGATAATTTGCGGCAAATCCACACCTGCTGCCAGCGCTTTCCGTAATGGATTCCCAAAAATTGCTTCCACTTCCATTGAGCGCTTTTCGTCGTAATCAATTTTCATGCTGGTACGATAAGGCTTCATCTTGACGGTGTAATCAAGCATTGTTTGAATAAAGCTATCAGGAATGATACGTCCGCAACTTTTGGCACCGGCTACAACTTCATACATCAACTGTTCAACTAATTTGCGGGTGTGGACATAAGACATTAATTCATCTGTTCGAGCGTTGAGAATGACAGACAGTCCATTATAGGGAATATTCCACACCAATTTTTTCCATCGACCTAGTAATAAGTCTTCAGCTAATTCTATTGAGATCCCAGCACGAGCAAAGTCATCGCCAATTTGCCGCATCTTCTGTGTAATCCCAGTCGGCTCGTCGCCAAGAGCATATTCCCCTAAGGTAATTTGTCCATAGTCAAGGTGGCGGATATATCCTGCGCCGACTTTATTAGAACAGAGAAAACACAAACCACCAATAATACTGGCATTACCAACTATTGCGGAAACTTCTGATTCTACCCCTAGTCCATTTTGCAATACCAACACTACTCCATCATCTCTGACGATAGGTGCAACGATCTGCGGCAATAAATGGTTTTGTGTTGTCTTGAGTGCAATCACCACCACATCGCAGTGTGGCATTTTCTCTACATCATTGTATGCCTTGACTTGAGGCAAAGTGAAATCACCATCTTTTGACTCAATCACCAAACCAGATTTACTGACATATTCATAATCACTCTTCAGCAAAAAGTGGACATCTAAACCAGCCTTTTGTAGTTTGGCACCATAAAAGCCACCTAATGCACCAGTTCCTAAAATAGCGTAAGTACGCTCCGACATTTTCTTAACAAAGAGATTGTTCTATCAAAATATAACAGGAGAGGAGTCAATTACCAGTTACAATAGACTGGTAAATCTTTGCCATGTAGCTAAAGATTCTCAAAAACGCTCGTCTACGCAACGCCGGCACTTATGGTATTTTCATCGATAAAATTCTTTAAAAGGAGTGTTTCTGTTGGAAATCAACCGCCTCGATCACTTGGTACTCACTGTTGCCGATATTGAAGCAACTTGCAGTTTTTATGAAAAGATACTCGGTCTGCGCGTGGTTACTTTCGGCGAAGGACACAAAGCGTTAGCATTCGGCAATCAGAAAATCAATCTTCATGAGCACGGAAATGAGATTAAACCCAATGCTAAAAATGCTGATACAGGCACCGGAGACTTATGCTTGATCGCCGACACCCCTTTGACTGATGTTATAGTACACCTTATACAATGTGGTATACAACTGGAAAGCGACATTATAGAGCGTACAGGAGCGACAGGAAAAATACGTTCCATTTATATCCGTGACCCCGACGGAAACCTTCTGGAAATTTCAAATTATCTTTAAATTGCGGTAGTGTTAGATAAAACCTCTGGATCAATTGAGGCTTTATCTGGGGCAGTAGAGAGAATGAAGACCTAAGGAAACCCCATGATTTTTCGCAGTACGGAACTGAATATCTCCATCCCTGAACAGTCCCTCACGTCTATTGTCTTGCAACGAGCGATAGAATTCGCTGACAAACCAGCGATGATTGACGGGCTAACTAGTCGAACGATAACTTATAGTGAATTAGCAGACTCAATTAATAGGGTGGCTGCTGGTTTTGCTGCATGGGGTTTTTCTCAGGGAGATGTCGTTGCTATTTATAGTCCAAACTGTCTGGAATATCCTATAGCTTTTCAGGCGATCGCTAGTTTGGGTGGAGTTAGCAGCACGGCAAATCCTTCATATACAGCGAGCGAACTTGCATATCAATTAAATGATGCTGGGGCTAAATATTTGCTGACAGTACCGGAACTGCTAGAACGCGGATTAGAAGCCGCTAGTCAGTCAAAAGTGGAATCAGTATTTGTGTTTGGTAACGCTACAGGTGCAATTCCATTTTCTGTACTTTTAGAAAATTCTCACTCGATACCAAAAGTACAAATAAATCCGAAAGAAGACGCAGTGGCTTTGCCCTATTCTAGCGGCACAACTGGTTTGCCTAAAGGTGTGACACTGACACACTACAATCTAGTAGCCAACATGTACCAACTCTCAACCCGCGAGTTGATAAGTCCCGCAGACACAATTATCGGTCTTCTCCCATTCTTCCATAGCTACGGACTGCAAATTTTCTTAAACTACAGCCTTTATTGCGGTGCTACCGTAGTTGTAATGCCGCAATTTGACTTAGAAACTTTTTTGAGCCTAGTGCATTCGTATAAAATTACTCGCGCTCATTTAGTACCTCCGATAGTCTTAGCCCTAGCAAAACAACCAATAGTAGATAAATACGACCTTTCTAGCTTAAAAGTAATTACCAGTGGCGCAGCTCCACTGGGTCATGAACTGACCTTAGAATGCGAACAGCGTTTAAATTGTATCATCAAACAAGTCTACGGTTTGACAGAAACCAGCCCAGTAACCCATATCAACCCTGACGAACGTGCAAAAATCAAATCCGGCTCTGTTGGTCCGTGCATGAGAAATACTGAATGTCAAATTGTCGATATTGAAACAGAGAAACCCTTAGGTTTCCACGAGCAAGGAGAGCTATGGATTCGTGGTCCGCAAGTGATGCTCGGGTATTTAAATAATCCTGAAGCGACGGCAAAAGTGATTGATGCCGATGGTTGGTTTCATACTGGTGATATAGCTTATGTAGATGAAGATGGTTATTTTTACATAGTTGACCGGATTAAAGAGTTAATAAAATACAATGGATATCCAATTGCCCCAGCAGAACTAGAAGCTGT
Source organism: Rhizonema sp. PD37 (assembly GCA_029379215.1). Taxonomy (GTDB): domain Bacteria; phylum Cyanobacteriota; class Cyanobacteriia; order Cyanobacteriales; family Nostocaceae; genus Rhizonema. The sequence continues at coordinate 20,655 of JAQYWO010000055.1, forward strand.
ATTGTTATCCCATCCAGCAGTAGTAGATGCTGCTGTCATCCCCAGTCCCCATCCAAGCACAGGTGAAGTTCCCAAGGGTTTTGTTGTCCTCAAAAGCGTTGCTACGGCTGAGGAAATTATGGAATTTGCCGCAGAACTTGTCGCACCACATAAAAGAATTCGTCGGTTGGAAATTGTCGATATTATCCCCAAATCAGCTTCAGGTAAAATTTTACGTCGGCTTTTAGTGCAACGAGAAATAGCAAGTGTAGGGGAAAAACCACCAGAACCTCAATTGACCCAAAATTTGCACTTGCTTCAACAATTAGCATCTTCCTCTGACGAAACAACACGCCAAGAACTTCTGGTTAATTACATTAGAGAAAACGTTATCAAAGTTTTAGGGTTAGATGAAGCCCAATATCTAGATTTACAAAAGCCACTAAATGAAATGGGTCTAAATTCTCTGAGTAATATCGACCTCAAAAACCGGATTGATACCGAACTTGACGTAAACTTACCTATAGAAATTTTGCTGGTAGGGTCAAATATTTATCAATTGGTAAATATATTGCTTGAACAATTAACATCAAAAAGCATTGCGACTCATGATGTCATAGATTTAGAAGCTGAGGTGATTTTAGACCCTGCAATCTATCCAGAGCATAGTTATGACTCATTTATTACCGAACCAACAGCCATTTTCCTTACAGGAGCGACGGGATTTTTAGGAGCTTTTTTACTACAAGAACTTTTACAACAAACTCAAGCTGATATTTATTGCTTAGTTCGTGAGAATGATAATGAATCTGCTCAAAGAAAAGTCCAAAAGAATTTAGAATCTTATGGAATTTGGCAAGAGGCTTTTCATAGCAGAATTATTCCTATTTTAGGCGATTTATCAAAATTTCAGTTAGGTTTATCTACTGAAGATTTTCAAGAGATTGCTAGTCAAATTGATGTAATTTATCATAGTGCCGCTTGGCTAAATTATGTTTATCCCTACGAAGCTTTAAAGCCTAGCAATGTCTTAGGAACACAAGAGATTTTCCGATTAGCAAGTTTTGGCAAAGTTAAACCAGTACATCATATTTCAACCGTTGCTGTTTTTGAGTCATCTTTCTATTTAGGAAAAACAGTGAGCGAATCAGACCCACTTGTTCATAGCTCTGGAATGAAACTTTCCTATTCTCAAAGTAAATGGGTTGCAGAAAAATTAGCTATGATTGCACGCGAACGTGGTATTCCCGTTTCTATCTACAGACCACCCTTTATTTCCGGTCATAGTCAAACAGGTGCTTGGTATACAGATGATGTTATTTGTCGAATGATTAAAGGTTGTATCCAAATGGGTTGTATGACGGATATAACTGATATATTAGATTTATCTCCCGTTGATTATGTCAGCAAAAGCATTGTCGATTTATCAAGACAACGCGAAGCTCTTGGTAAATCTTTCCATTTAAACAATCCTCAACCTACTTCTTGGAATCAACTCACTGATTTTATTCGTTCTTTAGGCTATCCTATAGAGTATATTTCTTATCAAAATTGGCAGTCACAGCTTAATAACCAAGCTCGATCGCAATCAAATCCTTTATATCCACTTTTGCCTTTCTTTCTCAAAAATTCTCCACAGTATCAACAAGCTAGAGAACCGGAAATTAGCTGTCAAGTAACGCAAACATCGTTAGCAGAAAGTTTGATTATCTGTCCTCCGGTAGATACTAAATTGCTGAATACCTATTTTGACTACTTTATTTGTAGCGGTTTTTTGGATGCGAAATGATGAACAAAAAGTTGATTTTGTGAGCCATTACCGTCGGCAAGCCTGTTTCCATTTCAAACTAAGAAGAGCGATCGCTCTTCAAGCGTAGTGTTGCACAACTACCGTCGCCTAAAATTGAGATAAATGCATTCAGAACACACTGCGTCCGCAGTGAAGAACTGGTGCTTCTCAAGCAGTAGGTATGGGAGGAACAATGCCGACTAGTTCTACTACTGGGAATTGCTGGGATTGGCAAAAGCACATTAGCAGCTAAACTGGTGCAGCACATTCAAACTTCTTTTGAAGTGGTAGTGTGGCGATCGCTGCAATTCCAAAAGACAGCAGCCAATCAACTCATTCAGATCATGTCCAGTCAACTAACCTTAATTCCAACTGATATTATGTTCGATTGAATACTTATAAGGTTCGTATTTGCGCTGTCTTCGCTTTTAACTCTTAACCGCTTGAGAGATTTAAAGCACAACTACAAACCTACCTATTTTTATTTTTAACTTATTTACCGAACATGATATAAACCCCATTTTAGCAGATTTTGAACCAGCTTTTCTCAGAGTTTGTGAGAAATGCGGGTTTAGAAGTAATGAAGGGCGATCGCTGTTAGATTTTTGGTGTTTTTACTAAAGTAAAATTAATTTGCGAAACGTGTTGAATAATTTCTGCTTCAACAAAAGATGAATCTAATACTGAAAAAAGAATAACATTGGAATCTATACAACTAATGTCTTGCAGATAAAAAGTCAGTTCCTTACTATAGTTAACAAAAATAATCCCTACGCTATAGTCCCCTCCTATAGCTTTTTGAAATTTTAAAAACTTTTCTTGAAGCCTGTCAGCCGTCTTGTTTCCTAAAGTTTCTCTCTGTCTTTCTTCTAAAAGACTAAGTAATAATATAATTTCTTTACGTTGAATTTTGTCTATTTCATTATCAATTTCTTTAAGGTTTTCTTGAAATTCTATTTCTTCCTTTGATAAACTTTGATTCATTTTTTTTAACATCTGTATTTTTTGTAAATATAACTTAGCTAAATTTTAAGTGTCTTCAGTAGAAGTACTAGATTAATACCGAACAGTGAGCGCCGTTCCTCAATACCCTAATTCTTTCTTAATTTGCTGGATTTTATCGCCTCCTCTTAAATCCAGCACAGCAACAAAAACATCAAACTTTGGTGTTTGGCAGAACTTAGCGACTTTTGAGACTTCCAATGGTTAGCATGTGTAGTTTACTCGGATATAATTCTTAATGAATTCGGCTATTTTCTCTTTGGTTTTATGCATTGTGAGAATTAGGGGGGATCGGTGAGGAATTTGAGGAGCGATCACTATTTTAATTTTGGGAGATATTTTTTTGGAAATTTGAGGTGCTCTCTCTGTCCTGCTTTTGAATTATTTGTGAGTCTTTATTCGCAGAATTGTTGACCCCATCTTAACTTTTTAAACAATTCTTTTACTGCTAAATTAGACAGTCTGTTAAATGATGAGGCGATTACAGAATGTATAAACAAAATTAATGATGAACGTCCCAAATGCTCATACTTTGGAGCACTACCTGGCGAAGATACAAATCAGAATACATATAGTAGGTATAGCAAAGAGCTAAAAGATGCAATGGTAGGCTTAATCACGTTATTAGACGGAGATCGATTACACCTTAAGACTGAAGGATTTGTTCAAGAAGGATTGTGTCGAAAAATTATTTCTGAATTACCATAAAAGGCAATAGATTCCAGAGTCAGAAAAGCACAGGAAGCGCGGAAAGATATTCATAATAATCTCAAAAACGAAATTAAAGCATCTATGGACAATATAGATAAACAACTTCAAGACTTAGTAAAAGCTATGCATGCAAGAATAAAATTACTACTAAATCAAAAGATAGTTTCTTGAGAAAGCGCTTCCAAAAATTCGATAGCCTTTACTAAAGACTCTCCTGATAATTGTTCTTTGTAAAGCGATCGCTATTTGACGTATTTCTGTATGTACAGCCATTATTACCTGAACTTGTTTGCTTATAGCTTAGATTATAACTACCTTGCTATGCTTTTAATGTGCGCTCGCGCTCCATCCCCTCCTCCCACTTCTTCTTCATTGAGCCCCATCTTTACATTGCGTTAAAATACCACGAATTATATCAAAATGCATCAGAATACAAAGAACTCATAAGCTAGCGCCTGGTGATCTTTTAAACACTCAGCACGGATGTGCCGAATCTTTTATCGCTATTTCTTAAATATTATCGATTAAAGATTCGGTATTCTTGCTGAGGTTTCAAAAGTGTCTTGCAGTGAAAGTGAAGGGGAACAATTAAGATGAAAGTTGTGAAAAAGATGATTAAAAATAAAATTATTGCTGCTATCTCTTTGGTTGTATCAGCCAGCGTTCTTATTCCCATTCCAACCAAAGCAAATTCTCGCGTTATTGTTGTACAACCAAAGCAAAGTCAACCAACTCAAACAACTAATCGTTCCACTAGTAGCTATAATTCTACAACGTCGAGCAATTCTTCCCGCTTTTATCAATACTGTGTTAACTACAGTGTACCGATTGGATCTTCGGTGAAGCAATGCACCTATCCAAGTCGTGCGCGTTAACGTCTACACCTCAGCCTCAGATAAGTGCAACGCCGTTACTCATGAGGAGTGGCGGCATTTATTGTTGTCAAAACCAAGTGCGATCGCTAATTGCTCGACATGTTGTGCAAGACGTTGGTCCTGCACTTTGATAACATATTTGTGATGAGAAAGAAACGAGCGATCGCTCTTGATAGCATCGAGAAATTGTGCATAAAAGTCGTATAGTACAATTAGTCTCGGTCCTCTCACGAGTGCGACTTGCCTTATTCAATCTTGAGGGAGCATCCCAAATGTGTAAGTTTATTTTATTTTGTAGTGCGGGCTTTAGCCCGCTTCATTTTAAAATAGAAAGCAATATGCTCCTACTACTGTTTTTTTTGCAAAATTGGGATGTTCCCAATCTTGAGGGTGTTTATCCAAAATATTAGGAGCTGAATAAAAATGAATCGTCCAACTGGAGTCACTATCCTTGCTGTTCTCGAATTAATCCGGAGTATAATGGGACTTCTCGTTGCTCTATGCCTGTTTTTTTTCAAAAATGCTTTCTTTAACGCTTTTAACCAAAACTCTCAGGTTCAGCAATCCATTCACCAATTATCACCAGAAACTTTACAAATCGCATTAAACGTCGCTGGTGGTTTTGCATTGTTTGGTTGTTTGATTGGGTTTCTATTAACGTATGGACTTTTTACCCTAAAAGGATGGGCTTGGATAATTACTCTAGTGTTTACTGTCTTAGGTATTCTCAGTAATATCAGCTCACTGTTTAAAGCACAAGTGAATCCTGGATGGACTGTGGTTGACTTGGTCATTAATGCTGTTATTATGTACTACCTACTACAACCGCAAGTGAAACGAGCATTTGGTCGATAACTAGCGTTTGATTATGCCAACTAAAATATTCATAAGTTCTGTTAACTCTTCTAGAAGTCGATATAGTTTCAAGTCTTCTATTATTTCTTTTTCTTGCCGTTTATATCTACCAAATCAAATTATATGAGCTTACCCTACCTTTCCATCCTTTCAGGCTATTACCAGACAGGAAAATTGGGAATTTTACGTAACAATTATCTTGTCTCTCTTTAACAATCTCAGAGATAATACCATTTTACAAAATGATAATCAAAATCATGGTTTCTAATTCTTTCCTCTGAACAAATCGAAGCTAAAATTCGCTCCTCTGATTTTCTGATTGTCTTGCTGAGTGAGCATTCAGCTCACAGTGAGATGGTAGAAACGGAAATCCGCATGGCACACAACTTTGCTCAAGTGCAGTCAGGAAACCCCGCCATTCTTCCAGTACGGTTAGCATACCGTCAGCCGTTTCAGTATCCCCTAAGTGCTTATTTGAATCATATCAACTGGGCGTATTGGAGTGATGATCGGGATACGCCACAGTTAATAGATGAGTTAAAGCAAGCTATTTCAAGCAGAGATTCAAGTATCGGTATGCAAGCCAAGATTGATTTACTGCCATTAAACGAACCATTTGATTTGCCACGCCCTTATGCATCTGCACAGCCAGGAGCATTAGAGATTCCAGAAGGGACGATGAAACTCAAATCTGCTTTCTACGTAGAAAGGCAGGCTGACAGCATTGGTCTGAACACAATTGTACAGGAGGGGGTGACAATTTCTATCAAGGGTCCGAGGCAAGTTGGTAAAAGTTCCCTCTTAAACCGGATCATCAAAGAGGCTAAGAAGAGTAAGCGTGTATTATTTTTGGATTTTCAACTTTTAGGGAAAGCAGATCTTTCGAGTGATGAGATTTTTTTACGTCGGTTTTGTTCTTGGGTAAGTGAAGACTTAGAACTAGAAGATCGAGTCGATGAATATTGGCAGAAAAATATTAGTCATATCCAACGTTGTACTCGCTACATCAGTCGTCACATCTTAAAGGAATTGACTAGTCCATTGGTGTTGGCAATGGATGAGGTGGACAAGGTGTTTGATGCACCCTTTCGCAATGATTTTTTTGGCATGTTGCGTAATTGGCACAACAGTCGTGCCATGAGTGATATTTGGAACAATCTCGATTTTGTCTTAGTGACTTCTACGGAGCCTTATCAGTTAATTGACGACCTGAATCAATCTCCTTTTAATGTGGGACAGGTGATTGAATTAGAGGATTTTACCTTAGAATAGGTACGTGATATTAACAGGCATCATAGTTCGCCTTTTAATACGAGTGCGGAAATGAAATTGATGGCACTATTAAATGGACATCCTTATTTAGTCAGGAAAGCACTGTATTTGGTTGCCAGTAGCCAAATCACGACTACAGAATTATTTAATGATGCCAGTAACACTAGGGGACCATTTGGCGATCATCTACGTCGCTTATTGTCACTATTACATGACAGGCAGGAATTAAAACAAGCTTTACTACAAGTCATTAGCCAAAATATATGCGAAGATCAGCAAATATTCTGGCAGTTGCGGGGTATAGGTTTAGTCCGCTCATCAGGGCAAGAAGTCATACCTCGTTGTCAGCTTTACGCAGACTACTTCCGGGAGCATCTCCGTGGCTAAGGTAAACATTTACTCTTTAGGTGGTACAGTCCAAGCTAATAAAGGAACTTACCTGAGAAGGCTTGCGGATAAGAAGCTGTTAGAGTTGTGTCAACAAGCAGAATTTGCCTATATCCTCACTTCCCGGCAGATGGGCAAGTCCAGCTTGATGATTAGTACTGCATCTGAGTTAAAAAAAGTTTCGGTGAAGTCAGTCATTATTGACTTGACAGGAATAGGGACACAGGTGAGTGCGGAACAGTGGTATTTAGGGTTACTCAGTATTCTTGAAGATACTTTGACCCTGGATACAGATGTAGTAGAGTGGTGGCAGCAAAACTCTCATCTAGGGTTTACCCAGCGATTAACCCAATTTTTTCATCAGATTTTGTTGGTTGAGGAGACATCCCCTGTCGTCATTTTTTTGGATGAAATTGATACTACCCTCAGCTTGGATTTTACTGATGACTTTTTTGCAGCAATTCGCTATCTTTATGTGACGCGTGCCCAAGATGCCAAGTTAGAGCGACTTTCGTTTGTGTTGATTGGGGTAGCAACACCGGGAGATTTAATTCGTGACCCCAGGCGAACACCTTTTAATATTGGACAACGGTTAGATTTAACTGACTTTACTTTTGAGGAAGCAATACCCTTGGCAGAAGGCTTGGGACTGCCAAGGGAACCAGCACAACAGTTGTTGAGATGGGTGCAGGAATGGACTGGGGGACATCCATATTTAACTCAGCGGCTGTGTAGTATTATTAGTGAACAGGACAAAGACAGTTGGTCATCAGCAGCATTGGAAGAGGTGGTCAGCAGTACGTTTTTTGGAGCGATGAGCCAGCAAGATAATAACTTGCAGTTTGTGCGCGATATGCTGACCAAACGTGCCCCAAATAAAGACCAATTGTTAAGTGTTTATCGAGAAATTAATTTAGGTAGGCATCCTGTTATTGATGAGGAACAGTCGATGATTAAGTCACACCTAAAGTTATCGGGGGTGGTGTGGCGTGAGGATAATACTTTACGGGTACGTAACCGCATTTACCAAGGAGTCTTTAATGCCGAGTGGGTAGAAAAAGAACTCGGTCAACTGCGTCCCTATTCCCAGGCTCTAAAAGCTTGGTTAGATGCAAAGCAAGGGGATGAATCGCGTTTGTTGCGGGGACTGGCTTTGCAGGATGCTTTGGATTGGGCGAAGAATAAAACTTTAAGCGATGACGATTATCGGTTTTTGGCTGCTAGTCAGGAGTTAGATAAGCGAGAAATTCAATTTGCTTTAGCGCAAACGGAGAAAAGGGCACAGCAGATTATCGCTGATGCGGAACGAAAAGCTAAACGCACTACTCGCATGGGTTTGGGTATTTTATCAGTAGCGATTATCGGGGCAATTGGGGCGAGTTGGTATGCTGAAAAATTAATCCAGGATGCAAAAACAGCTACTGTTTTAGAAATACAAGGGAACAAAGCTTTACAACTGTTTGATATCCACCAAATAGAGGGGTTAATCTTAGCAATGGATGCTGGGGAAAAGTTACAAAAGCTGGTTGGGGTAAATACCCCCATAGAAAGATATCCAGATGTCACTAGCCCCATTGTCGCTTTAAATAGTATTTTAGATCATCTTCAGGAGAAAAATCAACTCAAAGGGCATACACAAACTGTCGAGAACGCCAATTTTAGTCCGGATGGCAAGGAAATCGTCACCGCATCATCTGACAATACTGCCAAGGTGTGGGACAACAAAGGCAAGTTGCTTTCCACCCTCAAGGGGCATACACAACCTCTCTACAACGCCAATTTTAGTCCTGATGGCAAGCAAATCGTCACCGCATCATCTGACAATACCGCCAAGGTGTGGGACAACAAAGGCAAGTTGCTTTCCACCCTCATAGGGCATACACAACCTGTCATCAACGCCAATTTTAGTCCTGATGGCAAGCAAATCGTCACCGCATCATTGGACAATACCGCTAAGGTGTGGGACATACATGGTAAGTTGCTTTCCACTCTCTCTGGGCATACAGCACGTGTCATCAACGCCAATTTTAGTCCTGATGGCAAGGAAATCGTCACCGCATCATTAGACGATACCGCCAAGGTGTGGCAGTTAAAAGGGTTAGGAGAACTGTTAAAATTTGGTTGTCAGTGGTTGCAGGACTATTTGATAATCAATCCCCAAGAACTGCAAAAATTAGAGGTATGTCAAACACCACGTACATTAAAAGCAGCAGCACCGTTTTTGGTAAAAGTGGGGGAAGACAAAGCAAAAGCTGGTAATCTGGATGAAGCTGTTGTTACTTTTAACACGGCTTTGAAGTGGAATGGGGAATTAAAGTTTAACCCCCAGAAAAAAGCACAAGAGTTTGAGATTAAAGGTAAAGCGGAACGCGAGGTTAGTGAGGGCAAGAGTCTTGTTATACAGAAAAAGATAAAGGAAGCGCTCGCTGCGTATAACCAAGCACAAAAACTTGATCCGCAAGTAGAAATTAGTGCTGATGATTGGAATAGTCTTTGTAAACAAGGTAGTCTAAATCAATCTGCCAAAGAGGTGATGTTTGCCTGTGAAAAAGCTGTCAAACTTGCCTCGAATGATGGCAACACTCGTGATAGTCGCGGGTTAGCAAGGGCGCTGACGGGTGATTACCAAGGAGCTATAGCCGATTTTGAGGCATTTATCGCCCAGACTAGTGATAAAAATGAGAAAGCACAACGGCAGGGGTGGGTGCAAGCCCTGCGGGGGGGTAAGAATCCTTTTACCAAGGAAGAGTTAAAGAAGTTAGATCAGTGACGACTCGACACTCCCGTTTCGGGTTGGTAACTGCTCTGAAAAAACATGTGATATTATGTTCTGTTAAATACTTATAATGTTCGTAGTTGCGCTGTCTAGCCTGCGGCATCCCCGAAGGGGTACGCACTCAAACTTTTAAGAGCGAAGACAGCGCACGGACAGATTCTTCCCTTGGGAAACACTTAGACGTACTGTCCTCAACTACAAACCTGTCTTTTATTTACAACTCATTTACCGAATATAATATAACTTGCACTAATAATTTACGTGATGATTAGACATAGGAGTGAAAATAACGTAGGGGCGTTAGCGCAGCGTTAGCGAGTCTTCGAGCGTCACGGCCGTTCGCCCCTACCAAGGATTTGAACGAACGCATAATTAATTTCTGGAGATGTCTATTAGATAAGGGTATAATATGAGGAGTTAGGTTTTTCTTTAATTTGTTTCAAATTCAATTACCGAGTTTCTTGTAGTTTCAATTCCGTTGGCACAGGCGATTAGCAGGCTCAACTTGGCGATCGCACCTCCTATACGCTAAGAATTGAAGGTAAATCACAGTCACCTCAGCAATGAATCTATCAGAATTGCCTGGAGCAGAATTCATCTTACCCGGAATAGACGACCTTCGTAAAGGTCAGAATCAAACTGTTGGTTCGCTATTAATTGCGATGGCTGCAACACGCTTAAGCTCCGCCGGCTTAGATTTCCCACTAGATAATCTAGCTCCTGAGCCAGAATTAACCTTATATGCTCTTCTTCAAAATGAACGAGACGATGCCTACCCTTATTACAATGCTTTGCTCTCTAGGCTCATCAGCTTTTGTCACGCACTTGAATTGATTAATAAAGATAAGCTACTTAAGAAGCGCTTCTAAAAACCTCAGCGTCAAGGCGGTTTATTCAAAAATAATTTTCACCTCTACCTCCACGGATCGCTACATAGGATAATGTTTTGCTAAAAACTCCTGGGCGGAAGTGCGATCGCTTATCACTCCATCCAAAGTAGCAGCCAAGATATCATCCAACATTAATTTATACTGTGGTCTAAGTTTGTACCCCAGTTTCCTTAAGTCTTTGCCATTAAGGAGAGGTTGTACTCTTGACAATACTGTTAAATATTGCCAAATCTGATGTCTAATTGCTCGCGAACTTTGCACAGCAATTAAAATCAGCATGGGCAATTCATACTGCCACAGTAACTGTACAACTTGGCTAGGACGAAATTGCTCTACACTCACCCCCCTTCCAACACTCAATTGTAAAAAACCTACACATGAATCATTTAAAAAAATAAAGACGTTGCGTTTTGGTTGAGCCAACACCGTGTCCCGCTTCGTAGTCGATGCAAGACAGGTTTGCCACTCACGGATGCAGCTTGAACCCGCGCTGCAAACTTTATCGATTGCCAATGCTCGCATCGTGGGTCAGTGATGTAGTTTATGCAATACTGCGTGGTACGAGAAAATACTGAATAGTTTTGGTGTAATTAAATGAGTCAAAAACAAGAAATATTTATTTTTGCAACGGCCGCTACCACATCTCACCAAATTCCCAAATTAGTGCAGGCAGTGATTGAAGCCGGATGGACATCTTATACCATTACAACTCCAAATTTAGAGATGATACTTCCGCCTCAACAAATTCATGATATTCCAGGCAATCAGCCTATTTTTCACTATGGTCAACCGCCATTAGATATTTTTCCCTTTGGTACAATGCTTGTAGCACCGTGTACGTTTAATACCTTCAACAAATTGGCTTTAGGTATTGCAGACAACTTAGCTATGGCAATGCTGGCTGATGCGATAGGTACAGGATGTAGCACCTTTATTGCTCCCTCAATGACATACGGGTTATGGAACCATCCACAAGTTAAAGAGTCTAAGGAACGCCTACAAGATTGGGGATGCCACATTATTCAACCACAAGTACAGGATAATTTCGCTATGGCTGCTATTGATGATATTCTTACTCATCTCTATAAACACTTCGCTCTTACTAATAAAACTAGCTAATAACTTTTAGTCGCAATGCATCCGTGACTGGTAAAAATTCTGATGTGTTTGTCAATATATCTATAGGATGAAAATAAGGCAAAAATCCGTGATAAAGACATCATTTTTCAGTTAGCGATCGCCCTGAAGCAGTCCTCACACTATTATAAGACATCCCATCATTGGTTGAATTTTTAGCATCCTATATACCGTTTCTACAGTATGTGTGTTAACAGGCAGTGAAAGGAATACGCTTCATATTGATGAGGATGTTTAGCGCAAAGCGATTATGGTTTGGAGTTAGTTGCCACAAAAAGTTCAGAAGAAGCCTACAGCGCTTGAAGCAGTGATGGATGTGACACTCGATATAGAAGATGAGGATTCTCAAGCTTCTTTATACCAAATCTATGTGAAGCTGCATAGAATAATTTTTTGTCTAGCAGGAGTTGTAAGTGTCCTATTCTGTGCATCTTCTTTGTCATTAAATCAAAAAGTCGAGAGAAATTGCTACAAAGTTTACTCTGTAAAGTTTTTCGACTTTTTTTACGTCGAAAGGTTATTAATGATAGGATAATGTTTTGCTAAAAACTCCTGGGCTGAGGTGCGATCGCTTATCACCCCATCCAAAGTAGCCGCCAAAATATCATCCAGCATCAATTTATACTGTGGTCCTGGTTTGTACCCCAGTTTCCTTAAATCGTTGCCATTAAGCAGAGGCTGTACTCTTGACAATACTGTTAAATATTGCCAAATCTGATGCCGAATAGCTCGCGAACTTTGCACAGCAATTAAAATCAGCATAGGCAATTCGTATTGCCGCAGCAACTGCACAACTTGGCTAGGACGGATTTTCTCTACACTCACCCCCCTTCCTACCCCCCTCTCCGCAAGCGGAGAGGGGCTGGGGGTGAGGTTCTTGACATTATCTAAATTTTGTGCTAGTGAATCCAACCTAGTAATACTATCTTCTGATAACTGCAAATTTCTTGCCACATCTGCCCGATATTCTGGTGCTAAGTGAGCGATTAAAGCTTCTAAGCGCATTTGCCAGTGGATGAGAGTTGGCTGAGTATCAAATCGCCGCAGACAACGTTCTAAAAGATGTAATTGCCGGAGGATCTCTTCATCAAGTTTAAGAGTAGGATGAATGCACTGCAATGCTTCCAAATTGTCGAGTAATTGTAAAGCAGCTTTCCAATAAGGGACTTCGAGAATATGTTTCAATTCTGCTTTCAGTCGGGTTTGCAATGCAGGTGTTTTGCTATTTTCTCTTGCTGTGCGATCGTAAACACCACTATTGATAGCATAGCGGATGTAGCTTTCTGTTTGGGCTTCTAATTGAAACCCTAATCGCACAGCAAAGCGAACACCACGATAAATGCGGGTAGGATCTTCAATAAAGCTATTGGCGTGTAACACTCGAATTTGCTTTGCTTGTAAATCCAGCAACCCACCAAAGAAATCGAGTAAGGTTCCGGGACGAGGAGGTGTGAGCCGCAATGCCATAGCATTGATGGTAAAATCTCTTCGATACAAATCTTGACGAATAGAACTCGCTTCGACTTCCGGATTTGCTGCTGGGTAAGGATAGAATTCCGTTCTCGCAGTAGCAATATCAACCCACAAAGATTCTAATATTGGATCATTGTGCCACAGCAAAGCCGCAGTTTGAAAAGCGCCGTGGATTTCCAAGCGTGCTTCCGGATAAAGAAGCTGAAGTGCCTTTGCTAGTTCCACACCAGCACCCACATCCGCAGCTTTGTGAAAGCCATCAACTACTAAGTCAAGATCTTGAATCATCAAGCCGCCACTGCCTTCAGCTAAGAGTAAGTCTCGTACTCCTCCACCAACGAGATATAAATGCCAACCTCGTTTTTCGGCTTCAAGCGATGCCAACGTCAGCAATTCCCATAATTGAGGTGCAAGGCGCGATCGCAATTCACTCAATGTTGGATTAACAACCTTATCTCTTCCTCTCTCCCCCTCTTTCTCTTCCCCCCGAATTTGATGTAATTCCCGCAACACATCAGTACGGGTAACAATTCCCACCAACTGATTATTCTCTAAAACTGGCAGGCGACCAATGTCGTGTCTCACCATCAGAGACTCAATTTCTGGTAGTATAGTCTCTGGAGTAGTTGTCTTAATATTAGTAGTCATATAGCCTTTAACAGGCGCATGACCAAAGCCGTGATGCAAAGCGGTATCAATATCTCGACGCGAAATAATACCTACCAGTTGCCCACACTCATCAACGACACATAAACCAGAGTGCCTGTAGCGTAACAAAGTCCGACGTGCTTCATCAATTGTAGTTTCTTCACGGATTGTGCGCACTGGGGAGGACATTATATCTTGAGCAGTAGGCGGATCGGGAATTTGGGCTTTCAACCCATCCAGGAGTTGTTGTAATATTTCTTGTGAATCGACTCCTCGTAAACTCAAAGAAGCTGCTTGAGAATGACCGCCTCCGCCTAGAGGATGAAATAATTGGTTAAAATCGATACTCTTAATTTGCGATCGCCCAATTACTGTCAAGCGTGAGGTATCGCCCACAGAATTTTCACTTACTAGCAGTAAAGCATCAATTTCGGTCAACTCCATCAACCGGGCCGCAAGACTTGACAATCCAGGCACAAAATCCTCTGTCTTCAAATAAACCCAAGCAACCGTATATCCACGTATATCAAGCGACTGTAAGTTTTGTAGCGCCTCGCTTAATAGCTGCTGGAGTTGAGGAGACAAACCAGGATCGAGATACTGAGTAATGACAGCTAAATTTGCCCCTTGTTGCATCAACCAAGCCAAGGCAAGCGCATCCCTTGGTGTCGCACCTTCAAAAGTGAGAGAACCAGTATCAACGTGGATACCCAAAGCCATCACCGTTGCTTCCGCCGAGGTGAGAGAAATTTGCTGCTGTTGCAATTGCTCCACAATGAGAGTTGTCGTCGCTCCTACAGATGAAATATGTACTTGAGTCGCGGGAATATCTCCATCTTGTTCTAAATGATGGTCATAAAGTACAATCTCTTTTAGATTGGGTAAATCTAACCATTCAGCAGCTTTTCCCAGGCGATCGCGTTGTTGCATATCGACTATAGCCAGAGAACGAATGTTTTCCGGATTCACCGAACGCCGTTCCATCAGCGAAAACTCATCGCGGTACAATGCTAAAAAATCTTTAACAGCCGGATGAGATCCACTAGGCAGCACAATCTTACTTCCAGGCAACAAGCGCGTTAGCCCTACGGCCGCCCCTAGTGCGTCAAAATCCGCTGTTGTATGACAAAGAATTAAATCCATAAAGAGGAGTTGAAAGAGAAGAGTTCTATCATGTCCGATAAATTAACCTTAATTCCGTCAGAATCCCTGACGGAATTAAGGTTAATTTATCGGACATGATAGAAC
>JAQYWO010000475.1 GCA_029379215.1 Rhizonema sp. PD37
AAGAATTAAAAACAAGGGTAATGCTGCTATTGCAAATTAAATGTGGAACAGCTTAATCTCCTAAGTCAACAGGAAGAACTAAAAACTAAAATTCGCACAACCAGTCCTAAATACGCAGAAATCAAGTATCCAGAACCTTTGACGTTGCCCCAAATTCAGCAACAATTGGATAAAGATACACTGTTGTTAGAATATTCATTGGGATCTGAACACAGTTATCTTTGGGCTGTCACTCCCAATTCTATTGATAGCTATGAACTGCCTGGGAAAAAACAAATTGAAACCGCCGCAAAGGATTTTAGAGAAAAGTCACAACTACACTATAATGACTTGGCTCTTAACCAACTTAGTCAAATCATCCTTGCACCTGTAGCGAAAAAGTTGGGACACTTGCGGTTAGTGATTGTCGCTGACGGTGCATTGCAAAGTATTCCCTTTGCCGCTTTATCTGACATCACTCTTAACAATAATAAGGCATCTGAACAAGGAAAGTACCAACCGTTGATAGTTAACCATGAAATCGTCAATTTACCATCTGTCACAGCAATTGCGACTCAAAGACGAGAACTCATAGGACGTAAAAGCGCTCCCAAAACCTTAGCTATCCTTGCTGACCCAGTGTTTGATCCAAAGGATGAGCGAGTCACAGGTAAACCTGATACATGCATAAATAATAAGCAAGTCACAGACAAACTTAATACTACTGCTCCCAAATTAGACAGTCATAGTCTTATACAACTTACTGATCTCAAACGAGCAGCAATTCATTTCAATCGCGACGGCTGGGGGGGGCGACTCTGTGGTACACGCAATGAAGCCAATACAATTTTAAAACTCCTCCCCGAAACAGAAAACTTACTTGCTTTTGATTTTGATGCTAACTACAACTGGATAACTAGCAAGCAACTGGCGCAATATCGCTTCCTACATTTTGCAACTCACGGCTTTGCCGATCCCAATAACCCGGAATTATCAGGAATTGTTCTTTCTCTTGTGGATAAAAGAGGTATACCAACTCCTCAAGGCTATCTACGACTTGGTGATATCTTCAATCAAAATTATCCCGCCGATCTAGTTGTCCTGAGTGCTTGCGAAACTGGGTTAGGAAATAACGTCCAAGGTGAGGGATTAGTAGGATTGACAAGAGGCTTGATGTATGCAGGTGCTCAACGTGTGGCTTTGTCTTTGTGGGAAGTTGACGATATAGCCACAGCAGAATTGATGCAGGAGTTTTACATTCAAATGTTACAGCATCATTTATCACCGACAACGGCTCTGCGTACCGCACAACTAAAACTCTGGCAAAACCCGAACAGGAATTTGCCACTGTATTGGGCTGCATTCACTTTGCAAGGTGAGTGGCGATGAATATTTTCCCAAAATAGGGGATGGGGTAAATAAATTCAAAGCTACTCATCCATTTGAGTACCCAGGTCTTTTTGTGCTTTGTTCAGCTGGCAAAGGCTTGGTAAGTGGTTGAGTAGTGGATTGTGCAGGTTGCTAGCTTTTTAGATACCATCGTGATTGGCATGAGCTATTTCTTTCACTGCTTTTTGATCACCTAAAGTAAATAAAACAGGAGTTAATACTTTTAGATCACTTAGCATCCAAGGACGTAGAACCTAATTTCTAGAGAGAATCGCGATAATAGTGTCGTTTAAACCCAGCCGAACCAGGGTCACCATTAGTGAGTATTGTCGTTACAAAATAATTAGAATTGATAAATTCAATAGAACCTTTTGCAATTTCGCCATCCGTAGCTATTTCAGTTATTATATTACCAGAATAGTACCACTTAGTTGTTTTAGTAAATATATTTCCATTTGGCTGTTTAAAACTAATATAGGAAATTCCATTTGGTTTAATTACCCAAAGTATTTCAACCCTTTGACCATATTCAAAAATAGTAGCTTTCCAAGTACCAATCAATATTGATTTTGCCTGTGAATCTGTTATACGTTGTTTAGTTAACTGAATGTTAAGTGCTTCATTATTTGGCTGAATTTGGTTAATACCATCAGGTAAAGATTTAACTAATTTAGATATCTCGGCGCAGGCAATATTACCAAAGATGAAGGGTACTGTTAATGCAGCAGTAAGAACTAAAATGTTTCGCTTCACAAATTCTTCTCCTTATAAATATAAAAAACTGGCAATATCTAAAAATCTTATATTTCTGAAACTCTTGCACTTATGCAAAAATTGAAATTGTTTAATAAAAGCTCAGAAGTCTATATGGACGAAGGCTCTCAGGCACATTGCTGTAAAGATTGAGCTAAGAGAAAGATTTTAGTCCATTCACCCATCACTTGATGAGTTTTAAACTTTAACTGTTGGGCAACTGCTTCTATGGGCTCACCTGCTTTTCGCAACTCTAAAATCTGTCCCTGGATCGGAGTCAATTGTTCTGATAAGATACCGAGTTGGTTTTGCGTCAGTCCCAAGTTATTGTCTCGTAAGGAAATTGACAGCCAACTATCGACTAGTTCTGGTTTACCTTTGAGAGCAAAAACACGCACTGCATGGTAGCTAATTTTTTCTCGTAATCGGTAAACTTCATTAATCGGCTTATTTAATTTTTTAGCGATCGCATCCTGAGACTTACCTTGTAGATAAAGCCGCAACCATTCCACAGCGTCCAAACCAATATTTTCTAGTAAATAGTTTTCAAACTCCTGTTTGACTTCCTGACGCAGTGCCTGTTGATCTTCACGATCTTGTGTTTCCAGATATTCTGTGACTGCTTGATAATCCAGCAAATTTACTGGATTATCATTGTCTTCTGTAAGAACTTCTTCAGAGACTAGCCGAACATTGTCACTGCTTGGCACTTGTGTTAAGCCACCACGCTGAGTCTGACGCAGATAATTCACAAAGCGATAAACTAGTAGAGGTTGATTGCGTACTGGTCGCAAACAATATTCTTCTACACTGGCGAACAGCAACGCATTTTGCAACTTTCGATCACTTGTTAACTCGCAAATAAAAACCATTTGATTCAGTACGTAAGTATCGCTTTGCAGCAACTCTTGCAAGACTTCTTGTACAACATCCAACACGCTCCGTTGGCGATCACGACTTAGGGAGATCCAAGTTTGGATCTTGTTACGTAAAGTAACTAAACTCCCTAACCGAGTTATCAGATTGCGATAAGCACGTTCTTTGGTTTGTCCCAAATAACGTTTCGCTAAAATTCGATAGCGATATTCCATCGCTTGCTTGGCGATATTCTGTTCATAGAGGTTAAGTATCTCAAACTGTGTTGAATCGTTTCCTATCAACCAACAAATAATACTTTCTCGGGAAGTTTCGCTTTGTTCAGAACACTCATCTGAAAGCCTTGATCGCCAATATTGCGCCAGTTTTTCCGGCTCTGAAGTAATGGTGAGATTGCGTTTCTCGAAGCCTTTTGCACGTCTTAGCTTTACTAGTGCTGCAATTTGCTCCTCTCCAAAACCTGTATAGTAAGCTACAGCTTGTGCATCCCGAGCAGAAATACTCAATACTTCATTGATCACTTCAGCTTCATCAATAATTGCTCCTTGCTGCTTTAAAGTAAAAATTTCTTTTTCAGACAGCCCCAAAGTTGCTATCATCACAGTCCGAAGTACGTTACAAGTAGTTATATTTTTTCCATCAATAAGATTAGTTTTTATACAATTAGCATGACTTAAGTTGGCGTTATTTAGATTGGCATGACTTAGATTCGCGTTATTTAGATTGGTATGACTTAGATTGGCATGACTTAGGTTCGCGTTGCTCAAATTGGCACCAGTTAAGTTAGCATAACTTAAGTCAGTGTCACTGAAATTTGCATTACTTAGATTATCTCCACTAAGATCCTCATGACTTAAGTCTGCACCTATATAATCTTCAGCTAAATCAAGTCCAGCAAGCTTTGCTAACTCAGATAGCCGTCCTGTTTGTTCACCTTCAATTTTTTGAAATAGCTCAGTAAGTTCTTCAGGAGTTAATGGTTGAGTCATATTTCAATACAACCTTGCTCACATAATCTTTTATTTTAGGTTCTACAACTTTTTTCAAAAAAGCGCGAATTTTAGTTTCTTTTACTTTTTTGTTAGTTCCATCATCCCACACTCCCTCTTGCTCAATCACTCCCAAATTATTACTGTTAACATTGACTTGAAAAGTAGTTTCTACTAAACAAGAAGTGTTTTCGAGCAACATGATTCCAAGTTCTTGCTCGGTAAGAGAACCAAACAGTGTAGACCTTTTTTTATCGTTAACCCTAAATTGCCATTTAGGATATTTATCGGTTCCTGTAAATGAGCCTAATCCAAAAGCTTTTTCAATTGTAGGTATTTTACGTAAATTCAAAGGCATACATCCATTATTAAAATTAAAACATAGTTCTCCAAACTTAATTCCAAATTTAATAGATCCTTCTTTTTCTATAAGACCCAGTTGTTCTCTATATTTAAATTTTTCCTCTCC
>JAQYWO010000476.1 GCA_029379215.1 Rhizonema sp. PD37
TGATTGACTCACAAGGTCGCGTGATTAGCACCTGGGCAGACATCATCAACCGCGCAAACCTGGGTATGGAAGTGATGCACGAGCGCAATGCTCACAACTTCCCTCTTGACTTGGCTGCTGGTGACTCTGCACCTGTCGCACTCAGCGCTCCTGCAATCAACGGTTAATTATTATCAGACGCGGTAGATATCGCGTCTATCTATTGTAAAAGCGCCTTCCATAACTGGAGGGCGCTTTCAGCATATATATTCACAGGAAACACAGAATCAGTAAAACTCACATTTAAAAAGGACAGTGTTTTTGAAGGGAGCAACTTACTCAGGTTTCGCGACAGTGGCTTTCGTTAATTGTCCAGCGTGGAATCTGTTGTGCTATGTCTGGCTAGTCCACCGTATACTAAGAGTATAGCCTGGGCGATCGCCAAACAGTAATTCTTGATATTACCTCATCACACTGCAAATATTTCATTTGCCCTCAGTGTTTACTACATTCAGACTACAATATGTAAAATGGGATTTGGTCGAATCGGGATAAGCTCTCACCCAATCGCACTTTTACAACCCTTTATATTTAACGATGGACTGATATCCGCCTATGCGGTTGTTGCTTTCTTACCCAACCCAAAAATTTCTGCATTTGTGGCTCTTTTTTTAGTCGCTCAAGAGTATTCAGTTCTTTAGCCAGTAGTTTATTGTCGAATAAAGCGTGAATTTGGCGATGGCAAGCAGAACAGATATTTGCTGTTGGACCTGGGTCAAGTTTTTTACGTTTGGTGTTTTGTCGTGGAACCAAGTGGTGGACAGTCAAATTTTCCATCTCTCTTTCACATAGTTCGCATTGCATAATTGGCAAGTGTGAGGCAACTACAAACAAAATATCTTCTTAATTATGACAAATTGCAGGCTCTCGCACCTGTGTTTAGAGAGAATTTAAAACTCCTACCTGTAACGAACTGCGCTACATCTAGATAGTTCCATCCTTCACGATTTGTCCAGCATGAGCGTTATGTGCGATCGCCGTCTTCACATCGCAGGCGCTTTTATTTTCTTTGTGTCTGATTTTTTGGTATGATTACACTAATCTGGAGCTTTCAACCGAATGACTAGAGCATTTTCGCCGCTCATGATGCGCGGATGAGTAGGTGCTCAAAAAAAATGGCTGAACTTCAAACGCTGCAAGGTTTTACGGCAATATTTCCGCTCAAAGTACCCGCGCTCCATACCACGACTGGATTTCAGCCATTTGTCATGACACAAACCAAGATAAATCATGCTATGATTGTTCTATCCGCGCAAAAGAACCTTGAAAACCAAATACAGCATGGCTTTGGGATTAGAGCAGTTGAAACTTTACCCACTCCCTATTAGGGATTGAAACAGAGTCTTCTTGAGTAATCCTGTTAGGATGTCCGTTGAAACTTTACCCACTCCCTATTAGGGATTGAAACGGACGTAAGCCAGCAGGAAAATATCTTAGAACATGTTGAAACTTTACCCACTCCCTATTAGGGATTGAAACAGGAGATAGTGAGAACTGTACTTGTCCAGTGATAGTGTTGAAACTTTACCTACTCCCTATTAGGGATTGAAACCCAATCTCACGTAAGCGATCGCACACTACCAAAAGTTGAAACTATACCTACTCTTTATTAGGGATTGAAACTCTATTTATAAAATAGAAAGTTTCTCATTTAAATCACATACATAATACCCTCAGATATATTATCATGTACCCCTCTCCCAAACTTGGGAGAGGGGCACCTTGTGAGGGCGATTATCTATGACACACAACTGAGAATCACTCTATTTCTTAACAAACTACTAAAGCGATCGCCACCCAGAAGAGCGATAATCCTCAAAGGTCTAAAACGACCAAATTACCTTCTACACTTTCTCTATCAGAGTTGCCTTTGCCTGTTGTGAGAAACCCTTTGAGACACTCGTAGTTTAAACAGTGCTAGCAATAGTACCAAAAAACCAACTCCCCATATCGTGAAGCTTATGAAGTAGAATCCCATGGCACCTCCAGCCCCGGCTCCTAAAAAGAAAGCAAGCCACATTGTGGAGAGAAGGCGAAAAGTGAAGTCAGTAGGCAGCGTTTGTGGTAGAACTCTGCGCCGATGCTCTCGGTTAGATTTAATCAGATCAAATTCATGTTCCAGGAGCGTGGTGACCATGCCAGTAACATAAGTAGTATGGACACTAATACCATTAGCTTTGCTCAAGGCACCATTCTGTAATCCGAGAGCCAGGGACATAAAAATAATAAACAACTCTCGCCTGAGTGCCTGATGAAAATCTATCCCAAAACTAGCAGCAATGAAAATCAGAATTGCTTCTAAGAAAAGTGCAACGGTGAGTTCCGATTTTGATAGCTTACGTTTGACTAGCCCATCCACTCCTGAACTCAAAAGAGTTCCCAGCAAGAAAGCACCGATTGCCAAAAATCGACTAATGGTGAGCAACCAATCGCCATTGGCAATACTGACAGCCGCCAGAACAGAATTCCCTGTGATATGTCCGGTGAAGGTTCCGGCGAGGATATAGCTAGCTGCATCGGCGTAGCCGCCAACAAAGGCGAGTCCCAAGCACAGCCAAGTCTCACTTTGATTTTCAGCTACAGTGGTCACGTTACTCCCCCTGAGTGACTACACTAGAGTATCACTGATGCCAAGCTGCAATTACATCTATTTGAACGATTTAAGCATTGGGAGCGCATTTTTTTCAGCTTGGTATTATCAGCAAAATTTTAGTAGACATAAAAGTTACTTTTAGCTGACTCCAAGTAGTTTTTGCAAGAGTCTAAGAAAGTGAAAATTAATTATGCGGTTGTTGAAATCTTGGGTAGGGGCTCTCAGCCGAGAGCCCCTACTACGTCCGTTCTTTGTTAAAAGATTATCTGAACAAGATATAAGAGCTATCTTTCTGGCTGCAAGTTGACACTGTAGAGGTTTTCGCCGAACAAATTATACAGTGTAACTGTCATTACCTCTGTATAATTGTCAATTTTTACTGTGCCAAAGAATTGAAAACCTTCACTTGGAGGTCGATTTGGTTTTAAGTCTGATGGTATACCATTAAATTTCACCTGGGGACCAAAAGTATTGTCGAGTTTGTTTGGACCAAACGTACCAGAGTTGAGAGGACCTGCAACAAACTCCCAGAATGGTTTAAAGTCGCTAAACTGTGCTTTATTGGGATCGTAATAATGTGCGGCTGCGTAATGCACGTCTGCAGTTAACCAGACAACATTCTTGATATTGTTTCGATTGATAAACTGTAGTAAATCGGCAAGTTCGAGTTCGCGTCCTAAGGGCGGACCATCTCCGTTGGCGAAGTTTTCAAAGTTAACTGGACCGTCTGGAACTATTAATCCAATCGGCATATCACTAGCAATGACTTTCCATGTTGCTGTTGACTTCTGCAACTGTTGTTTTAACCACTGCACTTGAGTACCGCCAATAAATGCGGTGTCTGCACTTGCTACTGGGGAGCGATTTTCTGTATTCGGTCCTCGGTAAGTGCGCTCATCAAGCACGAAAATATCCAGTAACTCAGTATAGTTGAATGAGCGATAAATTCTCTTCGGGTCTTTTCTATTCAAGCGAATGGGAGTGTATTCCAGAAACGCTTGGTTTGCTCGCGTTGATAGTAAAGAAACGTCGGTGACTGTGTAGCGAGAGTCATCAGTGATGATTTGTCCGGGATACCAGTTATTACGAGTTTCGTGATCGTCCCATTGCACTATTTGGGGAACTTGGGCATTGAAGCGACGGATATTTTCATCGAGAAGGTTGTACTTATAGTTACCACGAAACTCTTCTATAGTTTCTGCGACTTTTGATTTTTCTGGTGTGGTGACATTCTTCCAAATACTGCCATCATCTAACAGAACTTCTGATTGGATGGGACCATCAGCATAGATGTTGTCGCCAGAATGAATGAAAAAGTCTGGATTGAGTTTTCGGATAGACTCGTAAATTCTCATACCACCAAACTCCGGATTAATACCCCATCCCTGACCGGCAGTATCCCCAGACCAAGCAAAGAGAATATCTCGTCGATTTGCAGGGG
This sequence comes from Rhizonema sp. PD37, assembly GCA_029379215.1. Taxonomy (GTDB): domain Bacteria; phylum Cyanobacteriota; class Cyanobacteriia; order Cyanobacteriales; family Nostocaceae; genus Rhizonema. Next base: position 4,074 of record JAQYWO010000476.1, read on the forward strand.
TTGTTCGGAAAGTACCTGTGACAGGAGCACTGTAGATATTTGGCTCGGCTGTATTTTGGAAACTTACCCGATAAAATATTTGCTCACCTAGTGGCAAGTTGTTGAGATAAAGCCGTGATGTAAAGTCATTAGCTTCTTGGGCAGTTGGTCCGAAAATACGCCGCGCACCACGAAAAGATTCATTTGTAGCATATTCTACAATCATTCGGGCAGTGCGGTCGCTACGACTCCAAATGACCGCGCTCTTGCCGTTGATGTCGCCACTAGCTACCCCGTAAGGTATAAAGGGACGCATTTTGTCAGATGTGATAATAC